>CAZDGH010000283.1:0-5551 GCA_964504805.1 uncultured Myxococcales bacterium | reverse complement strand
GCGTCCGAGTACCAGAGCTTGTAGACGCCGCCCGGCTCGGCGACGAGCTCGGCGTGGTCGTCGGCGCTCATCATCACCTGCCCGCCGTGGAGCGCCCGGTGGTCGTGGTACGGGATCCCGAGCTCGTTGAGCGCCTCGCGCTCGACCCGCGCCGCGAGCGGCTTGCCGCCGACCGCGGCCAGCACGACGGCGGCGACCTTGCCCGCGCCGATCGGCGCCCGGGCGGTGAGCCGATCGCCCGACGCGGCGAGCGCCGCCTCCTTCGCCTCCTTGCCGGAGACCCAGGTGAGCTTCGCCGCCGGCGGCGGCGGGAGCGGGGCCATGCCGCCGTCGAAGAGCCACACCGAGACCTCGTCGGCCTTCAGGTCGACCTCGAAGTGCACGCCGCCGACGTCGGCGAGCGCGCCCTGGTGCGGGCCGGTCGGGTGCGCCTCGCCCTCGTGCGCGAGGGCGGGCGCGGCGGCGAGGGTGAGCGCGAGCGCGGCGAGGCGGGCCTTCATGGTGCGTCTCCTCACGGGTGGGCGGGGGCCGGCACGTGGAACGGGTCGTCGCGGTGCGCGCGGGCGTCGGCGAGCTTCGCGAGGGCGGGACCGCCGAAGCGGAGGAACACCGCGGGGGTGACGATCATGTCGAGCAGGGTGGAGCTCGTGAGGCCACCGAGGATCACCACCGCCACCGGGTGGAGGATCTCCTTGCCCGGGGCGCCCGACGCGAGCGCGAGCGGCACCAGCGCGAGGCCGGCGGTGAGCGCGGTCATGAGCACGGGCACCAGCCGCTCGAGCGAGCCCTTCACGACCATGGCGGGGCCGAAGGCGTGGCCCTCGACCTGCACCAGGTGCACGTAGTGGTCGATCATCATGATGGTGTTGCGCGAGGCGATGCCGCAGAGGGTGATGAACCCGACGAGCGTCGCCACCGAGAACGGCAGGTCGAACAGCCACAGCGCGGCCACCGAGCCGATCAGCGCGAGCGGGATGTTGAGCAGCACCTGCCAGACGATCCGCAGGCTCTTGAAGTGCGTGTAGAGCACCAGGACCATCCCGAGCAGCGAGAAGAGCGAGAGCAGGCCGATGAGCCTCGTCGCCGACTGCTGGCTCTCGAACTGGCCCTCGTAGGTGACGTAGTAGCCCTGCGGCAGCGAGAGCCCGCCGATCGCCGCCTGCACCTCGCGCACCGCCGAGCCGAGGTCGCGGCCCTGCACGTTGGCGCTGACCACGATCCGCCGGGCGCCGTTGTCGTGGACGATCTGGTTCGGGCCGCGGTCCTCGACCACGTCGGCGAGCGCCGAGAGCGGCACCTTCGGCCCCGCCGGCGTGTCGACGAGGGCGCCGCGCAGGCCCTCGAGCGTGGTGCGGGCCTCGTCGGCGTAGCGGACCACGAGGTCGAAGCTGCGCTGGCCCTCGAGCACCTGCGAGACGGTGGCGCCGGCGAGCGCCTTCTCGAGCAGCTCCGAGAGCTCGCCCGGGCGCACGCCGTAGCGGGCGGCGCGGTCGCGGTCGACGCGGATCCGCACCTGCGGGATCAGCACCTGCTGCTCGGTCTGCAGGTCCACGATCCCGGGCACCTTCGCCATCGCCGCCTCGATCGCCGCGGCGTTGGCGCGGAGCGTCGGCAGGTCGGGGCCGAACAGCTTCACCGCGAGCTGGGCGCGGACGCCGGAGAGCAGGTGGTCGAGGCGGTGCGAGATCGGCTGGCCGAGGCTCACCGACACCCCGGCGAGCTGCGAGAGGCGCTCGCGCATGTCGGCGAGCACCTCGGGCCGCGGCCGGCCCTCGTCGTGGAAGTCGACGTCGACCTCGGTGTAGTGCACGCCCTCGGCGTGCTCGTCGAGCTCGGCGCGGCCGGTGCGGCGGCCGGTGCTCTTCACCTCGGGGATCGAGCCGATGAGCTCCTCGGCCAGCGTGCCGATGCGGTTCGACTCCTCGAGCGAGGTGCCCGGCGCGGCGAGGACGTTCACGGTGGCGGTGCCCTCGTTGAACGCCGGGAGGAACTCCTTGCCGAGGAAGGGCACGGTGGCGAGCGCGATCGCGACCAGCGCCGCCGCGCCGCCCATCACCTTCGCCGGGTGGTGGAGCGTCCAGCCGAGCACGGTGCGCTGCTTCCCCTTGAGGAAGCGCACCAGGAACCCGTCCTGCGCCTCGGCCATGATCTTCGCCTTCGGGAGCAGGTACGAGCAGAGCACCGGCGTCACCGTCAGCGAGACCACCAGCGAGGCGAGGATCGAGACGATGTAGGCGACGCCGAGCGGCGCGAACAGCCGGCCCTCGATGCCGCTCATGGCGAAGAGCGGGAGGAAGACGAGCACCACCAGGATCGTCGCGAAGACGATCGAGTTCCGGACCTCGCTCGAGGCCTCGTAGATCACCTGCAGCACCGGCCGCGGCGACGCGGCGTGCCGGTTCTCGCGCAGCCGGCGGAAGACGTTCTCCACGTCGACGATGGCGTCGTCGACGAGCTCGCCGATGGCGACGGCGAGGCCGCCGAGCGTCATGGTGTTGATGGAGAGGTCGAAGAAGTCGAAGACGACGGCGGTCACCACCAGCGAGAGCGGGATGGCGGTGAGGGTGATGGCGGTGGTGCGGAAGTTGAGCAGGAAGAGGAAGAGGACGATGACCACCAGGATCGCGCCGTCGCGGAGCGCCTCCTCGACGTTGCCGACCGCGGCCTCGATGAAGGTCGCCTGGCGGAAGAGCGGCACGATCTTCACGTCGCGCGGCAGGCTCGGGCCGAGGGACGCGAGCGCTTCCTCGACCTTCTTGGTCAGCGCCACGGTGTTCGCGCCGGGCTGCTTCTGCACCGAGAGCACCACCGCGGGCTTGCCGTCGACGCCGGCGTCGCCGCGCTTGATGCCCGGGCCGATCTTCACCTCGGCGACCTGCCGCAGCCGGATCGGCACGCCGTCGCGCCACGCGACCACGGTGCCGGCGAGGTCCTCGATCGACGAGGTGCGGGAGACGTTCCGCACCAGGTACTCCTGGCTCTTCCTCTCCAGGAAGCCGCCGGTGGTGTTCGCCTGGGCGAGGCCGGCGGCGCGCTCCACGTCCTCGAGGGAGAGGTCGAAGGCGAGCAGCTTCTCCGGGCGCACGAGCACCTGGTACTGCTTCACGCCGCCGCCGATCGGGATCGCCTGGGAGACGCCGGGGATGGTGAGCAGCCGCTGGCGCACCACCCAGTCGGCGAGCGCCCGCACCTCGAGCGGCGGCGTCGAGCCGTCCTCGCTGACGAGGCCGACGAGCAGGATCTCGCCCATGATCGAGGAGACCGGGCCCATCTGCGGGACGATGCCCTCGGGGAGGCTCGCGCCCACCGAGCCGAGGCGCTCGGCGACGAGCTGCCGGTCCAGGTAGATGTCGGTGTCCCAGCCGAACTCGACGTAGACCACCGAGAGGCCGACGCCGGAGGTGGAGCGCACCCGCTCGACGCCGGGCGCGCCGTTCATGGCGCTCTCGATCGGGCGGGTGACGAGGGTCTCGACCTCCTCCGGCGAGAGGCCGCCGGCCTCGGTCATCACCGTGACCGTGGGGCGGTTGAGGTCGGGGAATACGTCCACCGGCAGCCGCGCGATCACCCAGCCGCCGTAGACGACGAGGAGCGCCGCGGCGGCGACGACGAAGACGCGGTTCTGCAGCGAGAAGCGGATGATCCGGTCGAACACGGCTAGTTCCTCGCCGCCGGCGCGTTCTTGAGGGAGTAGGCGCCGACGACCACCGCGCGGTCGCCCTTCGAGAGGCCGGCGCGCACCTCGTAGACCGGGCCGTCCTTCCGCCCGAGCGCGACCTCGCGGGCCTCGAAGGTCTCGGGCGCGGTGTGCACGTAGACGACGCGGCGCCCCTCGAGGTCGAGGACCGCGGCCTCGTCCACGACCAGCGCCCGGTCGCCGTCGCCGGCCTCGATCTCCACCTCGGCGAACATGCCGACCTTGAGCTTCCGGTCGGGGTTCTCCACGCGGAAGACGGCCTTCACCGTGCGCGTCGCGGGATCGACGACCTGCCCGACCGCGAGCCGCTCGCCCCGGAAGGTCACGCCGCGGTACGCCTCCACCGAGACGAGCGCGCGAGCCGCGTCCTCCACCTTGGCGACGTCGCCCTCGTAGACGGCGGCCTCGACCCAGAGCTCGCGCGGGTCGACCACCAGGAAGAGCCGCGTCGAGGGATCGACCACCTCGCCCGGCGAGGCCCCGACGTCGGCGAGCACGCCGTCGAGCGGGGCGACGAGCGTGAAGCGGGTGGAGCCGCCCTCGCCGCCGTAGGCGCGCTGCTGCGCGCGGGCCGCGCCGAGCTCGGCCTCGGCGGTCCGCACCTCTACCTCCGCCGCCTCGAGCTCCGCCTGCGAGGTGACGCCGGCGAGGCCCCGGAGCCGCTCGAGGCTCCGGCGCGCCGCCTCGAGCTTCGCCGCCGCAGCCTCGGTGCGGCCGCCGGCCTGCGCCGCCTCCACCGAGAACGAGGCGCGCTCGCCGGCGGAGAGCGCCGCCTCGATCACCCCGAGGACCTCGCCCTTCCTCACCTGCGCGCCGAGGCGGCGGAAGCCGCCGGGCGGCGCCACCAGGCGGCCGGGCTGCGGCGCGTAGATCGGCGCGTGGCCCTCGGGTGGCGCGACGACGCGGCCGGAGACGCGGAGGCGATCGACGACGGCGCGCGCCTCCACCGGCTTGGTGCGGATGCCGAGGAGGAACTGCGACTCCTTGGCGAGGTGGACCGGCGCGCCGGGCGCGGCGGCGACGGCGGCGCCGGCCGGGGCGCCGTGGTCCTCGCCGCCGTGCGCGAGCGCGCCCGCCGGGACGAGCGCGAGGGCGAGCGCCGCGATCGCGCCCTCGGCGCGGCGCTTCCTCCGCTGGAGCAACACCGTGATCCCGAGCCCGGCGACGAGGCCGCCGGCGACGATCCAGCCGAGCGGCGGGCCGTGGTCGTGCTCGTCCTCGGCGACGACGGCCGGAGGCGGCGGTCCGATCTCGAGCCCGGTCAGCGCGAGCGCGTCGGCGACCTCGCCGGCGAGCACCGTCGCCGCCGCGGCGTACGTGCCCGGCTTCGGGAGCTTCGCGGCCGCCTCGTAGACGCCGGGGCTGTTCGTCGGCTTCGCCTCGACCTTCACCTCGGCGGGGCCGGTGAGGGTGAGCTCGACCCGCGCGCCCTCGACCGGCGTGTTGGTGGCCCAGTCGGAGACCAGCACGCGGAGCGGCAGCGGCTCGTCGGAGGCCTCGCGGGCGGGCCAGCGGACGACGAGCTCGAGCTCGTCCGACGACGTCGCCGCGGTGCGGTCGGTGCCGTCGCTCGAGGCCGGCGGCGGGATCGCGCCGTGGTCCTCGCCGCCGTGGGCGAGCGCCGCGGCCAGGGCGGCGGCGAGCAGGGCGGAGAGGAGGTGGGCGGCGGCTCTCATCGGACGTCCTTCGCGGGAAACAGGGAGCGGCCGAGCGCGCGCGCGGACGCGGCGGCGGCCTCGACGTGGCGGCGGCGGGGCTCGAGCGCCGCGACGCGGGCGCGCACCAGGCGGGCGCGCCGCGCGAGGTCGGCGGCCAGCGGCAGCGCGCCGGCCTCGGGCGCCGTCGCGAGCCAGG
>CAZDGH010000282.1:0-7961 GCA_964504805.1 uncultured Myxococcales bacterium | reverse complement strand
GGCGTGGCGATGGGCGCCGCGGCCTCGCGGGCCTGGGGTGTCGCGCACGCGGCGGCGGCGAGGACGACGGCGGCGAGCGGGCGGCGCATCTAGCGGCTCCCCTTCCCCGCGGCGAGGCGGACCACGGTGCGGTTGCCGTCGACGAGGTGCGCCTTCGCGAAGCGGACGAGGTCGTCCGGCGTCACCCTGGCCATGTTCTCGTAGAGCAGGTTCAAGGAGTCGGGGTTGCCGGTCGGCCCCGCGTACCACGCCAGCTGCAGCGCGAGCTGGCTCGCCGTCTCGAGCGAGAGCGAGAGGCCGTAGCGGCTGTTCGACTGGATGTCGGCGAGCCGCTTCGCGTCGACCTTGCCCGCGCGCAGCTCGGCGATCGCCGCGTCGGCGCCGGCCTCGATCGCCGCCATGTGCTCCGGCTTCTTGCCCACGAGCAGGTACGCGAACAGGTGCGGGTCGCGGTGCTCGGTGTAGAGCGGCGAGAGCGCCTCCGCGAGCTGCTCCTCGAGCACGAGGCGCTGGTAGAGCGGGCTCGTGGGCCCGAACAGGTACGCGCCGAGGAGGCTCTGGATCGCGCCGTCGAGGGCGTCGTCGCGGGTCGGCGGCGTGTGGAAGCCGACCATGGTCCGGGGGTGCGTCTCGCTCGGCCACGGCACGGACGCCGCCCGCGCCTTCCGCTGCGGCGGCTCCACCGCGAGCTTCGGCGTCGCCGCCACGCCCTTCCAGCCGCCGTAGCGCTGCTTCACCGCGGCGAGCAGCGCGGCGCGGTCGAAGTCGCCGACGACGAAGAGGGTGGTGTTGTCGGGCGTGTACCACCGGCGGAAGAACTGCTTCGAGTACTCGTAGCGCTTCGGCATCTCGCGGATGTCGGCGAGGAAGCCCATGGTCGTGTGGCGGTAGGTGTGGCGCTCGAAGGCGGTGCCCACCAGCACCTCCTCGAGCTTGTTGACTGGGTTCGAGAAGCTCTTGTTGTACTCGCCGAGGACCGCCAGCGCCTCGGTCTGGAACTCGGGCTCGCCGTAGGCGAGGTTCTGGAAGCGGTCGGCCTCGAGCTCGACGATGGTCTCGAGCCCCGCCTTCGGCCCGAACAGCGTGTAGACGGTGATGTCGTCGGTGGTGAACGCGTTGCCGTCGAAGCCGAGCGCCTTCACGGTGCGGTTGTAGTCCTCGGCCGAGCGCGTCTTCGTGCCGCGGAACATCATGTGCTCGAAGAAGTGCGCGAAGCCGGAGTGGCCCGGCTCCACCTCGTTGCGGGAGCCGACCCGCACCAGGGTGTAGTAGGCGACGAGCCCCGGCGCGTCGAAGGGCACGGTGACGACGGTGAGGCCGTTGTCGAGCCTCTCCACCGCGATCGGGTGCGGCATCGGCCGGGCCGCGGACGCGAGCGCGGGCAGCGCGCACAGCGCCGCCGCCGCCAGGAGCCTTCGCATGGTGCCTCCGGGGCCGGCGCGCGCCGGCCGCGCCGAGGTGTAGCGGATCGTCCTCCGGCTGGCGAGGCTCAACCGCCCTCGCGCGGCGGCGGCACCCTCACGAGCTCGGCCTCGCCGCCCCGGTCGAGCGGCAGGCGCCGGCCCACCTCGAGGTGATCGCGGCGCACGTACGCCAGCGCCAGGCCGTCGGGCTCGAGCACCGAGGTGACGCGGCCCACCGCCTTCTCGCCGGACAGCAGCTGCGCGCCGGGCGCGGTGCCGGGCGGCACCCGGAGCTGCGCCAGGCGCCGGTTCACCGCCCCGCGGTAGGTGGCGCGGGCGATCACCTCCTGCCCGACGTAGCAGCCCTTGGTGTAGCTGATCGCCGCGTCGAGGTTCGCCTCGAGCGGGATCGTGTCCTCGGTCATGTCGGTGCCGAAGCGCGGCACGAAGCGCTCGATCCGCACGGCGTCCAGGGCGCGATCGCCGACCGGCGTCGCGCCGGCGGCGCGCAGCGCCTCGAACACCGCGGCGGCGGCCGCCGGGTTCACCAGCACGTCGTAGCCGTCCACGCCCTCGGGCCTGGCGCCGGCGACGATCGCCTCGGCGCCGGCGAGGATCCGCGTCGCGTGCGCGTTCGTCGCGAGCGCGAGCGGCTCGCCGAGGGCGCGGGCGAGGACGTCGCCCGCGGCCGGGCCGACGAGGCCGAGGATCGCCAGCTGCCCGGTGGCGTCGTCGACGGTGGCGTCCTCGGAGACGAGGAACCTGCCGAGGTGCTCGAGGATCCCGGCGTGCGCCTCCGGGGGCAGGTCGAGGAGCACCTGCTCGTCCGAGAGCACCAGGGCCCGGAGGTCGCCGAGCATCTTGCCCTTGCCGGTGACCACGGCGCCGTACGCGCCCTTCCCCGGCGGCAGCGCGACGTCGCAGGTGACCATGCCCTGGAGGAACGGCTTGGCTTCCTTGCCCTGCACGAGCACCAGGGCGCGCTGCGAGCGGTCGGCGAGGCCGCAGCCGGCGGCGATCGCGTCGCGCTCGGCGCGCACGTCGGCGTAGCCGAGGACGAGCTCGGCGTCGCCGCGGACGCCGAAGGTCGCGCCGAGCGAGGCGTGGAGCTCGTGGAGCGGGAGCGGGCGCACGACCGGTGACATAGGGCCGAGGCGGCGGAAACGCTAGCGGCGCGGGAAGCCGCGGAGCGCGCCGCGGGCGCGGAGGTCCCGGAGCAGCGCCAGCGCCGGCGCCGACGCCCCGCCGACCTGGCCGAGGGCCTCGCCGACGGTGACGCCCGCGGCGCAGGCGGCGAGGAGCCGCGCCGCGCCCGGCGAGAGCTCGACCACCCGCCGCGCCTCGTCGACGCGGTGGGCGAGGAGGAGCACCGGCTCCGCCGCAAGCGCGGGCCACGCGGGCGCCGCCGGGTCGAGCCGGTGCACCGGGTGCCGGTAGGCGGCGAGCCGCGCCGAGGGGTCGCTCTCGACGCGGGCGTCGAGCGCCGGCTCGTCCGGGGGCGGCGGCCCCTCCGGATCCGGCGCGCCGAGCACCTCCACCTCGAGCGTCTCCCAGTGCACGAGCTCGGCGAGCGCCGCGTGGCCCGTCGCCGGCCGCGCCGCGAGCCAGGCGGCGAAGGCGAGCGGGAGGTCGCGGTAGGTGCGCGTGGTCGGCGGCGCCCCGGCGAGCCACGAGGTCACCAGCGCGCGGAAGGGCTCCTCGCCGAGGAGCGCCCGCGCGAGCGGCGCCGCTTTCTCCACCGGCGCGGCGAGGTTCGCGACCACGAGCCGCCGGTAGAGCGCCTCCCGCTCGGGCTCGACGCCTTCGAGCCGTCCGCCCCGGAAGAGCGCCTCGCGCCAGGCGCGCTCGGCCTCACGCAGCCGCACGGCGCGCCTCCCCGACGATCCGCCCGATCGTGCCGACCTCGGCGAGGAGCTCGGCGAGCGGCGGGAACGAGTGGTCGCGCTCGAGCAGCACCGGCGGCCGCCCCGGGATCCGCTCGAGCGCGAAGCGGAGCAGGTCGAGCACCGGATCGATCACCTTCGCGCCGTGGGTGTCGACGAGCAGCCCCTCGCGCTCGACCTCGTGGCCGGCGACGTGGAGCTGCACCACGCGGTCGAGCGGCAGCGCCTCCACGTAGGCCCTGGCGTCGAGGCCGAAGTTCACCGCGTTCACGTGGACGTTGTTGACGTCGAGGAGGAGGCCGCACCCCGCCTCGCGCACGACCGCGGCGACGAACGACGGCTCGTCGAGCTCGGCGCCGGGGAGCCGCGCGTAGGCGGAGACGTTCTCGACCAGCACCGGCAGCCCAAGCCGGTCCTGCACCTCGCGGATCCTCGCCGCCGCGCGCGCCGCCGCCTCGTGGGTGAACGGCAGCGGCAGGAGGTCGTGCACCTCGGCGCCGGCGACGTGGGTGAAGCAGAGGTGATCGGAGTACCAGCGGCAGCCGAGCTTCCGCAGGAACCGGCCGAGCTCGTCGAGGGCGGCGCCGTCGAGCGGCGCGGCGCCGGAGAGGTCGGTGGTGAGCCCGTGGCAGACCACCGGCCAGCGCTCGGCGGCGGCGGCGAGGAGCCGCGCGCGCCGGCCTCCCGCGCCCAGGTAGTTCTCCGGCGCGAGCTCGACGAACGACACCTCGGGCGCCGGCGACGCGAGGAGCTCCTCCGCGAAGGCGAGGCGGAAGCCCAGGCCCGCGCCCTCCGGCGCCCGACGGTCCATCGCTACTTCTTGCCGCCGCAGCTGCCCTCGCCGCAGGTGTGCTCGGCGGCCTTGTCGCCGGCCTTGGCGTCCTTCTTCTCCGCCTTGGCGTCCGGCTTCTTCGCGTCCTTCTTGTCGGCGCCGCACTTCTTCTCGGCGTCCTTCGCGCCGCCGCAGCTGCCCTCGCCGCAGGTGTGCTCGGCGCCCTTCTCCGCGGCCTTGTCGCCGGCGATCGGGGCGTCGTGCGCCTCGAAGGTCGGCGCGGCGGTGGCGACGAGCGGGACGGCGAGGAGGCCGGCGAACGAGCCCAGCCCGGAGAGGAGCGTCTTCTTGTCCATGGATTCCCTCGTGGAGCGGGCCGGTGCGGCCCCGTGCTCCTCCTCTACGCTCGCACGAAGGTGTCGGTTACGCGACGGTCGCGCGGCTAGCCCTTCAGCCGGGCCTCGAGCGCGGCCACGTAGTCCTTGGTGGTCGCGGTCCCGCCGAGGTCGGGGGTCCGCACCTTCCCCTCGCCGAGGACGCCCATGATCGCGCCGCGGAGCCGCTCGGCGGGCTCGAGCTCGTCGAGCCAGTCGAGCATCATCGCCGCCGACATCAGCAGCGCCGTCGGGTTGGCGACGCCGCGGCCGGCGATGTCCGGCGCGGTGCCGTGGACGGCCTCGAAGACCGCGTCCTTGTCGCCGATGTTCGCGCCCGGCACCACCCCGAGGCCGCCGACGAGGCCGGCGCACAGGTCGGAGACGATGTCCCCGTAGAGGTTCTCGAGGAGGAGCACGTCGTAGCGGGTCGGATCCTTGACGAGCTGCATGCAGCAGTTGTCGACGATGAGCTCCGAGTACTGGATCTCCGGGAACTCGCGGGCGACCTTCCGGCAGCACTCCAGGAAGAGGCCGTCGGAGAGCTTCATGATGTTCGCCTTGTGCACCGAGGTGACGAGGCGGCGCTTGTGCTTCCTGGCGTACTCGAAGGCGAACCGCGCGATCCGCGTCGACGCCTTCTCGGTGATGATCTTGAGCGACTCGACCACGCCGGGCACCACGATGTGCTCCAGGCCGGCGTAGAGGTCCTCGGTGTTCTCGCGCACCACCACCAGGTCGACGTCCTCGTAGCGGGTCTTCACGCCGGGGATCGACTTCACCGGTCGCAGGTTGGCGTAGAGGTCGAGCGTCTTGCGGAGCGCGACGTTGGCCGAGGCGGCGCCGCCGCCGATGGTGGTGCCGGTGGGGCCCTTGATCGCCGCGTCGGTGCGGACGATCGACTCGATGGTCGACGCGGGCAGGTTCGAGCCGGTGCGGGCCGCGACCTCGGCGCCGGCCTCGCCCTTCACCCACTCGAGCGAGAGCCCGAGCGCGCCGAGGACCTGGATGGTGGCGTCGACGACCTCGGGACCGATGCCGTCGCCTTCGATGTACGTGATCGCGTAGCCCATGGCGCGGCTTCCTAGCATGTCCGCCGCCTCCGGGAGCCGTCGTTTGATGGACGGATCCCGCGGCTCCTGCGATATTTCCGCGCATGGCACGCCACCCGACCCTCCTCCTCGCCGCGGCCGTCGCGGCCGCGTCCTGCGCGGCGCCCGAGCCGAAGATGGACTTCCCGGACGAGGAGACGAAGCGCTGGTCCCAGGGCAAGAGCGGCGGGCAGGAGTCCCGCGTCGCCCCGCTCCCGCCGGTGCCTCCCGAGCCCGTCCTCGTCGGCGATCCCGTCTCGGCCACCGCCGCGCTCGTCGCCTCCGTGGCCGGCGAGAAGCTCCCGCCGAAGGACGCGGCCTACGTGGCGATCGCGGCGCCGTCCGCGCCGGGCGGCGGGCTCGCCTCGGCGGTGCTCGGCGCGGTCAGGATCGAGGGAGCGGCACCGACGCGGTCGAAGGGCCCCGAGCTCACCCGCTGCGGCGACGATCGGCTGCTGGCGCAGGTGGCGCTCTCCGCGGCGCCCCCTGCGGGCCCCGCGGGCAGCCTCGGCACCCTCGTGCTCGTCCCCGCCTCGCTCGGCCCGGTCGCGGTCGCGGCGCCCTCCGAGGCCGACGAGAAGGCCGCCGCCGCCGCGGCGAAGAAGTACGCCGAGCACCGTGGCGCGCACCTCGCCTACGTGCGTGCGGTGCAGGCCGATCTCGACCCGGCGCTGGAGGCGCTCGCGGGCCTCACCCGCGACGCGAGCCGGCAGGACTGCGGGCTGGCCGTGGCCGTCGAGCGCACGCTGGTGGACGACGACGGGCAGCGGCTCTCCACCCGCGAGAGCACGGCCTGCCTCGACGACGCCCGGGCGCGCTTCTGCGCCGAGACCGACGACCGCACCCGCTGCGATCCGTCGCAGCTCGACCTCGCCGGCGTCTCGGCGGTGGCGCCGGTGCCGATCGCGGCCGCGGGCCTCGCCGGCGGCGGCTCGATCGTGATCGAGGAGGAGCAGACGGGCGAGTCCCGTACCCGCTCGGTGGTGCTGCTCCGCGGCGCCGACGTGCGCGACCTGGGCAGCGTGACGTTCTTCACCGGCGACGCCGAGACCGGCACCTGCCGCTAGCCGCGCCGCGGCTCTCCCACCATGAGCAAGTTCAAGCGCCACTTCCTGGTCTGCGTCACCAAGCGTCCCGCCGGCGCCAAGCCGTCGTGCGGCGGCCGCGGCAGCGAGGAGCTGCTCAACAGGCTGATGGAGGCGCTCGGCGAGCGCCCCGAGCTGTGGAACGACGTCGCCGTGACCGCGACCGGCTGCCTCGGCCCGTGCTCGGAGGGGCCGACGATGGTCGTGTACCCGGAGGGCTTCTGGTACACGAAGGTCGCGCCGGAGGACGTGCCGGAGATCGTCGAGAAGCACCTCGTCGGCGGCGTCGGCGTCGAGCGGCTGCGGTACACCTGGCCCGGCTGACCGCGACCGGACAGGCCCCGTCCGCGACCTTGACTTGCCCCGGGGCGGTCGTTACGAACGCCCGGTTTCCACGTCATCTCCTCTCGCCGCCAAGGAGCCGCGCATGCCGGAGCCGAAGAACTTCGACCACCTGATCGGGAAGGTGCAGGGCCTCTCGGAGAACCAGCTCAAGGCGCACTTCGGCCTCTACCAGGGCTACGTGAAGAAGCTGACCGAGATCTGGGAGAAGCTCGGCAAGGCCGATCGGAGCGCGCCGAACTACTCGTTCGCCGACTACTCGGAGCTCCGCCGCCGCGAGCCGGTCGCCTACAACGGCACCTTCCTCCACGAGCTGTACTTCGGGAACCTCGTCAAGGAGGGCGAGCCCGAGGGCACGCTGAAGAAGGCGGTCGAGAAGAGCTTCGGCTCCTGGGACAACTACGTCGCCGACCTGAAGGCGTGCCTGATGTCCGCCCACGGCTGGACGCTCACCGTGTTCGACTACAACACCATGAGCGTGCGCAACAACCTGGTGCAGAGCGAGCACCACGTCGGCCTGTTCCCGAACTGCTCGGTGCTCGTGGCGCTCGACGCCTGGGAGCACGCCTACATGATCGACTACGGCACCAAGAAGGCCGACTACGTGGCGAACGTGCTGAACGCGGTCAACTGGAAGGCCGTGAACGAGCGCTGGAAGTACTCGCTCGGCGACAACGCCTCGAAGATGTTCGGCTGATCGCGGCGCGAGCCGCGGCGACGCACCGAGGGCCCCGGTCCACGCCGGGGCCTTCGTGTTCCTACGCCGGGAGGATCTCGGGGCGCTCGACCCGCAGGCCCTCCGCCTCCAGCGCGCGCAGCAGGCCGCCGGGGCCGAGGGCGTCGAACGGCGCGTGGAAGCCCGGCGCCACCTCGCCGCGCAGCATCGCCGCCGCGACCAGCGCCGCGGGGAGCGACGCGATCGCCTGCCCCTCCCCGCTCGTCCACACGAAGCCGACCGCCCTCGCCGGCCGATCGGACGCGGTGCCGCGGAGCTCGGCGCGCACCGCGCCG
>CAZDGH010000281.1:2313-7975 GCA_964504805.1 uncultured Myxococcales bacterium | reverse complement strand
GGTCGTGCCGCTCGCCGACGAGGTGCTGCTCTTCGGCTCGAAGATCGTCTTCGGCGCGGGGCGGATCCCCTGCTACCGCGCCGCGTCCGCCGACGGCCGTCGCGCTCGACCGCGCCCCGGGCAGCGCGTTCGCGGGCGACGGCGGCGTGTGGCTCTACTCGCGGTCGGACTCGGACGGCGACGTGACCCTCGAGCACGTCGAGGTGCCGGCGCTGGCGGGCGCGTGCCTCTGAGCCGTTGTCGCCGCGGCGCCACTCGTCTGGTCACGTGTCCGACGCGAGGGCCAGGTGGCTCGTCCTCGTCCTCTCCGGATCGCCCGCGCTCCTCGCCTGCTCCCCGAGCGAGCCCACGGCCGAGCAGCCCCGGCCCTTCCCATGCTTCTCGGCGCCGCCGCTCGCGGCCGGCTGAGCGTGCGCGCCGGCGCGCGCCCGGTCGTTCGAGCGGCCGGGCCCGGTGTCCCTCGGTCCGCCTCCCACGTCCGGGCCGGCCCGGCCGCGCGGCGCAGGCGAGCGAGCTGACGCCCCCGCAGCGATTCGGCGCAGCCGAGGCGCTGCGGGAGCGTCACCCGAGCGAGCCAAGCCGTGCGGTCGGGCCGGCAAGGCACGGCGTCGTTCGGCCGCGGGACACCTCACGGCGCGCGCCGGCGCTCGCCGGCGCCTGCCGCTAGCGGAGGCGCTCGAGCAGCTGCTCGGGCTCGAACGAGGGCGGCAGGGTCGGGACGGAGCCGTCCTCGGCGGTGCCGACGGCGATCGGCCGCAGGTGCGGGTGGCGCTCGCGGAGCTGCGAGGCGAGCGCGTGCGCCGGCTCCTCGACGTCGAGCAGCACGTAGTCGAAGCGGAGCGCGGCGAGCACCACCAGCGCCTGCTCGGAGCTCTGCGCCTCGGCGCAGGCAACGCCCTCGGCGCGCAGCCGCGCGAGCAGCGGCGCGTGCCGGGACGGATCGCGATGGACGACGAGGATGGAGGGGCGCGTGACGGGGCGCGTCACGCCAGCTTCCGGTCCGAGGCGGCGAGCGCCTTCGAAGCGGGCGCCTTCGCGGCGAGCATCGAGAGGAGGCCGTCCACGCGGAACGGCTTCTCCAGCGCGACCGCCGTCGGGACGCGGGCGCGCGCGGCGGCGAAGGCCTCGGGGTGGGCGCTCACGACCACGAGGAACGTGCCGGGCTCGCCGTCGCGGATCGACTCGGCGAGCTCGAGGCCGTCGCCGCCCGGGAGGAGCAGGTCGACGACGGCGGCGTCCACGTGCGGGCCGAGCCGGCGCCGCGCCTCGAGCAGGCTGCCCGCCTCCTCGACCGCGAACCCCTCCAGGCGCAGCGCGATCGCCAGCGCGCGCCGGAAGTTGTGATCGCCGTCTACGAGGAGGATCGATCGCACGATGGGGAGCCCGAAAAAGTGCGAAGTGCAACGCAGCGCTGAAGCGGCGGGGGGGACCGGCTCCAACCACACGCGTTGCACTTCGCAGATCGCAGGATTGCAGTGGCCGTGCCACGCCCGACGAGGTCGCAACCCAGCGAGATCACGGAGGTCCGAACGGAGCCGACGGCGGGAGGCCTTGCAGATCTGCAATCACGGATTGCAGCCGCGCAACCGGAGGCGCAGCGCGGCTACTCGGCCCTGATGCCGAGGCGCTTCATCTTCCGCCATAGCGTCGTCGACGAGACGCCGAGCTCGCGCGCCACCGCGGCGAGGTCCGACGGGCTGCGCTGGAGCGCCGCCTCGATCGCCGCGCGCTCGGCGTCGTCGACGTGGTCGGAGAGCCGCTTCGGCGCGCCGGCGGCCGGCGCGGGGACGCCGCCCTCGCCCGGCGGCGGTCGCGGCAGCTCCACGTCGTCGGCGTCGATCACCTCGCCGACGGTGAGCGCCGCCGCGTGCTCCACCAGGTTCTCGAGCTCGCGGACGTTGCCGGGGAACGAGTGGCCGAGCAGCTTCTCGACCGCCTCCTCGGTGAAGCGCTTCCGCGTGCCGGCGCGCCGGTTGTAGCGGCCGAGGAAGTGCTCGACCAGGAGCGGCACGTCCTCGGCGCGCTCGCGGAGCGGCGGGACGCGGATCGGCACCACGTTGAGGCGGTAGTACAGGTCCTCGCGGAAGCGCTTCTCGGCGATCGCCCGGCGCAGCTCCTGGTTGGTCGCGGCGATGACGCGCACGTCGACCTTCACCGGCTGCGACTCGCCGACGCGGCGGATCTCGCCCTCCTGCAGCGCGCGGAGCAGCTTCGCCTGGAAGCCGGGGTCGGTCTCGCCGATCTCGTCGAGGAAGAGGGTGCCGTCGTTCGCCTCCTCGTAGAGGCCGCGGCGCGCGCGCACCGCGCCGGTGAAGGCGCCCTTGGCGTGGCCGAAGAGCTCGCTCTCGAGCAGCGTCGGGGTGATCGCCGCGCAGTTCACCGGCACGAACGGCTGCTCGGAGCGCCGGCTGGCGGCGTGGATGGCGCGGGCGACGAGCTCCTTGCCGGTGCCGGACTCGCCGGTGACGAGCACGGTGGTGTCGGTCGGGGCGACGCGGACGATCCGCGCCACCAGCTCGCGGACCGCGGCGCTCCTCCCGACGATGTTCTCGAGGCCCCAGCGCTGCCGGAACTCGCCGGTGAGGACGCCGACCTGGTGGAGCAGCTTCCGTCGCTCGAGCGCCTTGGCGATGCGGACGAGCAGCTCGCCCTCCTTGAAGGGCTTGGCGACGTAGTCGGCCGCGCCCCGGCGCATGGCCTCGACCGCGCTCTCGATGGTGCCGTACGCCGTCATCACCACGACCTGCGTCGTGGGCGAGAGCTCGAGGCTGCGCCGGAGCACCTCGAGGCCGTCGAGCGGCTCCATCCGCAGGTCGGTGAGGACGAGGTCGATGGCCGCGCCCGTCTCGAGCAGGCGGAACGCCTCCTCGCCCGAGGCCGCCTCGTCGACCTCGTAGCCCTCCTGCCGCAGCACCATCGCGGTGGTGGCGCGCATGTTCTTCTGGTCGTCGACGACCAGGATGCGCCCGGCGCTGCGGGGGCTCTTGTCGGTCACTTCGATCACTCGAGGGGCAGCCGGAGGGTGAAGGTCGTACCGCCGCCGGGGCGATTCTGCACCGAGAGCTCGCCGCGGTGGGCGTCGATGATGCGCTTCACGACGGCGAGGCCGAGGCCGGTGCCCGACGCCTTGGTCGTGAAGAACGGCTGGAAGATCCGCTCGGCGAACTCCGCCGGGATGCCCGGTCCGGAGTCGGAGACGTCCAGCTGCACCATCGTCTGGTTGCCGCGGCGCACCGGCTTCACGGTGAGCTCCAGCGAGCCCCCCTTCGGCATCGCCTGCAAGCCGTTGATCACCAGGTTGAGCAGGGCCTGCCGGATCATCCGGGCGTCGGCGCGCACCAGCGGCAGCTCGTCGGCGACGTCGGTGCGTACCTCGACCCCGGTCGCGGCCGGGTCGGAGCCGGCGGCGTCCACCACGTCGCGGACGATGTCGCCGAGCGGCTCGGGCTGCAGCGAGGGCTCGTGCGGGCGGGCGAAGTCGAGGAGGTCGCCGACGATCCGGTTCAGGCGGTCGGCCTCCTCGCCGACGATGTCGAGGAGCATGGCGGCGTCGCCCGACGGCTTGAGGATGCGGCGCAGCGAGCCGAGCGAGTTGAAGATCACGCCGAGCGGGTTGCGCACCTCGTGGGCGACGACGGCGGAGAGCTCGCCGAGGGCGGCGAGGCGCTCCCGCTTCACCAGCTCCTCCTGGGTGCGGGCGAGCTCGGCGTAGCTGCGGCGCAGGTCCTCGAAGAGGCCGGCGTTGGCGACGGCGACGGCGATCTGGTGGGTGATCAGCGTGGCGCGCTCGATCTCGGGATCGGTCCAGGTGCGGAGGTGGTTGACGTCGTCGATCACCACCGCGCCGATCGGCTCGTCGCGCACCAAGAGCGGGAGCGCGAGGAGGCTCTTCTCGCCGTAGCGACGCACCAGCCTGCGGTTCACCTCGGTGGACGACTCGGCGTCGCGCACCACCACCGCGGCCCGGGTGTTCACGGCGCGCGCCGCGATCGAGGGCTCGTCGAGGTGGATCCGCACCGACCGGAAGCTCTCCCGCAGCTCCGGCGAGGAGACGGTGACGCCGCGGAGCTCGCGGGCCTTGGCGTCGAGCAGCATGATGAAGGTGTTCGACGCCTCGATCATCCGCGCCAGGGTCTTGGCGGACGCCTCGAGGATGCGGTCGAGCTCGAGCGAGCCGGTGATCATCGAGCCGACGTCGAGGAGCAGCTTCAGCTCGCCGACGCGGCGCTGGGCGTCGGCGAAGAGGCGGGCGTTCTCGAGGCCGAGGACGACCTCCGAGGCCACCGCGGAGAGGGTCTGCAGCTCCGCGGTCGTCACCGCGCGCTTGCGGCGCGCGAGGGTGAGCACGCCCACCGGGCGGTCCTCGCCGCCGAGCAGCGGCACCGCGCACGAGAAGACCGGCCCGGCCTCGTCCTGGCTCCGGGAGCAGACGCTCGCCGCCGTCGAGACCGCCCGCGACGCGGTCGCCTCGCCGAGCACGAGCTCGGAGAGCCGCTCGTGCTCGGCGGGATCGCCGCTCCGCGCCGCCAGCCGCAGCCTGCCGAGCGGATCGACCAGCCAGGCGGAGCCCGCCTCGAACTCGAGGCCGGCCCGCACGTGATCGAGGCAGCGCTGCAGCTGCACGTCGCGGTCGAGGGTGGCGGCGATGGTGCGGCCGATCTCGGTGAGGAGCGACAGCTCGCGGACGCGCCGCCGCTCCTCCTCGAAGAGGCGGGCGTTGACCACGGCGCTCGCGAGCTGGTGGGCGAGCGCGGCGGTGAGGTCCACGTCGGAGGGCCGGAACCTCTGCCCCTCGCGGGTCTCGGCGAGGACGATCGCGCCCACCGGCTCGCCCCGGGCGACGAGCGGCACCGCGAGGAGCGCGCGGTGGCCGAAGCGCATCGCCGTCGCGCGGTGGATGCGCTGGTCGTGGTCGGCGTCGTCCACGACCACGGGCTTGCGGGTCCGGACCGCGATCGCCGCGGCCGACGGCTGGTCGAGGGGCAGGGTGAGGCCGAGCTCGTCGGGGACGTCGACGCTCGAGGCGACGCACCGGAGCCGGTCGTCCTCGAGGAGCATCACGAAGACGTTCCGGGCGCCGAGCACGCGGCCGAGGTGGCCGGTCGCCGCGGAGAGGACCGCAGGCAGCTCGAGGTGGCCCGAGATGACGGCGCCGACCTCGTGGAGCAGCGCGAGCTCGCTGGCGCGGCGCCGCTCCTCGTCGAGGAGCCGCGCGTTCTCCGCCTGGATCGCGAGCTGCGGGCCGAGGGTCTCGGCGAGGGCGAGCTCGTCGGCGCCGAACGCGTGCTCTCCGGTGCGGCCCAGGACGAGCAGGCCGGCGTCGCCGCCGCGGGCGGCGAGCGGCACCAGCGCCAGCCAGCGGAGGCGCGCGTCGTGGAGGACGGCGGCGGAGGCCGGCGGGCAGTCGTCGGCGGCGATCGCGCGGGCCTTCGCCTGTCCGCCGTCACGCTGCCCGGCCAGCCGCTGCACCTCGCCCACGGCCTCGCCGAGGGCGGGCCCGGACGGCCCGAACACGCCCGCGAGCGCGGGGGACCCGCCGTGGAGGTCGGCGAGGAGCAGGGCGGCGGGGGCGAGCGCGCGGGCGCGCGGGGGGCCCCCCGGGGGGGCGGGGGGGCGGGGGCCGGGGGCCGGCGGCGGGGGCGGGGGGGGGGGGGGGCGGGGG
>CAZDGH010000281.1:0-2303 GCA_964504805.1 uncultured Myxococcales bacterium | reverse complement strand
GGCGTCGCTCCGCGTCGCCTCGGTCGCGACCCGGAGGAGCTCGGGAACGAGCGGCTCGAGGCCGGCCTTCGCCGCGGTGCGGGCGACGTCCCGGATGGCCTCGAGCTCGCGGTTCGTCCGCTCGAGGCGCTCGATGGCGAGCACCAGGTCGAGGGCGGAGGCGAGCTGGGTCGCGAAGAGCGCGATCGTCGCCGCGTCGTCCCGCGAGATCTCGCGGGCGCTCGCGAACAGCGCCCCCCAGATCCGGTCCTCGAGCAGGAGCGGGACCACGACCGCCTGCGCGCGCTCGGCGAGGCGACCGCGGAGCTCCGCCGCGCGCGGCCCGAACGCCGCGGCGTAGACCGGGCCGACGTCGTCCCAGTGGATCGGCTCGCCCTCGAGGAACAGCCGGCCGAGGTCCGGGTGCAGCGAGAGCGGGAAGGAGAGCCCCTCGAGCGGGCGTCCGGCGAGCTCCTCGAAGGTCGCCTGGTGCACGTCGCGCGTCCGGATGGCGCGGACGGCGCAGCGGTCGCCGGCGAGCTGCAGGGCGACGGCGCGGAGGCCGGCCTCGAACAGCCCGTCGCAGGCGACGCGGAGGACGTCGTCGGCGGTCCGCTGCCGCTGCACCCGGATCGCCAGGACGGAGAGCACGCCGGCGAGGCGCGAGGGCCGCTCGCCGTCGAGCGGCCGCACCAGCGAGACCGACTCCCGGGGTCCGATCGCCCGCGGCTCGATCTCCGCCCGGATGCGCCCGCCGTCGGACCGGAGGAGGGTGACCTCGTAGGCCGGCGGTACGGGCTCGCCGCGATCGCGGGCGTTGTAGCGGGCGGAGACGAGGTCGCGGTCCTCGGCGGCGAGCACGTCCGTCACCAGGCGCCCGCGCAGCTCCTCCAGCGAGAGGCCGAGGAGCTCGAGCACCCGGGCGTTCGCGTACGTCAAGCGCTCGTCGACGACGTGGACCGCGCCCACCGGCAGCCCGTCGAGGATCCGCGCGGGGTCCACCACCGCGTGCTCGGCCCCGCTCGGCTTCGGGACCCTCAATGCTGGCCCCGGAGCACGCGGCGGGTGTCGCCGACGCGCAGGGTGACGTGCTCGCGGTCGAAGTGCTCGCCGAGCGGAATGACCCACTTCCTCGTGGCGCCGACGAGGTCCTTGAACTCCTGGGTGGAGATCTCGCGGCGCTCCTTCAGGAACCCCACGAGACGCTGGCGCAGCGCGGCGAGCGCGCCGGCGTCGTAGTAGAGCTCCTGGGTGACCCGCACCGCGGCGCCGTCCTTCTCGAGCAGGCGGAGCAGGGCGAGGATCCGCGCCGGCGGCTCGTCGAGGCTCTTCGCGAGCGCGCCGACGTCGGGGGGCGTGAGGCCGGCCTTCGCCAGCTCGCCGGCGACGCGGGCGCGGAGCTCGACGTCGGCGGCGCCGCCGCCCGCCTTGCGGCCCGCGACCCGGAGCACCTCGCCGTCGACCTCGATCCCGCGCTCGCCGAGCATCGCCACCAGCCGCGCGAGCAGCTTCGGATCGGCGAGGCCGAGCCGGGTGCGCAGCTCCTCCCGCGGGAGCCCGGGCGCGAGCGGCTGCGCGGCGTGGTGCGCCTCCACCGCGGCGCGCGCCTTCTGCACGAGCCGCTCGAGCAGCGCGGCGGAGACCCACGCCTTCCGCTCGCGGTCGTAGCAGACGGCGACGCCGCGGGAGCCGAGCAGCTCGAGGGTCTTCCCGAGCGCCTTCGGCGGGAGCGCGGTGCGGACCGCGAGGTCGTCGGCGGTGAGGCCCGCGGCGCCGGCGTCGGCGAGGATGCGCTCGGTGCGCGCGGCGGCGTCGCCCTCTCGCAGCACCCGGAGCCCCTCGTGCGTCTCCGGCTTCCCGCGCTTGCGCTTCCGCGGGAGGATCGACAGCACCCGGCCGCCGCCGAGGGTCGCGCCGCGGCCCTCGATCGCCTGGAAGCCGCGGAGGATGAACCGCTGTCCGGGGAGCGCGGCCGCGGGCGCGGCGAGGCGCAGCTGCGCGGCGGCGGTCTCGCCGGCGGCGAGCTCGGCCCGATCGACGAGGGCGACGACCGCGGGGAGCTGCGCGGTGCCGAGGTGGAGCAGCAGCTTCGCGCGGTGCCGGAGCGCGGCCGGCGCGCTCTCGAGCAGCGAGAGCTCCACGTCGAGCATCGGCGTCGCCGGGAGCCGGCCGTGCTCGCCGAGCACCATCCCGCGCTCGATCTCCGCCGCTTCCACGGCGGCGAGGTTCACCGCCGTGCGCTGCCCGGCGAGCGCGCGCGAGACGGCCTTGCCGTGGACCTGCACGCCGCGGACGCGGAGGCCGGCGCGGCCGCCGGGCACGAG
>CAZDGH010000280.1:0-7987 GCA_964504805.1 uncultured Myxococcales bacterium | reverse complement strand
TGCTTCGCGGCGAGGAGCGCGCGCTCGGCGGCGGCGACGAGCGTCTCGGAGGCGGTGCCGGTGGCGACGCCGGCGGAGACCGTGAGCGCCACCTCGGCGACGAGGAGGTCGAAGGGCCGGGCGCGGACCGCGGCGCGGATGCGCTCGGCGACGGCGAGGGCGGTGGCGGCGTCGGCGCCCGCGAGCACCACCACGAACTCCTCGCCGCCGGTGCGCGCGACCAGGTCGCCGCCGCGCACCGCGGAGAGCAGCCGGATCGCCAGGTCCTGCAGGGCGCGGTCGCCGGCGTCGTGCCCGTGGGCCTCGTTGACGCGGGCGAGGCCGTCGAGGTCCACGGCGACGATCGACACCGCCCGGGCGGCGGCGGCCTCGGCGGCGACGTGGCGGGCGAGGCCGCGGCGGCTGGTGAGGCCGGTGAGCGGGTCGCTCTCGGCCTCGCGATCGAGCGCCTCGAGCTTGCGCGCCGGCGAGGCGAGGCGGGAGACGAGCAGCGCGGCGGCGAGGTACGCGACCGCGGCGAGGAGCGCCGAGAGCGGCCCGACGAGGTCGCGGCGCAGGTGGACGTTCGACGCCTCGAGCGAGAGCGGATCCGCGGCGCCGAAGAGCGCGGCGCTCGCGGCGCAGACGACGGCGAGCGCGACCGTCTCGCCGCGCGGCAGGAACCGCGCCCCGAGCACGAGCGGCACGAAGGCGACGAGGGCGAGCGAGATCGGCGAGGCGAGGAGGGCGTCGGCGCCGGCGACGGCGGCGACGCCGCCCCACGAGAGCGCGCGCACGGTGCTGCGGGAGAGGCGGTTCGGCACGGGCGGATGCTAGGCCCGGGGCACCGCGCGATCCAGAACCTAGCGATCGAGCGCCTTGAAGCGGAGGACGCGGAGCGGCTGCGAGCTCCAGCCGCTCTCGGCGAGCGGCTGCTCGGCGGGCTCGGCCCAGCTGGTGTGGATCATCACGTCGCTCGTGGAGAGCACGCCCACCGGCGCCTCGTCCCGGACGAGCGCGCCGACGTGGCGCGGAAACAGGAGCAGATCGCCCGGGCGGAGGCCGCCCGGGCCCCAGGCGATCGGCCGGCCCTTGCCGTCGCGGTAGACGCCGTCGGCGCCAGGGCCCTCGGACGACGCCAGGGTGCGGGCGTGGTCGGGGAGGCCGTAGGTCGAGGTGTACGGCACGTCGTGGCCGAGCTGCCGCACGCCGTAGGTGACGAAGTCGGCGCAGTCGGAGCCGATGCGCCGCTCGGCCTGGTGCGTCTTCGCCGGGATGCCCTCGGAGCCCCAGATGTACGGGGTGTTGAAGAGCTCGGTGAGCCGGCCGAGGTAGCTGTCGTCGCGGCGGACGGTGACGCGGGCGACGTCGGCGACGAGGCCGCCGCGGTAGCGCTGCTCGAGGCCGGGCGAGGCGCCCTTGCGATCGCCGAGGGAGACCTCGGCGCGGAACGCCATCGTGCCGAGGCCGCCGCGGTCGCCGAGGAGCGTGGCGCGGACGTCGGCGGGGCACGAGAGCCGGTCGTCGCAGGCGGCGATCGGCGTCTCGCGGTACGGGATCTCCTCCCAGTGGAAGGACGGATCGGTGTTCGAGAGCGAGGGCGCCGCGACCTCGAGCTTGGTCCAGCGCACCCGGAGCGCGCCGTCCTTCGCCGGGTCGTGGGGCCGCGCCTTCGCCCGCTTCCCGCCAGGCAGGAGCACCTCCGGCGCGTCGGCGACGAGGCCGTCGCCGGTCTTCGCCACGGCGCGGAGGGTGACGGGCGTGCCGAGCTTCACCCGCGCCTCGCTCGCCGACGGGAGCGCACCCTCGGGCTGGGGCAGGACCCAGACCGGGAGCGGCGCGGCAGCGAGGACGAGGGCGGCAGCGAGCGCGTGCACCGTGCCTCCATGTACCATGCGCGGCGTGCGCCCCGAGGATCGCCGCCGCGAGCCACGCTTCGTGGTCGACTGGACCGCCGCCGCCCGGGCGGGCGGCCGGCGGCTCGAGGGCCGGCTCCTCAACGTGAGCCGCTCCGGCGCATTCCTGCTCCTCGGCGAGGTGCTGCCGGACGAGGTCGCCACGGTGTCGGTGGACCTCTCCCTGCCCGGCGTGCCGCCGGTCACCTTCGACGGCGTGCTGCGCTGGCGGGCGCGGGTGGGCGCGGTGTTCGGCTACGGCCTCGAGGTCGCCGGCGACGCCCTGGTGGGGCTCGCGGAGCGGGCCGGGGCTGCGGCGGGACCGGCCGGCGGTTAGGGAGGTTCGGACCGGGCGCGCCGCCCGGCCCCGGGGGTCCATGCGATCCGTCGTCGTCCCTCTCCTGATCGTGCTGCTCGGCCTCGGCGTGGAGCGGCTCCTCGTCCTGTCGCTGCGCGAGCTCGCGCCGCGGTGGCTGCGCTTCGTCGTCGTCGGCTCCGCGCTCCACGCCGCGGCGACGATCGCGATCGTGCTCGCGCTGCCGAAGGAGGACCGCATCGGGATGGCCGGGTGGGTGAAGGCGCTCACCACCCTGCCGGCGACTGCGGCGATGTTCTCGATCGCCGCGGTGTTCCTGGGCTCGCTGGTCTGGGTGCCGCTGGCGATCGCGCTCCGTCGCTCCGCGGCCTCCGCGGCGCCCGCGCCTGCGCCCGTGCTCGCGTCCGAGGCCGGGAGCGCGCCGGCGTCGGGGCCGCTCCTCCTCACCCGGCGCCGCGTCCTCGAGGCGGCGGCGATCGCGCCGCCGGCGGCGCTCCTCGCCACCGGTCCGCTCGGCCTCGCCTCCACCGAGCTCGACCCGAGCCCGTTCGTGCGGCGCCTCGAGCTCGCCTGGAAGGGGCTGCCGAAGGCGCTCGACGGCCTGCGGATCGTCCAGATCTCCGACGTCCACGTCGGCCACTACGTCGACGCGTCCCGCCTCGCCGACGCCCTCGCGCTGGTGCAGGCCGAGTCGCCCGACCTGTTCGTCGTCACCGGCGACCTCCTCGACGACCTCGACCAGCTCGACGCCACGATGGCGGCGCTCGCCACGGTGAAGGCGCGGCACGGCTCGTTCGCGTCGCTCGGCAACCACGAGTACTACACCGGCATCGGCCCGATCCGCCGCGCCTTCGACCGCTCCTCGCTGCACCTGCTCGTCGACGACGCGGCCAAGGTGGTGCTGCCCGGCGGCGCCAGCGTGGAGCTCTCCGGCGTCGACTACGCCTTCAGCCGGCGCCACCTGGCGAGGGGCACGATCCCCACCTCGATCGACGACCACGCCGAGACCGCGCTGGTGACGAAGGCGAAGGGCGGCGACTTCCGCCTCCACCTGTCCCACCACCCCGACGGCTTCGATCCCGCCGCGCTCCGCGGCGCGCATCTCACCCTCTCCGGCCACACCCACGGCGGCCAGGTCGGCCTCGGCTCCCGCTCGCTGCTCGGCCCCGCCTTCAAGTACATGCGCGGCGTCTACGAGCAGGGCGAGGCCAAGGCCTTCGTGCACTCCGGCCTCGGCCACTGGCTGCCGGTGCGGCTCGGCTGCCCGGCGGAGATCGCGGTGATCACCGTCCGGGCGGTGTAGCGCTACGGGTGCAGGTCGTCGTTCGACAGCGTCTTCACCTCGCGGGTGGCGGTGACCTTGCCGCGCGCGTCGACGTCGAGCTCCACGACGTCCCAGCGGTTGCACGGGGCGCCGGCGATCGGCGGGATGTGCTGGGTGCTGGCGCCGCGGGTGATCACCTCGACGGTCGGGATCGACAGCGCCAGGTGGCAGTCGTCGGTCGCGCCGTCGGCGTTCTCGTAGTCGGTCACGAAGACCTTCCAGGTGCCGGCGCGCGGATCCCGGACGATCAGCTCCTCCTCGCAGCCGGCGCAGTCGACCCGCGCGAACGAGACGCCGAGGAAGTCGAAGTCCTTCTCGGGCAGGGTGGTGACGAGCTGGTCGCGGGAGACGATCCACGAGACCTGCCCCTCCGGATCCTCGAAGCCGAGGCCGAGGTCGAGGTCGAGGTTGCGGCCGTTCGGGAGCTGGTCCCCGCCGTAGGCCAGCTTGATCCGGAGGTCGTGGTTCGCGGCGCAGTCCATGTCGCCGCCGACGCCGTACATGCCGTCGCCGAGGCACGGGTCGCAGAGGCCGTCGCCGCGCCAGTCCTCGCCGCCGCAGACGTCCTCGGTGTACGTGTCGCAGTCGTAGTCGATGGCGAGGCACCAGTCGCAGACGCCGTCGAGGTTCCTCGACTCCGGGCACTTCTCCGCCGAGTCCGGCGCCGCCACCTCGACGCTCGGGATCGGCCGGCGCGCCTTCAGGTTCGCGAAGTGACGGTCGAGGTGGTAGCGGCACACCTCGCAGAACTCCGAGTGGCCGTCGCGCATCCGGCAGCTCGCCTGCGGCCGGAAGAGCTTGTTCGGGCACAGCCGCGCGCCCTCGAACGCCCCGACGAGCGAGGCCTGCTCGGCGGTGGGCGCGGCGCACTCCTTGAAACCGTCGCCGTTCGCGTCGGGCTGCTCGCACGAGACGGTCGGCAGCTGCGTCCCGGGCCGCACCATCCCGCCCCAGCTCCTCGGGAGCGAGCCGATCGCCGGGTAGCGGGCGGCGTTCTTGCCGGGCTCCTCGAGGTCGCAGCCGTCCGCCTCGGACGGCGGCGCGTACTCGTCGGCGAGGCCGAAGACCGCGTGGCCGAGCTCGTGGCCAAGCACCAGCCCGCCGTCCGTCGCCTCCTGCACGATCACCTCGCGGAACGCCGCGGCGCGGCCGGTGCCGTTGACGAGGACGACGGCGACGCTCGCGCCCTCCTCGCGGATCAGCCGCCGCGCCTCTGCGTTGCCGCGGTTGGTGAGGATGAGCGAGTCGCCCCACTTCTCGGACTCGAACGCGGTGTCCGTCGGCCGCGCCGCCGGCGCGCCGGCGACCCGCGAGGGCGCCCAGCGGTACCAGACGTTGATCTGGTCGGCGTGCTCCAGGTAGCCGTGGATCGCGAGCAGCTCGTCGGCGGCCCGCCGCACCGCGGCCTCGAACTGCGGCTTCTGCGCGGCGGTGAACCCGTCCGGCAGGAAGAGCACGTTCAGGGACTCGCCGTGCCGCCCGTTGTCGCGGACGTTCGTGCGCCGGGCGAGCGAGCCCGCGGCGTAGAGGCCCTGCCGGAGCGCGCCGGGCGCGAAGGTGCCCGTGGCGATCTCGGCGCCGTCGGCCTCGAGGATCGCGAGCACGCCGTCGACCTCGGGGAGGCTGAGGGTGAGCACGCCGCGGTCGAGGGTGAGCTCGCCGCCGTGGAGCTCGCCGTCCTCGAGGCCCTCGGAGACGCCGATCCGCGGGTCGCGGGCGGTCCCCGCCTCGATGACCGCGCCGTCGTCGCCGCGGAGCTCCCACCGCACCAGGTCGCCGGTCTCGAGGCTCGACGGCGGCAGCGTCGTCGGCGTCACCGAGAACACCTCGACGCCCTCGGGCGAGAAGCCGACGTCGGCGAGCAGCCGCGACTGCGCGGTGATCGGCGGGGTGGTCCCGCTCCCGCGCGGACCGCCGGGGGCGAGGGGCTCGGGGCCGCCGCAGGCGGCGAGGGCGAGGACGAGGGCGGGGGCGAGGCGACGCATGGGACCTCCGGGGCGCGCCCCGTCCCACTGCACCTCCGGTGCCGCGCCGCGCACGCCGCAAGTGCCCGGATCGTCGAAGGGATCCGCGCCGCCCCGCCGTGCGCGCACGGTGCGCGCACGGTGCGCGCCCTACGGCGCCGGGGCGACCGCGAGGCCGTCGGTCGCGAAGCTGCCGAGGTAGAGCTTCCCGCCGTGCTCGAGCACGCTCGCGACCGGCGCGTAGGCCGCCGGCGACTCGTCCTCGAGGTACTCGAGCAGGTTCCCCTCGCCGTCGATCGCCAGGGCGATCGAGTGGCGCACCGGCGCCGGCTGCACCGCCTTCGGGAGCCGCGCCACGACCTTCCGCAGGAACGGCCACGGCGCCATGAAGTCGATGAGCGGGTTCCGCGGCGAGCCGAGGGCGATCCAGTAGCGGTTCGACCCGGGGGCGTAGGTGACGTTGTCGGGGAAGCCCGGCAGCGCGTCCACGAGCACCTCGTGCTCGCCCTTCCGCGGCCCCGCGAGCCAGACCCGGCGGACGCGGTAGCTCGACGTCTCGGCGACGAGCGCGAACGCGCCGTCCGGCGAGAGCGCGACGCCGTTCGCGAAGGTGAGGCCGTCGAGCACGAGCTCGGTGCGGCCGTCCTTGTAGGCGAGCAGCCGGCCGCTCGGGCCGTGCTCGAGGATGTCGAGCCTGTACTCGACGACGCCGAAGCGCGAGCTGGCGTCGGTGAAGTAGATGGTGCCGTCCGGCGCGATGGCGAGATCGTCGGTGAAGCGGAAGGGCACGCCGCCGTGCTCGGTGGCGAGCACGGTCACCGCGCCGTCGGCGCCGATCGCCAGCAGCCCGCGGTCGGCGTCGGCGACGAAGAGCCGGCCGTCGGGCGCGAACTTCAGCCCGAGGGGCCGGCCCGCGGTGTGGGCGATCGTCTCGAGCGCGCCGTCCCCGGCGACGCGGACGATCCGGCCGTCGAGGAGGCCGGCGTGGAGCCGGCCCTCGGCGTCGAAGGCGATCGCCTCGGGGCCCTTGGCCTCGGGCGCCAGGATCGTGCGCCCGCGGAGCCGCGCGTTCGGCGCCAGCTTCCCGTCGCGCGGCCGGTGCGGCGGCGGCTCCCACGCCACCGGCTCGATCGGCACCGGCCAGAGGAGGAGGTACGCGAGGAGGGCGGCGAGAGGCGCGGCGGCGACGAGGAAGCGGCGCGACTTCGGGAGGGCCATCCGGAAGATCCTAGAGCGCCGCGCGGCGCCGCGGCCGTAGACTTCGCCGCCCACCACCGGAGTCGACACCATGGCGAAGCCCTCGAAGGAAGCGGCCTACGGCGCGAAACTCCTCGCGAAGCTCGGCTGCAAGCCCACCACCTCGTTCCCCGCGTTCGAGGCGACGATGGGCTGGCCGCTCCCGCCGGCGGTCGTGCCGTTCGCGGGACCGTTCGCCACCGACCGCACGCCGCCCGTCGGCGGCTGGTACTACCTCGAGGACAAGCACGGCCCGAAGAAGGACGGCGCCTCGCCGCCCTGGAGCTACTTCGCGAAGCTCGCGAAGAGCCCGGAGAAGGCGCTCGCGCACTTCCTCGTCGACCTCCGCGTCTACGGCCTGCTCTTCGGCCTCGTCGGCTTCGCCGAGGATCCGGGCGGCGACGTCGCCTTCGTCGACGTCGGCCCCGGCGGCGCGAGCGGCGAGGTCTTCGAGCACAACCACGAGGTCGGCGCGCTCTGGGAGAAGCGGGTGACGCTCGCCGGCTTCGTGCGCGAGGGCTACGCCTCGCACGCCGAGGACGAGGAGGACGCCGACCCGTCCGACGACGAGGTCGACGCGCTCGGCGCGCCGCCGAAGCCCGACCGCGCGCGGGTGAAGGAGGTGCTCGCGCTCTACCAGGCGGGCCGCTGGATGGTGCCGATCCTCCGCGGCGACTTCGACCAGCCGCCGGTGCCGGGCAAGCCGCCGAAGGGGACGGGGCCGCTCGTCGTCCACCACGAGCTCTGCGCGTCGGCGCTCACCGGGGACGAGGCGCGCGCCCGGAAGGCGCTCGCCGCCGCGAAGAAGTGGAAGGGCGCGCTCACCAGGGGGCTCGCGGCGCGCGTCGAGGCGAACCTCGCCGACCCGCGCGGGGCAAAGCTCGGCTGGCTGAAGGCGGCGCAGCTCGCGGAGCTGCGCGCGGCGTGGGCGGCGAAGAAGTAGGTCGCCGCCGACCCGGCTTGACCTGGGTCAAGCGCCGGGGGCACGCTTCGCCTCTTTCGCTCCCTGTCGCAGGAGACCCACACATGACCACCACGCCCACGGCGTGTCCGGAGCTCGCACCGCGCGAGCGCGGTCCGGGCTCCGGAGCGCGCCTCTCCTCCTGCTTCGCCCTTCGGGCTTCGCGGGGCGCGGCCCTCGCCGCGCTCCTCGTCCTCGCGGCGTGCGGCACCGCGCCGTCCTCCGAAGGCGGCGGCGACGGGGCAGGCGGGAGCGGCGGCGGCGCGGCCGGAGAAGGCGGCGGCGGCGCGGGCGGCGACGGCGGCGGCGGCG
>CAZDGH010000279.1:0-8020 GCA_964504805.1 uncultured Myxococcales bacterium | reverse complement strand
GGGGAAGGCGGCGCCGCGGGCGGGGCGGGTGGCGGCACCGGCACGTGCGACCCCGGCCACCTCTCCTGCGGCGGCGGCTGCGCGGCCTGCCCCGTCGACGGCGCGACCGGCCTCGCCTGCGAAGGCGCGTCCTGCGTCGCCACCGCCTGCGCGCCCGATCGCCTCCTCTGCTACGGGAGCTGCGCCGCGTGCCCCGCCGGCGACGGCGCGCCGGTCTGCGAGGCCGGCGCCTGCGTGCGCGAGGCCTGCCCCGCCGGCACCGCGCCGTGCGCCGGCGGCTGCTGCGGCTTCACCGAGGAGGCCGTGGACAGCGCGCCGCGGTCGCAGGTGGAGATCGCGCTCGCGCTCGCCGCCGACGGCACCCCGGTCCTCGCCTACGAGGGCGTCGACGGCGTCGTCGTCGCCCGCCGCGGCGCGAACGGCTTCACCACCGAGGACCTCGGCGAGCACGGCGGCTGGCTCGCGCTCGCCCTCGACCGCCGCGGCGCCGCGCACGTCGCGTACTCGCACACCTACCAGGGCGTCGCCTACCAGGGCGTCTACCAGGGGCCCGACGGCGGCGGCGGCTTCTTCCGCGAGGAGGTCGCCGACGCCGGCTACCGCCCGTCGCTGGCCGTCGGCGCCGACGACGTCGTGCACCTCGCCATCACCGTGCCGGACGGCGGGATCTGGCTCGGCCTCCGCGACGGCCGCGGCTGGGACTTCGAGCAGCTCGACGACGTCCCCACGGTGTGGAGCACCTCGCTCGACCTCGACGCCGAGGGCCACGAGCGCGTGGCCTGGTCGTACGACGGCGAGGTCGCCTACGGGGCGTTCGACGGCAGCCGCTGGACGATCGACCACGTCGCGCGCGCGGGCGAGACCGGCGCCGGCGCCTGGATCCTCGAGGACCCGCCGACCGGCGCCGCGAAGCTCCTCCACCACGACCGCTGGGGCACGACCGAGCTGCTCGCGCGGACCGGCGAGGCGACGCTCTTCACCGGGCCGTGGGAGCGCGAGGTGCTCGTCCCCGAGGACGGCCTGCTCTCCGGCACCCTCGGCCCCGACGGCAGGCTCCGCACCCTGCACCGCGACGCCGACGCCGAGGAGCTCGTGCTGCTCGTGCACCAGGGCGGCGATCGGTTCTCGCGCGAGCCGATCGCCGACGCCCGCTTCGTGGACGCGGTCTCGAACCTCGTCGTCGACGGCGCCGGCCGGCTGCACCTCGCGCTCTCCGACCGCCGGTTCCAGCGGCTGCGCTACCTCGTGCGGTAGCGGTGCGCGGGCGGCGTCGCGTACCATCGAGCCGTGCGCACCTTCCTGCTCGTGCTCCTCCCGTTCCTCGCGACCGGCTGCGTGGGCCTCTTCGCCGACGAGTGCGAGGGCGACGCCTGCGACGGAGGCGGGCCGCCGCCGGAGTCGCTCGCCGAGCGGTGCAGCGGCTCTCCGTGCGGCTGGGTCGACGATCCCCTCACGGGAGCGCCGGCGCTCTGCGAGGCGTCGTTCTCCTGCGAGGAGGGCCAGAAGTGCCGGGCCGACGGCAGCCCCGGCTGCTGCACGCCGTCCTGCGAGCGCGTCGCCGACGGCGACGACGACGGCTGCGGCACGCCGTGCGAGACGTACGTCGAGCGCTGGACCCAGCTCGCGATCCCCGAAGGCGCCGCCGTGCCGGAGCCGCGCGGCTCGTTCGGCTTCGCCCTCGTCCCGGGCGACGAGCCGGCGGTCGTCCTCGTCTCCGGCCGCACGCTCGACGACGTGCGGCAGCCGATCGTCTACGGCGAGACCTGGCTGCTCACCGTCGGCGACGAGCCGGTGTGGCGGTCGCTCGGCGCCGCCGGCCTCGATCGTCCGCGCCACGGCGCGCCGCTCGTCTTCCACCCCGGCCTCGGCCGCTCGCTGCTGTTCTCGGGGTTCACCGACGAGGCCGAGCTCGCGCTCGACGACGCGCTCTGGGCGTTCGACCGCACCGCCGAAGGCGGCGCCTGGACGCGGCTCGAGCCCGCCGGCGCCGACGGCGCGCCCGCGCCCCGCGGCGCACACTGCGCGGTCCACGATCCGGTCCGCGACGAGCTCGTCGTCTTCGGCGGCAGCGCCTCGCCCTCGCGGACCGACGTCCTCCCCGTCCACGGCGAGACCTGGGTGCTCACCCGCGCAGGCGCCGCCGTCACCTGGGTGAAGAAGGCGCCGGCGACCTCGCCGCCGCCGCTCCTGCGACCTGCGTGCGCCTGGGACGGCACGGGCGTGCTCCTCTTCGGCGGCGCCGATCGCGACGCGAACCTCTTCGACCGGACCTGGCGCTGGGACGGCACGACGTGGACGGAGCTCGGCGGCGGCGCCGACCGGCCCTCGGCGCGCCACTCGGCGGCCGCGGCCTGGGACGAGGCCCGCGACCGGGTGGTGCTCGAGGGCGGCTTCGGCCGCGGCGACGCCGGCGCGGAGGACACGCTCGACGACGTCTGGGCGTGGCGCGCGACCGCGGACGGCGGGACGTGGCGGCAGCTCGAGCAGCCGTGGCCCGGCGAGCGTCGCGCCGCGGGCTTCGTCGCCGTGCCGCCGGGCAGCTTCGCCGGCCCGCACATGCCGCAGGCCGGCGGGCTCCTCCTCTTCGGCGGCACGCGCTCCGACTTCGCGACCCGCAACGACCTCTGGCGCCTCGCGCCGCCGCTCGAAGGCCCCTAGAAGATCCACTCCAGCAGCTCGGCCTGGTAGCTGCCGCGCACCTCGTCGCCGTCCTGGACGCCGCAGGCCTCGAGCGTCACCTGGCCGCCGCCGAGGAGGCCCACCTGCTCGGCGGTGTCGGTCCGCGGGTCGTACGCGAGCAGCGCGCCGAGCGAGGGCGCCCAGTCGAGCGCGAAGGTCCCCGGCGTCGCCAGCTCCGGCGGGAACGAGAGGATGACGACGGCGTAGCGGCCGTCGGCGAGCGGCGCGATCTGCTGCACGAGCACCCGCGGGCCGTCCTGGGCGTTCGGGTCGTGTCCGGCGTTGCCGCCGACCGAGCGCGGCGACTGGACCTCGCCGAGGTAGTCGATCGTCAGGGTGCCGCTGCCGGAGCGGAACGGATCCGGCGCGCCGAGGGTGCCGAAGGTGGTCTCGAAGGTGCCGGCCACCGAGCCGAGGTCGTCGATGCAGAACGGCTCCTTCGGCGGGTAGGGCCACGCCGGCCCGTCGCCGGCGAGGGCCGGCTCGAGCTGCGCGCGCCGCCCGCGGATCACGTCGCGGACCTGCTCGAGGCCGCGCCCGAAGGCGAAGCGATCCCCGGGCCGCACGGCGGGCTCGACGAGCGCCGCCATCCGATCGACCTCGGCGAGGAGCGCGTCCTCGTCCCAGACCTCGTCGAGGAGCGTGCGCAGCCGCTCGAGGTAGAGCCGCCGGCCCTCCGGGTGGAGGTAGAGCCGCCGCGCCAGCGCGCCCTCCGCGGCCACCGCCTCGGGACGGCCGCCGTCGAACGGGTTCCGCGCCACGAACGACATGTCGATGCCCCACGGCAGGAACCGGAGGCGCCCGTCGGACGGGTCGCCGTAGACGAAGAAGTTGTTCAGGTTGCTCGCGTAGCCGTCCCAGGCGGTGACGAGCACCTCCATCGCCCAGTAGGTGACGAACTGCTCGAGGTCGAACGCGGCGTCGAGCTCCTCGAGGAGCCGGTCGTCCGGCGCCGCCACCGCGGCGATCGCCCGGTCGAGCTCGGGCTGCGCGGGATCCGCCTCGTTCGTCTTCTTCTCGAAGGTGCCGCGCCAGGCGGGGACGAAGTCGGAGAGCGTGCCTTCGTAGAGGTTGCCCGCGTCGTCGGCGAAGTGGCGGCGGATCATCCGCTTCGAGGGCGCCTCGACGTTCACGTACACGCCCAGGCTCGTGCCGTTGACGGTGACGTGGGCGAAGTTGCACCGCGAGGCGGGCAGCCCCGCCGCGGCGAACGCGCCGTAGGCGAGGCACTGCCGGACGAGCGACGGATCCTGCCGGGCGTTGTTGAGCGTGAGCTTCTCGACGCCGTGCAGCTCGGTGCCGCCGTACTCCTCGAGGTCGATCTTGAGCGAAGGCCGCTCGGCGTCCATCGAGCCGAGCAGGCCCTTCTTGCGCACGCCGGCGCGCGCCGCGACCTCGCCGTCGATCGTGACCTTCGCCGGGAACCAGGTGAACGGGCTCTCCGGCGGGTGCGAGAGGCAGTCGCCGGCGAGGATCGAGATCACGGTGCGCGTCTGCGCCCGCAGCGCGTCCCAGTCCGCCCCGGGGAGCTCGATCGCCACCTCGACGAGGTGGTCCGGGGCGAAGAGCGCGTCCGAGGGATCCGGCGCGGTGCCGCCGGTCCCGCCGGTCCCACCCGCCCCACCGGTCCCGCCCGTCCCGCCGGCCCCGCCCGCGCCACCCGCACCCGCAGCCCCGCCGCCGCTGCCGCCGTCCCCCGACGCCCCCGGCCCACCGTCGTCGCCGGCGGTGGAGGGCGTCTCGCCGCACGCGGCGAGCGCGGCGGCGGCGACGAGCGCGAGGAGCTTCTCGGATCGCATCGGACACCCCCGGGGCTCCGGATCGAGACACGGCCGCGCCGCGGGATCCGAAAGCGGAGCTTCGCACGGGGGCTTCCGCCCCGGGCGTTGACGACCTGAACATGCGTACCGTACCTTCGTCCCGTGAGCACCTACGAGACGACGGTCCGCTTCCTCGACAAGGAGCGGGTCCGGTCGCGGCGCCCCGGGCGGCGCGCGAGGCCGGGCCGCTACGTGGAGCTGCGGGCGCGCACCGCGTTCTCCTTCCTGCGCGGCGCGTCGCTGCCGGAGGAGCTCGCGGTGGCGGCGGCGGAGAAGGGCTACCGCGCCATCGCCTGCGGCGACGACGGCGGCCTCTACGGCATGCCGCGCTTCCACGCGATCGCCAGGGCGGCGGGCGTCCGCGCCATCGTCGCCGCCGATCTGTTCGTCGAGGGGATCGGCGGCCTCCGCCTGCTCGTCGAGGACGCGAACGGCTACCGGAACCTGTGCCGGCTCCTCACCGTCGCCCACCGCGGCCACCCGAAGGGCTCCCACGCGGCGACGCTCGCCGACGTGGTCGAGCACGGCGCCGGCCTGGTGGCGCTCCTCGGCGACTGCCGCTCGCCGTCCGCCGCCGAGGCGGTGGTGCACGCGCTCGGCCCGGGCCGCTGCGCCGCCGAGGTGCAGCGCCACCTCGACCCGTCCGACGAGAAGCGCAACCGCCCGATGGTCGAGCTCGCGGAGCGCCACGGCCTCGTCCTCGCCGCCACCTCCGACGTGCGCTACGCGAGGCCGGAGCACCGCAAGGTCCTCGACGTGCTCACCTGCATCCGCGAGGGTCTCACCCTCCGTGAAGCCGGCCTCTACCTCTCGCGCAACGCCGAGCGGCACGTGCACGCGCCCGAGGAGGTGGAGGCGCGCTTCTCGGACCTGCCGCAGGCGATCGACGGGACGATCGAGCTCGCGGAGCGCTGCGCGTTCACGCTCGAGGAGCTGCCCTACGAGTTCCCGTCGTTCCCGGTGCCCGACGGCGGCACGCAGCAGGGCTACCTCGCCTACCTCGCCGAGCAGGGGGCGCGGCGGCGCTACGGCGCACGGCTCGACCTCGACCCGCGGGTGCAGCAGCAGCTCTCCCACGAGCTCGCCCTCATCGGCCGCCTCGACCTCGCCGGCTACTTCCTCATCGTCTGGGACCTCGTCCGCTTCTGCGCCGAGCGCGGCATCCTGGTGCAGGGCCGCGGCTCCGCGGCGAACTCGTCGGTCTGCTACGCCCTCGGGATCACCGCGGTCGAGCCGATCCAGATGGGCCTGCTCTTCGAGCGCTTCCTCTCCGAGGAGCGCGGCGAGTGGCCCGACATCGACCTCGACCTCCCCTCCGGCGATCGCCGCGAGGAGGTGATCCAGTACGTCTACGAGCGCTACGGCCGGCAGGGCGCGGCGATGTGCGCCGAGGTGATCACCTACCGCGGCCGCTCGGCGGCCCGCGAGGTCGGCAAGGTGCTCGGGCTGCCGCCCGACGCGATCGACCGGCTGGCGAAGAGCGAGGCCGGCTTCGAGTACCGCGAGGACGAGCCGACGGAGCACGGCGCGCGGCTCGAGGCCGCGGGGCTGCCGCCGTCGCAGCACGAGCTGCGCCGCTGCCTCGAGCTCTGCGACGCGCTGCAGGGCCTGCCGCGGCACCTCTCGCAGCACTCGGGCGGGATGATCATCGCCAGGGGCCGCCTCGACGAGGTGGTGCCGCTCGAGCCCGCGGCGATGCCGAACCGCTCCGTCCTCCAGTGGGACAAGGACGACTGCGAGCAGCTGAAGCTGATCAAGATCGACCTGCTCGGGCTCGGGATGATGGCGGCGCTCGAGGAGTGCGTGAAGACGCTCAACGACCGCGGCGTGCCGCTCGACCTCGCGCACCTGCCGCCGGAGGACCCGGCCGTCTACGAGGCGGCGCGCGCCGCCGACACCGTGGGCGTCTTCCAGATCGAGAGCCGCGCGCAGATGGCGACGTTGCCGCGGCTCCAGCCCCGGAAGTTCTACGACCTGGTCGTCTCGGTCGGCCTCATCCGCCCCGGGCCCATCGTCGGCAAGATGGTGCACCCGTACCTGAACCGCCGCGCGGGCCGCGAGCCGGTGACGTACCCGCACCCGTCGCTCGAGCCGGTGCTCGAGCGGACCATGGGCGTGCCGCTCTTCCAGGAGCAGCTCATGCGCGTCGCCATGATCGCCGCCGGCTTCTCGGGCGGCGAGGCGCAGGAGCTCCGCAAGGCGATGAGCCACAAGCGCTCGAGCGAGCGGATGAAGGCGCTCGAGCAGCGGCTCTACGACGGCATGGCGAAGAACGGCATCGTCGGCCCGCCCGCCGACGGGATCGTGCTGGGGATCCGCTCCTTCGCCGAGTACGGCTTCCCCGAGAGCCACGCGGCGTCGTTCGCGCTGCTCGTCTACGCCAGCGTCTACCTGAAGGTGCACCACCCGGCGACGTTCCTCGCGGCGCTGCTCAACGCGCAGCCGATGGGCTTCTACGCGCCGGCGACGCTGGTGAAGGACGCGCAGCGCCACGGCGTGCGCGTGCGGCCCGCGTGCGTCGTCCACGGCGGCGTCCGCGCCCACGTGCTCTCGGACCTCGGCATGCCGGGCGCGACGGCCGCGGAGGTGCGCCTCGGCCTCGCCGCCGTCGCCGGCGTGGGCGAGGCGGCGGCCACCCGCGTCGTGCAGGCGCGGGCCGAGCGGCCGTTCGCGAGCGTCGCCGACGCCGTGCTCCGCGCCGGCCTCGACCCGAAGCGCGCCGAGGCCCTCGCCGAGGCCGGCGCCTTCGCCGCCCTCGGCAAGACCCGCCGCCAGGCGCTCTGGGAGGTCGACGCCGTCGCCCGCGCCGGCGGCCCGCTCGCGCCGCCCCCGCCCGCCGACGTCTCGCCGCTCCCCGAGCTCGGGCCGGTGCAGCGCACGCTCGCCGACTACGCCTCGACCGGCGTCACCGTCGGCCCGCACCTGGTCGCCTACCTGCGCGACCACCTCGCCTCGCTCGGCGTCGTCCGCGCCGCCGACGTCCTCGCCCAGCCGAACGGCCGCTGGCTCCGCATCGCCGGCCTGGTGATCATCCGGCAGCGCCCCGGCACCGCGAAGGGCATGGTCTTCCTCACCCTCGAGGACGAGACCGGCTTCTCGAACGCCGTCGTCGACCCCGACGTCTTCGCCGAGCAGCGCACGAGCCTCCTCGGCTCGAAGCTGCTCCTCGTCGAGGGCCCGCTGCAGAACGTCGACGGCGTCGCCACGGTGAAGGCGCGGCGGCTCGTCCCGCTGCGCGCGCCGGACGCGATGCCGGCGTCGCGCGACTTCCGGTGAAGTCAGGCTCCAGGCTCCAGGCTCCCGGCTCCAGCAAACCTCTGCGGCGCTCGCGCTCGGCGCGGGTCGAAGCTCACAGACCGCGAGGGTTCCACCCGGAGCCTGGGGACAGGGTTCGACCTGGAGCCTGAAGCCTGGAGCCTGGAGCCTCGGGGGTCGCGGGCCGGGTGAGCTGCGAGCGCGGGCTGCACGGGACGCGCCGCAGTGGGGCACGACGGGCGGGGCCCCCGCCGCGGCCGCGACGC
>CAZDGH010000278.1:0-8045 GCA_964504805.1 uncultured Myxococcales bacterium | reverse complement strand
TCGACGCCGACCTCGGCGCCGGCGCGTGCGGCGCCGGCGGCCCCGACGCCGCCTACGTGATCGAGCTCGCGGCCGAGTCGCGGCTCGCCGCCTCGGTGCGGGCGCCGTACCAGGCGCGGCTCGCGCTGTGGGACGCCGCCTGCGGCGGCGAGCTCGCCTGCGCGCCGTTCGCCGCGGGCCAGGGCGCGGTGGACGTGCCGCGGCTCGCCGCCGGCACCTACGTGCTCTCGGTCGGCGGCGCCTTCGGCGACGCCGGGACGTTCGACCTCGCCGCCCGGCTGCTCCCGGCGGTGAACGCACCCGCGAACGACGGCTGCGCCGCGGCCGCGTCGATCGACCTCTCCACCGGCACCGGCCACGCCGACGGCACCACCCTCGGCGCCACCGCCGAGGCCGCGGTCTCGTGCGGCGCCGCGGTGCCCGACGTCTTCTACGCGCTCTCGCTCGCCTCGGCGGGCCGCGTCGTCGTCGACGTCGCCGCCGACGCCGACGTCTGGGTCGCCGCCCTCGGCGCGGCCTGCGCCGGCGAGGCGAGCTGCTCGCCGCCCGCGAGCGCCCACCGCCTCGACCTGGCGCTCCCCGCCGGCGATCACGTCCTCGCCGTCGGCTCCGCCACCGGCGCCGCCGCCACGTTCTCGATCGACGTGGCGCTCCCCGACGTCGTCCCGAACGACGCCTGCGCCGCCGCCACCCCGCTCGCGCCCGGCGCCCTCGAGCCCGGCGACACCACCTGGGCCTACCCCGACCTCGCCTTCCCCGTCGCCACCAGCTGCACCGGCTACTTCACCGACGGCAACGACGTCTTCTACGCCCTCGACCTCGCCGCCGGCGAGACCGTCACCGCCACCGTCACCCCCGCCGCCGGCTACGACGCCGCCCTCTACGTCGTCGACTCGTGCGCCGCCGCCGCCTGCCTCGAGGGCTCCGACGACGCCTTCGCCGGCGGCGCCGAGACCGTCGCCTTCACCGCGCCCGCCGCCGCCACGTACTGGCTCGTCGTCGACGGCGCGGTGGGCGGCGGCGCCTTCACGATCGAGCGCCGGTGATCCGGCGCGCCGGAGGCTCCAGGCTCCAGGCCCCGGGCTCCAGCAACCACGCCGCAGGCTGGAGCCTGAAGCCTGGAGCCTGGAGCCTGACCGAGCGGTCACTCGCCGAGGTACGCCTTCCGCACGTCCTCGCTCGCCAGCAGCTCCGCGCCCGTGCCGGTCTTCACGATCTCGCCGGTCTCGAGCACGTAGGCGCGGTTGGCGAGGCCGAGGGCCTTGGCGGCGTTCTGCTCGACGAGGAGGATCGAGACGCCGGCCTGGTTCACCTCGCGGAGGATCCGGAAGATCGTCTCGACGATCTGGGGGGCGAGGCCGAGCGAGGGCTCGTCGAGGAGGAGCACCTGCGGGCGGCTCATCAGCGCGCGGGCGACGGCGAGCATCTGCTGCTCGCCGCCGGAGAGCGTGCCGGCGATCTGGTCCTCGCGCTCCTTCAGCCGCGGGAACAGCTCGTAGCCGCGGGCGAGGTCCTTCTCGATCCCGTCCTTGTCCTTGCGGAGGAAGGCGCCGAGGTCGAGGTTCTCGCGGACGGTGAGGTTCAGGAAGATGCCGCGGCCCTCGGGCGCGTGGGCCATGCCCTTCGGCACCAGCTTGTGCGCCTTCACCCCGGTGACGTCCTCGCCGAGGAAGGTGACCTTCCCCTTCGAGGGCTTCACCATCCCGCTCACCGCGCGGAGGGTCGTGGTCTTGCCGGCGCCGTTGGCGCCGATGAGCGCCACCACCTCGCCGCGGCGGACCTCGAGGTCCACGCCCTTCAGCCCGTGGATGGCGCCGTAGTGGACGTGCAGCCCCTCGACGCGGAGGACCGGCTCGCTCACGTGCCCGTCCCCTTCGGCTCGGCGTGGGCCTCGCCGAGGTAGGCCTCGATCACCTTCGGATCGCGGCGCACCTGCTCCGGCGTGCCCGCGGCGATCTGCACGCCGTGGTCGAGGACGGTGAGTCGCTCGCACACGCCCATGACGAGCTTCATGTCGTGCTCGATGAGGAGGATGGCGAGGCCGAACTCGTCCCGGATCCGCCGGATCAGGTCCATCAGGTCGACCTTCTCGCGGCTGTTCATGCCGGCGGCGGGCTCGTCGAGGAGGAGCACCTTCGGGCCGGTGGCGAGGGCGCGGGCGATCTCCAGCCGGCGCTGCTCGCCGTAGGGGAGGTTGCGCGACAGCTCGTCGCGGCGGTGGGCGAGGCCCATCACCTCGAGGTACCGCTCGGCGCGGGCGCAGATCGCGTCCTCCTCCTCGAGGAAGGCGCGGGTGCGCAGGAAGGTCTGGGCGAAGGACGCCTTGGTGGTGTGGTGGCAGGCGATCCGCACGTTGTCGAGGGCGGAGAGCTCCTTGAAGAGGCGGATGTTCTGGAAGGTGCGGGCGAGGCCGCGGGCGGCGATCTTGTGCGGCCTGAGGCCGTTGACGACGTGGCCGGAGACCACCACCTCGCCGCGGGTCGGCTTGTAGACGCCGGTGAGCACGTTGAAGGCGGTGGTCTTGCCCGCGCCGTTCGGGCCGATGAGGCCGACCAGCTCCCGCTCGCGCAGCTCGAGCTCGAAGTCGGTCAGGGCCTTGAGCCCGCCGAACTCGATCGAGACCTTGCGCGCGGCGAGGAGCGCCTCGCTCACGAGGTGATCCCCTTGGTGCGATCCTGCATCCACTGCTTGGGCCGGATGGTCCACAGCTCGCGGGTGCCGAACAGCCCCTGCGGCCGGGTCAGCATCAGGCCGACGAGCAGCGCCGCGTAGATCACCATCCGGAAGTCGACGCCGGTGACCTCCTGCAGCGGCCGGAGCGCCTCGGGGAGCACGGTGAGGATCACCGCGGCGAGCACCGCGCCCGAGATCGAGCCGAGGCCCCCGAGCACCACCATCGCCACCACCTCGATCGACTTCACGAAGGTGAAGTCCTTCGGGGTGAGGATCTGCAGGTAGTGGCCGAGCAGCGCGCCGGCCACGCCGGCGAAGAACGAGCTCACCACGAAGGCGCGCACCTTGTAGCCGGTGGTGTCGACGCCCATGGCCTCGGCGGCGATCTCGTCCTCGCGCACCGCGAGCAGGGCGCGGCCGTGGCTCGACTCGAGCAGCCGCCGGCAGAGCACGAAGGTGACGAGCACCCAGGTGAAGACCCAGAACAGCGAGGCCGAGGGCGGCAGCCCGGTGAGGCCGGTGGCGCCGCCGGTGATCTCGAGGTTCTCGATCAGCACCCGGATGATCTCGCCGAAGCCCAGGGTGACGATGGCGAGGTAGTCGCCCCGCAGCCGGAGCGACGGGATGCCGACCACCAGGCCGGCGAGCGCCGCGGCGGCGCCGCCGGCGAGGGTGCCGAGGAGGAAGAAGAGGCCGTCGGAGACCGCCGGAGAGAGGCCGGAGAGCTGGTAGCGGCCGCCGACGTGGACGGTGATCATCGCCGAGACGTAGCCGCCCACCGCCATGAAGCCGGCGTGGCCGAGCGAGAACTGGCCGGTGAAGCCGTTCACCACGTTGAGCGAGACGGCGAGCACGATGTTGATGCCCACCATCCCCGCCACGTACATCACGTACGAGCTCTCCTTCGGCGGGAGCAGCCAGGTGAGGAGCGCGATCGCGGGGATGCCGGCGAGGAACGGCAGGAAGCTCTTTCCGAGGGTCTTCAAACCTTCTCCGCCACCGTGCGGCCGAGGAGGCCCGAGGGCTTGAACACGAGCACGGCGATCAGCAGCGAGAACACCACCGCGTCGCGGTAGCTCGAGGTCATGTAGCCGGCGACGAACTCCTCGGTGAGGCCGATGAGCAGCCCGCCGAGCATCGCCCCCTTGATGTTGCCGATGCCGCCGGTCACCGCCGCCACGAACGCCTTGAGGCCGAGCATCAGGCCCATAGTCGGGTCGATGCGGGCGTAGTTGATGGCGTAGAGGATGCCCGCGGCGGCCGCCAGCGCGGAGCCGAGCATGAACGTGAAGCTGATGATGAAGTCCTGGTTGATCCCCATCAGCGCCGCGATCCGGCCGTCGAAGGAGACCGCGCGCATCGCCGAGCCGAGCTTGGTGTGGAACACCAGCCGGTGCAGGCCGACCATCAGGATCACCGCGGAGACGAGCGTCACCACCTGCTTCACGGTGAGCGAGATGGTGGCCGCGTCGCCGAGCAGGTTGCCGCCGGAGAGCAGCGGCGGGTAGGTCTGCGGCGAGGCGCCGAGCGCCCAGGGCAGCTGCCCCACCGCCTGGATGAACATCGAGACGCCGATGGCGGTGATGAGCGAGTTGAGGCGCGGCTTGTTCCGGAGCGGCCGGTAGGCGAGCCGCTCGATGAAGAAGCCGAGCGCCGCGCACACCACCATCGCCACAGCCAGCAGCGCCAGGAGCCGCGGCTCGGCGGCGAACTTCGGCAGGAGCTTGTGGGCGTAGAACCCCGCGAACGCCCCGAGCATGAAGACCTCGGAGTGCGCGAAGTTGATGAGCTGGAGCACCCCGTAGACCATCGTGTAGCCGAGCGCGATCAGGGCGTAGACCGCCCCGATCGAGAGCCCGTTGATGAGGTGCTGGACGAGATCCGTCACGGCGCGATGGTCGTCTGGTACACCGCCTTGCCGCCCGTGACCTTGAGCACGACGGCAGGCTTCACGGCGTTCCGATCCTGGTTGATGGTGATGACGCCGGTGACGGCCGGGTAGTCCTTCGTCTGCGCCAGCGCGTCGCGGATCGCCGAGCCCTTCAGGCTCTTGGCGCGGCCGATGGCGTCGGCGGCGATCTTGGCGGCGTCGTAGCCGAGGGCGGCGAGCGAGTCCGGCACCTCGCCGTAGGCGGCCTTGTAGTCGGTGATGAACTTCTGGATCCGCGGCGACGGGTCCTCGACCGCGTAGTGGTTCGAGAAGTAGCTGCCCTCAAGGGCGTCGCCGCCGATCTCGAACAGCTTGTGCGACTCCCAGCCGTCGCCGCCGAGGAGCGGCGCCTTGATGCCGAGCTCCCGGGCCTGCCGGGCGATGAGGCCGACGTCGGTGTAGTAGCCGGGGACGAAGATCGCCTCGGGGGCGGCGGAGCGGATGGCGGTGAGCTGCGCCTTGAAGTCGATGTCGCCGGCCGAGTAGCTCTGGTCGGCGACGACCGTGCCGCCGAGCTTCTGGAAGTGCTCGGAGAAGAAGTTGGCGAGGCCCACCGAGTAGTCGTTGCGGACGTCGCGGAGGACCGCGACCTTCGACAGCTTCAGGTCGTCCTTGGCGAACTTCGCCATCACCGTGCCCTGGAACGGGTCGATGAAGCAGACGCGGAAGACGTAGTCCTTGCCCTCGGTGACCTTCGGGTTCGTCGACGACGGCGAGATCATCGGGACGCCGTTCGCCTGGGCGATCGGCGCCATGGCGAGCGAGCGGCTCGACGCCACCTCGCCGAGGATCACGTGCACCTGGTCCTGGACGATGAGCTTCTGGGTCGCGGTCGCGGCCTCGGTCGGCTTGCCCTGGTCGTCGAGCGACTTCACCTGGAGCTTCTTGCCGATGACGCCGCCGGCGTCGTTGAGCTCCTTCACCGCGAGGAGGATGCCCTTGTGGGTGGACTCGCCGAAGGTCGCCTCGGAGCCGGTCATCGAGCCGACCTCGCCGAAGAGGATGACCTCGGCGCTCTCCTTGTCGGCGGCGGCGGCGGGCTGGGCGGCGGTGCCGGCGTCCGGGGTGGCCGCGGGCGTCGTGCCCCCCGGCTTCTTCTCCTCGCAGCCGAGCAGGCCCACGCAGGCGAAGAGGAGCGCAGCTGCCGGAACGCGGTAGCGCATCGGGGATCCCCCAGGCCCGACGAAACGTCGGGAAAAAGGCCGTGGAAACGCGGCTTCTAGCAGAGCACACCGGATCGGGCAACCGCGGGAGCCGCTGCTCGACCGCCCCGTCTCGCGTCGCTTGACCCGGTGTGAAGGCGCGCGATACGCCTTCTTGGCCATGCCTGCGCCGCTGATCCTCCTCGCCGACGACAACGCGGAGCTCGTCGACCTGCTCGCGCAGGTCATGGAGGAGGCCGGCTACCGCACCGTGGTCTGCCACCGCGGGAAGGCCGCGCTCGAGGCGCTCGAGGGCGAGCGGCCCGCGCTCGCCATCCTCGACATCCTCCTGCCCGACGTCATGGGCTACGAGATCGCCAAGGTCGCCGGCCAGAAGGACGTGCCGGTGATCTTCTGCACCGGCGTCTTCAAGGGCGGCCGCCACGCGCTCGACGCCGCCCGGAAGTTCGACTGCAAGGGCTACTTCGAGAAGCCGTTCGAGGCCGGCAAGCTGCTCGACACGGTGAAGAAGCTGGTGCCGCCGCCGCCCCCGGCCCCGCGCCGCCCGGCGGTGGACGCCAAGCTCGAGATCGAGCTCGAGATCGACATCGACGAGGGCGAGTACACCCCGGCGCAGCCGATGGACATGACCGGCCGGATCTCGGTCTCCGGCGACAACATCAACGCCGTCCTCTCCGGCTCGGACTTCAAGCTCAACGCGCCGACGCGGGCGACCACCTTCGTGCGCCCGAAGCCGGTGCCGTCGCCGCGGCCGGTGACGCTCGAGCGCCCGGCCGACGACGAGCCGGCGCCGCCGAAGCCCGAGGAGATCTCGAGCGACGGGAGGACGCGCAAGGGCGAGCTCCGCGACAACCTGCCGCAGCTCATCACCGCGTTCTGGCAGGGGCAGTCGACCGGCGAGCTGTTCCTCTCCCGCGGCAAGGTGCGCAAGGTCCTCGTCTTCGAGAAGGGCCAGCCGGTCTTCGCGCAGTCGAACCTCGCCGCCGACCGCTTCGGCTCGTTCCTCGTCCGCATCGGCAAGATCAACGAGGGGCAGCTGAAGAACGCCGCCCTCGCGGCCGACGCCCAGAAGCGCCGCACCGGCGACGTCCTCATCGAGATGGGGCTGCTCAAGGACGCCGAGCGGATGTACTACGTCGCCCAGCAGATCAAGGCGATCATCTACTCGGTGTTCGCCTGGGAGGACGGCGAGTACGTCGTCGCCTTCCAGGACAAGGCGCGGCACGAGCCGATCCGCCTCGGCATCCACCCGTCGCACCTCATCGGCCGCGGGATCAAGAAGCTCTACAAGCCGGAGCGGCTGCAGCGGCTGCTCAAGCTCGAGGACCGGCTCATCCCCTCGCCCGATCCGCTCTTCCAGCTCTCCGAGCTCGAGCTCGAGGAGTGGGAGGCGAAGCTGCTCACCCAGGTGACCGGGGAGCGCAACGTCGCCGAGCTCCTCGCCATGGCGGGGAAGCCGCAGCACGTCGTCTACGCCACCCTCGCGAGCCTGCTCGGGCTGAAGGTGCTCGAGAAGCGCGAGGACGTGATCCTCGAGTGAGGCGCCGCGGCGCGCCGGCGTGGCTCGCGCTGCTCTCGGCGGCGGGCTGCTTCGGTGGGCCGGAGGGAGGCTGCACCGGCGACGGGCAGCCCTGCGCCGTCGACGGCGACTGTGCGAGCGGCGTCTGCGCTCCGCTCGACCCGGTGGCGCTGTGCAGGCCGTCGTGCGGCGACGTCGGCCCGGGCTGCGCGGCCGGGACCAGCTGCTGCGAGGTGAGGGGCAAGGCGTTCTGCGGCACCGCGGTCGAGTGCGCCGGCCTCGCCCCGTGCCCGCCCGGCGACGTGGAAGGCTGCACCTGCAGCGGCGCGACCTACCCGGCCCTCTGCACCGAGAGCTGCGTCGAGGCCGCCGACTGCACGCGGCACGTGCAAGGCGTCTTCGCGATCGACGCGCCGTCCTGCGACGCCGGCACCTGCCGTCGCCCCGGCACCACCCCGCCGCCGTGCACCGAGGCCGGGTGCCTCGCGGCCGACGCGGTCTGCGACGCCACCCGCGGGTGCGTGCCGATCGAGGATCGGGCCTGCGACGGCACGGCGACGCGGACGAGCGGCCTGCCGGTCCTCGCCGGCGTGCGCGACGTCCTCGGCGTCTGCGAGGGCTGCTGCGACGGCGGTGGGACCCTGCGGCTCTTCGAGGCACAGGTCACCGGCCTCGGCGCCGGGGGCGCGCTCGTCGTCGAGGCGCCGGCCGGCGAGGTCGCGCAGACCTCGCACGGCGGCGGGCGGATCTCGGTCGAGGC
>CAZDGH010000277.1:0-8046 GCA_964504805.1 uncultured Myxococcales bacterium | reverse complement strand
CCCCACAAGGCCTCGCGGTAGAGTGGCCCAGGCCGGTGCCGCCTAAGCTTTCCGTCGGCGACCGCCAACCATGCAGGACGGAACGTCTCCCGCGATCGACTGGATGTCCCCGCCGCTTGGACTGCGTGTCGAGGTTCTCGATCCGTTCCTGCACGACGCCGTGATCGGCGCGACTTCGAGCAACCTCTCCGCCGGTCGCTGAAGCATCTCGTTTCGTGCCGTCCACGTCCGGCCGACGCCCGCCGGTGACCTGGCGCTCGACCTGGAGCTGGGCGGCGTTCGCTCGCTGCGCGCCGCGATGTTCGTGGACGCTCCGCGCGGATCGCACCCCGGATCACCCGGTCTCGAGCTCTCCATTTCCTGGGCCGAGTTCGAGTCGCTGGTCGTGCGTGGCCCCGTCGCGGTGCGAAGTTGTCGCTTGCTCTCCGCAGCGCAGGGCTCGGCTCTCGAGCTCGAGCTCTTGCCCTCCGGCCCGTGGTGGTTCGGCAGGCTGTGGCTGGCATCCGCCACGGCTCGCTTCTCCTGGTCGGACGGCACCGCCGTGACCGTCGAGTCACTGCTCGCCGGTGGCCGCGCCTGGTGGGAGGCGTGGAAGGAGACGCACGCGACGCGCGACCCCTGAGCCCGCGGGACACCCGTGACGCCGTCGCCTCGAGCACCGTGGACCGGTCGACCCCTACGTCCCCCCGCCCGCCCCACCGAGCCGCGCCGCCTGCAGCAGCAGGAAGTCCCGCTCCGGCGTGCTCGCCGTCTTCTGCGCCGCCGTCCGATACGCCTCGATCGCGCCCGCCGTATCCCCGGCGCGCTCCAGCAGATGCGCCCGCACCGCGAACAGCCGGAAGTGCCCCGCGAGCCGCGGGTCCTTCCCCAGCTCCTCGAGCCGCGCGAGCCCCGCCGCCGGCCCGCGCACCATCGCCACCGCGACCGCGTGGCTCAGCGCCACCATCGGGTTGTCCTCGATCCGCAGCAGCACCCCGTAGAGCGCCAGGATCTGCGGCCAGTCCGTCTCCTCGGTGCTCGGCGCCTCGTCGTGCAGCGACGCGATCGCCGCCTGGAGCTGGTACGGCCCGACCGCGCCGCGCGCGAACGCCCGGGTGACGAGCGCCGTGCCCTCCTCGATCGCCGCCCGGTCCCAGCGGGAGCGATCCTGCCGGTCGAGCGGCACCAGCCCGCCGTCAGGCCCGGTCCGCGCCGCGCGCCGGGCGTCGGTGAGCAGCACCAGCGCCAGGAGCCCCTCGACCTCGGGGTCCTCGGGCAGCAGCCGGTGCAAGAGCCGCGCGAGCCGCAGCGCCTCGCCGGAGAGGTCGGTGCGGACGAGCTCGCTCCCGCCGCTGGCGACGTAGCCCTCGCTGAAAATCAGATACAGCACGTGCAGCACCGAGCCCAGCCGCGCCTCGACGTCGGCGGGCGTCGGCGGCTCGAACGAGACGCCCGACGCCTGGATGTTCGCCTTGGCGCGGCTGATCCGCTGCGCCATCGTCGCCTCGGGCACCAGGTAGGCGCGGGCGATCTCCGCGGTGGTGAGCCCGCCGACCGCGCGCAGCGTCAGCGCGACCGCCGAGGCGGCCGACAGCGCCGGGTGGCAGCACATGAACAGGAGCGCCAGCGTGTCGTCGCGCGCCGAGGCGTCGAGGTCCGGCGACAGCGCCAGCTGCTCCTCGGGCGGGACGAGGCTCATCACCAGCTCCTCGCGCCGACGCCGCGCCGCGTCCGCCCGCACCCGGTCGGAGAGCCGGCGCGCGGCGACGCGGACGAGCCACGACCGCGGGTCGTCCGGCACGCCGTCCCGCGGCCACTGCACCGAGGCGGCGAGGAGCGCCTCCTGCACGGCGTCCTCGCAGCTCTCGAAGTCGCGGAAGCGCCGGACCAGCGCGCCGAGCACCTGCGGCGCGAGCTCGCGCAGGAGGCGCCCGGCGACCGGCTCGCTCACGGGGACGAGGGGTCCGCCGGCACGGAGAACATCACCTGCCGGACCTCGATCGGCGTGTAGAGCGGCGCGCCGCCCGGGCCCGGCGCCAGCGACGCCTCGGCGGCGAGCTCGTAGGCGCGCTCCGCCGACTCGACGTCGACGATCCAGAACCCGGCCAGGTACTCCTTCGACTCGGGGAAGACGCCGTCGGTGACCGGCCGGCCGTCCTTGCCGGCGCGCACCAGCTTCGCCTGGTCCGGCCCGACGAGCCCCTCGACGCCGACGAACTCCCCGCTCTCCTGGAGCTTCGCGTTGAACGCGCGGTGGTACGCGATGTGCGCCTGCAGGTCCTTCTCCGGCCACTGCAGGATCTGGTACGGGCCGCCGTCGGGGGTGTGCATCATCAGGATGAACTTCATGACGTGTTTCCTCCGTGTCCGGCCGCCCCGGCAGTGGAGCGCGCCGTCACCCCCATGTCGGAGCCGCTCGCGGATTCTCTACATCGCCGCGAGGGCCGCTCGATCGCACGGGGGGCGGGCCGGTGCAAGTCCGCGTAGACCGGGTGGAATCTGCGGTTCAGCGTCAGGCCGAGCCCGGCGCGGACCTCGGCGGAACGCAGGCTCCGTCGCGCGCTGCTGCTTCCGGCGCGCGCGATCAGCCGTCGAAGCACTGGTACTCGTGGCAGCCGCCCGCCCTGAGCCCGATGCACGAGACCTCCCCGACACACTCCAGCAACCGGCGCTCTTCCCGTTCGTTGCACGTGCTCTCGCCCACGAAGCAGCTCGAGTCGCAATCTTCCGCGACCATCTCGTCCCCGAAGCACACCCGCAGCTTGTCGCAGGCGTCCGCGCAGAGCTCCTCGTTGGTCGGCGGCCCGCACGCAGCGCCTGCCCACGTCATCGCGAGGGCCGCCAGGAGCGACTGTGCGCGTCGCATCGCGGCCCTCCTTCCTCGCCTCCGTGGGATCGCGTCTCCGCGGCCCGAACAGCGGAGGGCCGCTACCGGCAGCCCCGGTTGACCTCGTCGAGCTGGACGCATCGCTCGCCGGGGCAGCACTGGTAGTCGTCGACGCAGAAGCCGGCGTCCTCGCCGCACGGGATGCAGCGCTGCAGGTTGGCCCCCTCGGCGTACGCACGGCAGCCGAGCCCGGCGCAGCATGGGTGCGCGGCGTCGCACTGGGAGGACCGCTGGCCGCACTCGCCCTTGGGAACGCAGGCCTGGTCGACACATTCGTCGAGATCCCCGCACAGCATGCACTCGGCGCCGCCTTTCCCGCAGGCCGCCCAGCTGGTCCCGCTGTCACACATGTAGCCGGCGGAGCAGCAACCGTCGGGGCAGCTCGCGGCGTCGCAGGTTGAGAAGCAGGCACGGAGCTGGGTGAACGAGATCGCGGACAGAGCGAGAGCGACGAGCGCGCGGCGGGTCGGGTCCATGGTGACCGCCGCTGCTATCACACGGCGGGTGGCAGCGTCCAAGACCGGCGCCCCGCTGCTGCACGCGCTTCAGCCTCGTGGGGACCCGGACCCGCGAGGCCCCTCTGCTACACTCGGCGCGCCCTTCGCCGCCTGGGCTCTCCGTCGGACCGCGGTGTCGCGGCGCGAAGGCTCACCTCGGCGACCGAGCTGGGTTGGAGCACCCTTGCGCAGGTTCATCGCCGTCCCGCTCGTTGCGACGCTCGCTGCCTCCTGCTCGGGCAGCGCCGGGAGTCCCGCTGCCCCGCCGGGCGAGCCTCCCCCCGTCGTCGAGGATCACCCTCCCGTGGTCGCTTGCGGTGACGGCAGCTCGTGCTTCGGCACCTGCTCCATCGGCTACTGCACCGTCGTCTCCGACTACTCCGAGGACCCGGATCCTTGCGGCTGCGTGGAGTGCCTCGTGGACGCGCACTGCCCGCCTGAGCGCCCGTTCTGCGAGGTCGACCCGCCGGGCTTCGGGATCCCGAGCTGCCACGAATTCTCGCAGCACTGCCGCGATCACGCCGACTGCTACGCGAGCGATCGGATCTGCGATCGGGACGAGGGGACCTGCCTCGACCTTCCCGAGGCCTGGACGCGGTGCGATGCGGCGTCGGGGGCCGTCCCGAAGGATCGGCACGGTCCGCTGCTGTCCGGCGCGGTCCAGACGAACCTCGGCTCGCCGGCGGTCCCGGGGCCCGCCTGCGCGAAGGCTCCGGAGACATGTGTCAACAATGGCAACGTGTGTGGGTTTGCGGTGACCTATCACGATCCCGAAGGTGACCTTCCTGCCGCGACCGAGGACTTCTACGGCCTCGTGCTCGCATTCGGCCCGAGCGGCGAGGCGTCGCGCCCGTACGAGGTTCGACAGGTCGCGGGCTCGTCGTTCTCCTTCTCCCTCTGTCTCGACGAGGCGGTGTCGTCGATCGCCGCGGCGGTTCAGCTTCGCGACCTCGAAGGCAACCACTCCAACCCTCTCTGCCTCGAAGGCGTCGCACCGTGATCCGGATGGCGGCGGGGCAGGCCGCGCACCGGACCCTTCTGGCCACAGCCGTTCCCGGCGCTCTGCTATCGTGGCGCCGGCCGCGCGCGGGCGTCTCCGCGTCCGGCCGCACCCACCACCGCTCGCACAGCCTGATCGGCGCACCCATGACTCGACGCGCCTCGCTGCCGCGCACGCTCCTCCTGGGCCTCTGCGCCCTGCTCTCCGCCTCGTGTCATTCGCGCTACCTGGCGCAACCCGACGACGTGGTCGAGGCCCGGGATCGCTTCCGGGCGCACTCGGCGCATCCCGAGTTCGCCGCGTGGCGGCCCGACGGGACGCCGGCGTGGATCTCGTACGAGGACGTGGCGCCTGGCTCGGCGAAGATCGTCGACGAGGACACCGCCGAGGTGCTCGTCTGGGACGAGTCCAAGTTCAAGCGGAACCTGGGGCTAGGCGTGATCGGCGGCGGGGCGGCGGTCGCCGGCGGCGGGGTCCTCATGCGGGACGCCGACTTCGCGCTCGCGACGCCGCTCGCGTTCACCCTGGTCGGGGTCGGCGCCATCACGGCGGTGCGCGGCGTCTTCCTCCTCGTCGCGGGCCGCCGCGCCAAAGGGCCCCCGCCGGGGCTCGCGGCGCCCCCCCCCCCACCCCGCTCCGGGGGCCGCTGCGCACCCCTTTACCTACGGCGGTCGCGCGCACGGGGACCTTCGCGGTGTCGAGCAACGTGCGCAGCTCGCTTCGGTCCATCGGGACTGCGCTCCTCGCCGTCTCGCTGGCGATGCCGTCGTTCCTCGGCTGTGACGTCGAGGATCCCGAGGCACCGACGGACGACCGGGAATCCCGCCTGTCGATCGCCGGCGGTCCCGACCGCTTCGCCCACATCCGCCTCAGGGTCACCGAGCACGCGCCCCGGCGGGCCAGGCTGGGGGTCTGGTCGTCCACGAACGAGGACGGCTACTCGGTGGAGGTCTTCGTCGAGTCCTCCCAGCTCTGCCGGGATGCGTCGTTCGTGGCCGCCATCGGCTCCACCTCGCTGGAGCCGGGCGTTGCCTTCGTCACCCATTGCGCCGGCGACGTCTGTCTCGCCGCCGAGCGCGGGTCTGTGACCTTCGAGCTCGTCGACGGCGCGATCTCCGGCTCCGTCGACGCAGTGCCTGCGTCCCTTTCGGCCTCGTTCAGCGGTCGGCCGTTCCTGGAGTGCTCGATCGTTCCCACGGACCGCCCCCAGGCGCGGCCTGGAGAGCTCGTGACGGACGGCTCGCTCTCGAGCCCGATCTGCGCGCCGCTGCGCCGCATCCGCGACGACTCCTGCCCGTAGGCCGACACGTCGCCACCCGTCACCGCGCGCAATCCTCCACCCGCACGCACGCCGCGCCGTCGCAGTCGCGCTCGCTGCGGCACCGGCGGTCGGCCGTGCCCTCGCACACCGAGGGGCAGGCGCCCTCCTCGGCCTCGCAGAAGCCGGTCCGCTCGGTCACGTCCGTCACCTCGGCGCGGTGGCACGTGCCGCCCGGACCGCAGTCGCCGTCGACGACGCAGGGCCGGGGGCGCGCCACGACGGCGAAGGGCGGCACGCCCTCCTCGTCCGGCGCGACCCCGCCGCAGCCGCACGCGAGCACGCAGGCGAGCGCCGCCACCACGGGCACGCGCATGGTCCCTCCCGTGCGTCCACGGTAGCCACGCCGCGCCCCGCCTACTCGGCCGGCGGCAGCGCGGCCGGCCGGAGCTGCACGAAGGCGATCGCCGCGAGGGGCGCCGTGCCGCCGTACGCGCCCTCGAGCGCCGGCGGAACGACGTTCACCGTGCCCCGCCCGCCGACCGACGGCACCACGCCGCCGTACGACCCGAGCGCGTACGCGTACCCGAGCGACAGCGCGCCGACGCCGAACAGCTCGTGCGCCGGCGCCTCGACGACGAGCTCGGCGGCGGTCTTCCGCACCCACTCGGCGCGGCCGAACACCGCGTGACGGACGTCGAGGTCGAGCCGGCTCTCGAGGAGGAGCGCGTCGCTCGCGTGCGACGCCTCGAGGTTGCGGCCCCACGCCACCGTGCTCGCCCAGCTCCCGCCGGCCCGCGGCGCCACGTGGGTGACGGACGCGGTCACCCGCCGCGCGACGGCGCCGGCGTGGTGGCCCTCGCGCGCGTACAGCCGTCCCAGCGAGAGCTGCGCGCAGAGCGTCGCGTGCGGGCAGGTGGAGAGCCGCGCCGACCCCGAGTCGAGCGGCCCGAGGTCGAAGCCGAGCCGCGCCTCGTCGGGCTCGGTGCCATGGAAGGCGGAGCCCTCGAGCTTCACCGCCCGGGTGAAGACGCCGGCGGTGACCACGCCGTAGGTGATGTGGGTCGCGTCCTGCCAGTGGTGCCCGAGCGGCGCCATCGGGTCGGAGAGCGCCGAGGCGCGGTGCGGGTACGCGACGGGCCCGAGCGCCGGCTCGCCGGCGGGCGCGACGTAGAGGTCGACGCCGACGCCGACGCCGACCTCGCGCCGGAAGCGCGCCGCCACCTCCATGAAGAGGTCGTGCGGGTGCTGGCGGTCGTGGATGGCCTCGCCGCGGTACGTCTCGCCGGTCTGCAGGAGGAGCGGGTAGCCGCGCCCCTCGAACGTGAAGGGCTCGGCGCTCAGCATGAGCCGCAGGCCCACCTCGCCGCCCGCGAGCGGGTGCTCCGCCATGCCCATGACCCAGCTCGTGAAGAGGACCTGCCCGTCGCCCCGCGGCCCGCCCTGGTGGTCCCAGCCGGCGGAGGTCGCGCCGTGGAGCATGAGGCGCAGCTCGCCGACCTCGCGGTGCGCGGCGTACACCGGCGTCGCGTCGGGCTGCCAGGCCGTCCCCGAGCCGTCCCGGGACATCGGCAGCCCGAGCGGGCCGCGCCTCCCGTGGCCGTCGTGCGCCGGCGCCCCGTGATCGCCGTGCTGCGCCGCGACCGCCGACGGCGCGGCCGCGAGCGCCGCGACCAGCGCCCACCCGAGACGAGCCATCCGGAAACCTCCCCCGGCGAGGTGGGGCGCCCGCCCCACCGCCGCAAGCGGGCCGGATGGGTGGCGGCCTACCGCGCCTCCGCCTCCGCCGCGACCGGCGCCGCCTCGTACCCGGCGCCCCGCAGCGCCTCGACGAGCGCCGCCACGCCGGCGCCCGCCTCGTCGTGCCGCACCACGACCACGCCGTCACGCAGCCGCACCTCCACGTCCTCGACCCCCGGCAGGCCCGCGAGCGCGCCCTTCACGTGCCGCACGCAGGAGGGGCAGGTCATCCCGACGACCCCGAGCTCGGTCTCGCGCTTCATCTTTCGTCGACCTCCGTTCGGCCGGCGGGAGCGCCGGCTCGGTCGGAGGACGCGGCACCGGCGTCGCTCTTACGGGGCGCGGGAACCGTAAAGCCCGCGTGAACACCGCCGCCAAGAAAATATCGGCAGACGCGACGGTCGCCCGGCCCCATGCTCTACGGCGCTGGAGGATCGCCATGCGTCTCTCGAAGCTCTCGTTGCTGCTCCTCGCCGCCTGCGGCCCCGCCTACCCGCTCTCGGGCCCGCCCGTCGCGCCGCCGGACGAACCGGCCGCACGGCCTCCCGGACCGGAGGCGCCCCGACCGGAAGCGCCCGGCGAGGCGCCCCCCGCGCCCGACCCCCTCCCGCGGCCGCCCGCGGCGGGCTGCGCCGCCGGCTCCCTCGCCGACGCCGAGCCGGCGACCGGGCCGGGGCGCCTCGTC
>CAZDGH010000276.1:0-8099 GCA_964504805.1 uncultured Myxococcales bacterium | reverse complement strand
CGCGAGCGGCAGCGCCGGCGCGACCAGCGCGAGGGCGACGCCGAGCGCGAGGAGCGGGTCGCCCGGGCCCCTGGCGCGACGCGCGCCGATCGCCAGCGCGACGAGCGAGGCGAGAACGCCGGCGGCGGACGCCGCGGCGACGAGGGTGCCGGCGGCGCCGGCGTCGCTCACGGCTGCGAGAGCAGGCTCCACGCGGCGGCGTCTCCGGCGGCGATCCGCGCCGCGCCGAGCAGGAGCAGCGCGCCCGCGAGCAGGCCGCCGGCCACGTAGGCGGCGATCACCGCCGCCTGCCGGCTCCGACCCGCCCGCGCGCCCCTGCCCTCGCCCATGGGCGCGAAACCTACCAGACCGAAGCGGGCGCGGCGCCGGTCGTTACGCACCGCGACGTGCGCGCACATCGGCACCCGCCGGGGCCTTCCTCCCGCCCGGCGCCGCCGGGCTACACTCGTGATCGTGGACGACACCGGGCACAAGCAGCGATCGCAGCGCGCCCAGGCGCTCTTCCGCGCCGCGTTCTCCGCGCAGCAGGGCGGCGATCTCGAGCGCGCGATCGAGCTGTACTCGCTGTCGATCCAGGACGCGCCCACCGCCGAGGCCTACACGTACCGGGGCTGGGCGCTCTCGTTCCAGAAGAAGTACGAGCAGGCCATCGCCGACTGCATGAAGGCGATCGAGTGCGATCCGACGCTCGGCAACGCCTACAACGACATCGGCGCGTACCTGATCGAGCAGGGCAAGCTCGACGCCGCGGTGCCGTGGCTCGAGAAGGCCCTCGGCGCGCCGCGCTACGACGCCCGCGCCTACCCGCACTTCAACCTCGGCCGCGTCTGGGCGTCGAAGGGCATGCTCCGCCGCGCCGCCGACGCCTACCGGAGCGCGCTCCGCGAGCGGCCCGACTTCGAGGCGGCCAAGAAGGCGCTCGACGATCTCGAGGGCATGACCCATTGAGCGAGCGAGCGAAATACGGGTCCGACCCGGGTGTTGAAAGGTCGGAGGCCCGCATGCACAAGGCTACCGTCCTCGTCGTCGACGACGACGTGGACGTCCTCGTCCTCACGACCTTCGCGCTCGAGCAGGCCGGCTACCGGGCCCTCAGCGCCACCGACATCCCCCAGGCCCTCGAGCAGGCGCGGCGCTGCCCGCCCGACGTCGTGCTGCTCGATCACCGGCTCCCCGTGCAGCCCGGCCTCGGCTCCGTCGACCTGCTCCGCCACGAGCCGAGCCTCGCCGGCGCGAAGCTGGTGCTCGTGACCGCCACGCGGTTCGCGGCGGACGACGTGAAGCACCTCGACGGCTACCTGCGGAAGCCGTGGGCGCCGGACGACCTCTACGCGACGCTCGATCGCTGCGTGGGCGCGCCGCCCGCGGTCGGCAACGCGTAGCGCTACCGCAGCGCGTGCCCTGACCGGAGCAGCTCGAGCTTCTGGAACGCGACCGCCACCAGCGCGTGGCCGATGCTCCCGTCCGCGAGCATCCGCGGCACGTCGGCGAGCGGGTGCAGCTCGACCGCGAGGTCTTCCATCGCGTCGGGCCGGAGCTCGCCGACGCGGCGGCAGCCCTCCGCCAGGAAGGTGTGGCAACGGTTCGTCTGGATCGCCGGGTTCGGCTGGATCGACCCGAGCGGCACGAGGCGCGAAGGCGCGTGGCCGGTCTCCTCGAGGAGCTCGCGCGCGGCGGCCTCCGCCGGCGACTCCCCCGGATCGACCATGCCGCCCGGGATCTCCAGCGTCGCCTCGGCCGCGCCGAAGCGCCACTGCCGGACGAAGAGCGCGTGGCCGTCGTCGGTGAGGGCGACGACGTTCACCCAGTCCGGCGCCTCGATCACCAGCAGCTCGTGCTCGGCGCCGGTGCGCGGCGAGACGCAGCGGTCCTGCCGGAGCCGGCAGATCGGCAGCGAGAGCAGCTCGCGGGTGCCGACGACCTTCCAGGGACGAGGCATGAGAGCGACCTTCAGGCCGGGGTGACGTGGACGGGGCGCGTGCCCCGGTAGCGGAAGCCGTCGAGGCCGACCTCGAAGGCGGCGCCGACGAGGCGCACGCCTGCGTCGCGGGCGGCGGCGAGCGCCCCGGCGAACGCCGGGTCGACGGGGTGCGGCCGGATCTCGGCGACGTCGGCGCGCAGCGCCACGAGCACGATCGCGGCCCGGTCGCCGGCCCGCACCAGCGCCGCGAGCTCGCGGCAGTGCCGCGCGGCGCGCTCGCTCGGCGCGTCGGGGAAGAGCGCCGCCTGGCCCGACGCCGCGGCGCAGCTCTTCACCTCGAGCCAGTGGCGCACGCCGCCCGGGAGCTCGAGAAGGAAGTCGAAGCGCGACGAGCCGTGGGCGACCTCGGCGCGGAGCCGCTCGTACGGCGGCAGCCCCAGCGCCCCGTCCTCGACCAGCCGGCGCACGAGCCGGTTCGCGCCGGCCGGATCGAGCGGCACCAGCGGCCGAGGCCCGCCGAGCGACGGCGCCCGGGCGAGCACGAGCGAGCAGGCGGTGCGGCCCGGCTCCTCGCGCTCCACCACGAACACCTCGTTGCCCGGGAACAGGATGTCCGCGAGCCGCCCGCGGTCGGCGATGTGGGCGCGCACCGTGGGCCCGTCGTCGAGCGCGACCACGCCGACGAACCGGTTCGGCCGCTCGAGCAGCCGCCCCCGCCGCGGCCGCCCGGGGAGCCGGTGCGGCACGGGCGCGGTCAGAACAGCTCCCGCTCGAGCGCGTCGAGCGACACGTCGAGGATCCGCGCCACGAACGCGTCGGCCTGCGAGAGCTCGTGCGGCGGCCGGGTGTGCCCGACCGCCACCACCTTGAAGCCCGCCGCCTTCGCCGCGGCGACGCCGGCGCCGGTGTCCTCCACCGCCAGCACGTGGCGCGGGCCGACCTCGGACTTGCCGAGCCGCGCGCGGTCGCGGTTCACCAGCGCGAGCGCCGCCAGCGGCCCCGAGGGATCGGGCCGCGGCCGCGGCACCTGCTCGACGCCGACGATCGCCGTGAACCGGTCGAAGATCCCGCCCTCCTTGAGCGCGAGCGACGCCTCGTGCCGCGGCACGTCGGCGAGGAGCGCGAGCGGCGCCTTCCGGGCGGCGTCCTTCACCACCCTCGTCGCGCCCGGGAAGAAGAGGCCGTCGGCCGCGAGCGCCTCCGCCGTGCGCCGGGCCCGGGCCTCGGCGAGGCGGCGCAGCGCGTCCGGCGGCGGCGGCGCCTTGCCCTGCTCGCGGGCGACCGCCGCCAGCAGCGAGCGCTCGTCGAGCCCCGCGAAGCGGCCGAACCGGTCCTCCTCGGCGAGCGCGAGCGCCTCGGCCTCGGCGAGCTCGCGCAGCGCCGCGAACGCCACCGCGGCGTCGTCGAGGAGCACGCCGTGCAGGTCGAAGACGATCGCGCCGAGCATCAGGAGGTCGCCGCCAGCGCCGAGAGCGCCACGGTGGCGAAGCGCAGGGTCTTGCCGGTGGTGACCCAGAAGAGGAACGGCGTCCGCCGCATGCCCACGAGCCCCGCGGCGATCACCACCGCGTCGCCGACGATCGGCAGCCACGAGAGCAGGAGCGCCGGCGCGCCCCACCGCGCGAGCCGGGCCCGCGCCTTCTCCATCCCCGCCGGATCCTTCTCGGTGCGCCGCTTCCACCAGCGCCCGATCGCGCCGCCCTTGCCGGCGGCCACCAGCCCGCCGAGCCAGAACAGGGTGATCGCCCCGAGCACGTTGCCGACCGTCGCCACGGCGACGGCGGGGATCACCGGCTCGCCGCCGTAGACGAGGGCCGCGAGCAGCGCGTCGGACGGCAGCGGCACGACGCTGCCGGCGAGGAGCGCCATCACGAAGAGGCCGGGCAGGCCGTAGGTCGCGAGCGTGGCGGGGTCGAGCACGGCCGGATGGTCGCGCGGGGGCGGCGCGCCGTCAAAGCGTCAGGCCGTCGACGTGTCAGATCGGCGGATCCCAGCAGACGACGGCCTCGGCCTCCTCGCGGCAGATCCCCTCGGGCGTCTGCGTGCAGCGGAGCTGGCCGTGGCGCGCCAGGCAGGAGTAGCCGCAGGCGAGCTGGCCGTACGCCACCTCGCAGGTGGGCTTCGGCAGCACCGCGTCGGCGGGGTACGCGGCGCGCAGGTGCAGCGGCGGGTCCCAGCAGACGAGCTGCTCGTTGCGCGCCACGCAGAGCCCGTCGGGCGACTGCGCGCACGCGACCTTCCCGTAGCGCGCGGTGCAGTCCCAGCCGCACGCGGTCTTGCCGTACTCGGTGTGGCAGCGCGGCTTCGGGAGCGACGCGCGGGCGGTGCTCCGCAGGTAGTACGCCGGCGGATCCCAGCAGACGACGCGCTCGCCCTCGGTGTAGCAGATGCCCTCGGGCGTCTGGCTGCAGCGCACCTGCCCGAACCGCGCGAGGCACTTGTAGCCGCAGACCGTCTGCCCGTACTCGGTGACGCAGGTGGCGCCGGCGGTACCGGGCGGGGTCTGGTTGCTCGGACCGGCCGCGGCCGCGAGCGCGAGGAGGAACGGGAGCACGGGAGCCTCCGGGGCGGTGGCTCCTCCGAGTCTACCCGCGCCCGGCTCAGCCTGCCGCCGCCGCGCGGGGCGGGGCGGGGGCTCCCAGGTCGGCGCTCTGGGGCGCCGTCTCGCCCTTCAGCCGGGCGACCTCGCCCTGCAGGCTCTCCACGGTCCGCCGGAGCTCGAGGAGCTCCGACAGCGCCCGGGCGATCCGGTGCTGCCGGGCGTCCTCGGCCTTGGCGATGAGCAGCTCGATCTCGTCGCGGCTCATGGAGCGCTCCCTCAGGAGGCGCGGCGGTCGCCGTCGCCGGCCTTCAGCCACTGCACGTAGTGGGTCTGGCAGTACCCGCGGGTGCGCGACGGCTTGCCGCAGCCCGCGCGGCCGCACGGCGGCGGCGCCTCGCCCGGCTTGCGCCGGCGGCCGGCGAGGCCGGGGAGGATCTTCGGCTTCGAGGGCGGAGGCCGGCTCGCGTCGGCGACGCGGCGGCGCCCGCGCCCGGTGCCCACGGTCGCGTCGGCGCCCTTGCCGGCGATCATCCGTGCGGCGAGCTCCCGGCCGAGCTGGAGCCCCAGCTCGTAGAACGCCTGCTGCAGCTGCTTCCCGATCTCGTCCATGACCACGGGCGCACCTCCGACGCGGCCGACCGTAGCAAGGCGGCCTGACACCGCCGCCGCTCCCCGATCGCCGCGTTTTCCACAGCTTGGATCACGTGACAATACGTGACCATGCTTGACTTGCGCCCTACCTTACGGCGAGCCGCCGACAAAACGCAACGGGCAGCCGAAGCCGGCCCCAAAAAGAAGAGGCCACGAAGCCGGAGCCTCGTAGCCTCGTAGCCTCGTAGCCCGCCTTCGGCCTTCCGCCTCAGCCCCGCAGCTTCACGATCTCGTCGAGGATCGCGTCGCACTCGTCGGCCGTGTTGTAGAAGTGCGGCGAGATCCGGATCCCGCACTTCGGCCGCCAGTCGATGACGAAGCCGCGGTCGATGAGCTTCTGCTCGGCGTCCTGCGCGCCGGGCCAGTCCACGCAGATCGTCCCGCCGCGCTTCTCGGGATCCGCCGGCGTGTTCACCGACAGCCCGTACGCGAGCGCCTTCTCGCGGATCCGCGTGGTGAGCGCCTGGCTCTTCTTCCGGATCGCCGGCACGCCGACCTTGGCGAGGATCTCGTACCCCGCCCGCGCCGAGTACAGCGCCGGCACGCCGGGCGAGCCGCCCATGAAGCGGTGCACGTCGTCGGCGTAGTCGATGGGGTCCATGGTGAAGTCGAACGGCTTCTTGTGGCTGAACCAGCCCACCATCCACGGCTCGAGCTTCCCGACCAGCGACGGCTTCACGTAGAGGTACGCCGCCCCGGGCCCGCCGCAGAGCCACTTCACCGAGCCGCCGACCATGAAGTCGACGTCGAGGTCGACGACGTCGAAGGGCACGGTGCCGATCGACTGGTAGACGTCGAGCAGGAGCAGCGCGCCGACCGCGTGCGCCTTCCGCGCGATCCGCTTGGCGTCGTTGAGCGCCGAGGAGCGGAAGAAGACGTGGTCGAGCACGACGATCTTCGTGCGCTCGTCGATCGCCGCCTCGAGCTCCTCCGGCTCGATCGTCATCCCGTCGCGGCTGTTCACCACGGTGACGCGCGCGCCGCGGACCGACTGCCGCTCCCAGACGTAGTGCACCGTCGAGAACGCCTGGTCGGTGTAGACGACGCCGTCGCGCTTGCCGGGCTCGTACGAGAGCGCCGACGCCACGATCGCCATCAGCGTGGAGACGTTCTGGTGCATCAGCATCGAGCCGCGCGGCGCGCCGACGAGCTTGCCGACGAGGTCCGCGGTCTCGGTGACCAGCGGGAGCCAGTCGTGCCAGGCGACGACGCCCTCGGTGGCCCACTTGTCGGCGAAGGCGCGGAGGTTGTCGTAGACCGCGCGCGGCATGGCGCCGAGCGAGTTGTTGATGAGGTAGGTCTTCGCCTCGAGGATCGGGAACTCCTTGCGCCAGGCGAGGAGCTCGTCGCCGCCGCCGGCCATCTCAGTACTCCGGCCGGGTGTGGCGGGTGAGCGCCGGGATCTGCTTCCACAGCTCGGGGAAGAAGGTCTCGTCGACGCCGAACTTGAGCTGCGACGCGGGCACGTTGGTGAGGCTCTTCACCTCGAGGCCGATGATCCGCTTCACCATCTCGTAGTGGATGAAGCGCCAGGTCTGGAACGCCTCGTCGAACTCGAGCAGCCCCTGCGCCACCTGGTAGAGGTCCCACTCCTTGCGCGGGTCCTGGAAGAGCGTGAAGAGGTCGATGCCCTTCGCGGCGCGCGCCTTCTCGAAGGCGGCCCAGAGCGGCGCGCCGAGGGCGAGGACCTCGTGGAAGCCCGGCGACTGCTGCCCGCTGCCGCGGCCGAGGGCCTGCAGCCGGATCACGTGGTAATCCGCCGCCGGCATCGTCTCGACGATCTCGAACTGCGCCTGGAGGAGCCGCAGCACCCGGTGGATGCGGCGGAGGTGGTGGGAGGCCTCGGAGAGCTTGCCGGTCTCGAGCAGGGCGCCGATCCGCGCCGACTCGTCGACGACGACCTTGAGCCAGAGCTCCATCACCTGGTGCATCACCTGGAAGAGCAGCTCCTCCGGGTGCGACCTCTCGGCGGGGGGCTTCTGCAGGGCGAGCAGCTCCGCGGTGCGGATGTACTTCTCGTAGTCGGTCATGGCGGCCCTCGCGTGAAGGGCCGGGAACCTAGCAGCAGACGCACTTCCGGGCTAGGCTGCGCGCCCCGTGGCGCAGGACGAAGCCAGGACGTTCGGCAGGTACGAGCTGGTCCGCAAGGTCGCCACCGGCGGCATGGCGGAGATCTGGCTCGCCCGCCAGGTCGGACCCGCGGGGTTCAACCGGCAGCTCGTCGTCAAGACGATCCTCCCGGAGCTGGTCTCCGACCAGGAGTTCGTCTCGATGTTCCTCGACGAGGCGCGGATCGCCGCGCAGCTCGTCCACCCGAACATCGCGCAGATCTACGACTTCGGCGAGGCCGACGGCACCTACTACCTCGCCATGGAGCTCGTGCGCGGGCCGAACCTGAAGCGGCTCGCCTGGTACGCGCAGAAGAAGAAGGTGCCGGTCCCGCCGGAGATCGCCGCCAAGCTCGTGGCGCAGGCGTGCGAGGGCCTCGACCACGCCCACCGGCTCCTCGGCCAGGACGGCCAGCCGCTCGGGATCGTCCACCGCGACGTGACGCCGGGGAACATCGTCGCCGCGTACGAGGGCGAGTCGAAGGTCCTCGACTTCGGCATCGCCAAGGCCGAGCAGCGCGCCACCAAGACGCAGGCCGGGATCGTCAAGGGCAAGTACGCGTACATGGCGCCGGAGCAGATCGACGGCCGGCAGCCGCTCGACCCGCGCGTCGACGTCTTCGGCCTCGGCGCCACGCTGTTCGAGCTCGCCACCGGCGAGCGGGCGTTCCCGGCCGAGGGCGAGCTCGAGCTGGTGGAGCAGATCTGCGACACCGACGTGCGGCGGCCGCGGAGCGTGCGGCCCGACCTGCCGGAGCTGCTCGAGGAGATCATCGTCAACGCGCTCGCCCGGAACCGCGACCACCGCTTCCGCACCGCGCGGGCGCTCGGCGAGGCGCTGGAGCGCTTCGCGATGCGCCACGTGAAGGGCCCGGTG
>CAZDGH010000275.1:0-8127 GCA_964504805.1 uncultured Myxococcales bacterium | reverse complement strand
TCCCCGTCCTCGGCGTGGTCGAGAACATGAGCGGGTTCGTCTGCCCGCACTGCCAGCACGAGACGGCGATCTTCTCCTCGGGCGGCGCGGCGAAGTTCGCGGAGCGCACCGGCCTGCCGCTCCTCGGCCGGATCCCGCTCGAGCTCTCCATCCGCGAGGGCGGCGATCGGGGCGTGCCGGTGGTGGTGGCGCGGCCGGAGTCGCCGGAGGCGGCCGCCTTCCTCGAGGCGAGCCGCGCGCTCGCCGGGAAGCTGCCGGTGTTCGGCGCCCGCGCCCACTAGCCCACCAGGAGAGGAGCCCATGGCCGAAGACGCCTTCGACGACGCCGACCTGCCGCCCCTGGGCCGCGAGGAGCGGTCGCGCCTCGGCAACGCCACCGACGTCGTCCGCAAGATGCTCGTCGCCGGCGTCGGCGCCCTCTTCATGACCGAGGAGGGCATCCGCTCGATGGTGAAGGAGCTGAAGCTGCCGAAGGAGGCGCTCGGCTTCGTCCTCGGGCAGGCGGAGAAGACGAAGGGCGAGGTCGTCCGCGTCGTCGGCCAGGAGCTCCGGAACTTCCTCGCCAGCGCCAAGGTCCGCGAGGACCTGCTGCAGATGCTCCAGCAGATGACCTTCGAGGTGAAGGCCGAGATCAAGGTGAAGCCGCGGGCCGAGGGCTCCTCGCAGCTCTTCGAGCCGACGATCACCGCCAAGGTCGAGCGGCCGGAGAAGCCCCAGCACCCGAAGAAGCCGCGGCGGAAGAAGGCGCCGAAGGCGTGAGCGACGCCCCCGGCGGCGCGCGCGCGCTCCTCCGCCGCGCGCCGCTGCTGGTCGTCGGCGCGCTCCTCGCCTGGATGCTGCTCGGCGACCGCCCGCGGGAGGTCACCCTGGTCTACGACCTCCCCGACGAGCCGGCGCCGACCCGCGTCGAGGTCCGGATCGCCGCCCCGGACGGCACCGTGCCCGCGCTCCTCGCCTGGGGCGACGGCACCGGTCCCGCCGAGGACCGCCGCGCCCACGCCGCGCACCTCGCCGACGGCCCGCACCGGCTCGAGGCGCGGCTCACGCTGCCCGACGGGAGCACGCGGACGATCTCCCGCGAGCTCGCGATCGCCCGGGACGACGAGCGCATCGTCCTCCACCTGGCGCCGTGAGCTCGGTTGCCCGCCCGGTCGGGCCGGCCTACAGTGTGGGCCGTGTCCACGATCGCCGCAGCGCTCGCGAAGTGCTCGCTGTTCAAGGACTTCACCGAAACCGGCCTCGGCATCCTCGCCTCGATCGCCACCGAGCGCGCGGTGCCGCCCGGCGCGCCCCTGTTCGTCGAGAACATGGTCGGCGACACCTTCTACGTCCTGAAGAAGGGCAGCGTCCGCGTCTCGATGAAGGGACCGGACGGCGCCGATCACGCCCTGGCTTCGCTCGGCGAGGGCGAGTACCTCGGCGAGCTCTGCCTGGTCTCGCCCGACTCACCCCGGCTCGTCTCCGCGGTGGCGGAGGCGCCGACCGAGGTGATCGAGATCCGCCACCGCGACTTCCTGCGCCTGCAGTCGCAGAAGCCGCAGGCCTGCCTGAAGCTGATCCTCGCCATCGCGGGCAGCTTCGGGAGGAAGCTCGCCGACAACCGCGAGACCCTCCGCGCCGTGCTCACGGCGGCCGCGCGCCGCTAGCAGTCGTGCGGACCGCCCTCGCGCTCGCCGCGGCCGTCGCGTGCGCGGCGCCCGCGTCCGCCGCCACCTGGCCGGCGACGCGCTACGAGCTCCGCGCCGAGGTCGCCCCCGACCTGCGGACGATCCGCGGGACCGTCGTCGCCCACGTGGTGAACGACACCGGCCGCGCGGTCGACGCGGTCACGATCTGGCTGTACCGCGCGACGTTCGCGCGGCCGCTCCCGGGCGTGGACGACGTCACCCGGCCGTACTTCGCGCCGTTCGGCGAGGGCCGCGGCGGGGCGACGCTGGCGGCGGTCTCCGGCGGGGCGGCGCCGGCCGCGCCGATCGAGGTCGAGGACGCGCCACCCGGCACCACGTACCTCGTGCGGCTCCGGGCGCCGCTCCTCCCGCTCGAGACGGCCACGCTGTCGATCGGCTTCGAGACGCGGGTGCCGGAGCGCCTCGGCCCGCTCGCGTACGCGCGCGGCACGCTCACCGCGCTCGGCGCGTTCCACCCGCTCGTCGTCGCCGGCGACGTCCGCGCCCTCGGCCCCGAGGGCCGGCGGCCGCGGGCGGCGTCGTGGGAGGTGACGGTCGACGCCCCCGGGGAGCGCCCGCTCCTCGTCGGCGGCGTCCTCGCGCGGCCGGGCGAGACGGTGCGCCTCGAGGCCCGCGAGCACGTGGAGTTCCTGGTGCGCCCGCGCGGCGAGCGGCCGCTGCCGACCCGGGGCGGCCGCGTCTTCCCGCTCGCGCCGCCGCCCGACCTCTCCGGCGGCGATCGCGGCGGGCTCCCCGACCCGCCGCCGCTGCAGTCGCAGTGGGCCGGCGACGAGCTGGCGCGGCTCCTCGCCCGGCTCGACGCCTGGGCCGACGGCACGCCCGCGCTCCCCGATCCCGGCCCCATCGACCTGGTGGTGGTGCCGCTCGCCTCGGAGGTCGCGCTCGCCTCGCCGGGCCTGGTCGCCGTCTCGGAGCGGGCCTTCGCGCTCCCGCCGGCCGACGCCGCCCGCGCCTTCCACGCCCGCGGCGTCGCCCGCGCCTACGTCGGCGCCCGGCTCCTGCCGCTGGTGCGCGGCCGGGAGCGCCCGGAGGACGTGCCGGTCGTCGCCGACGCGCTCGGCGCGCTCCTCGCCGAGCGCTTCATGGCCGAGGCCGGCGGCACCGAGGACGTGGTGGGGATCCTCGAGGCGCTCGACTTCATCCCCGACGTCGACGCGTTCCTGCGCTCGCCGAAGAGCGCGTTCCCCCACGTCTACTTCCTGCCGCCGCAGGAGGTGCCGGCGGTGCGCGACGAGCCGTGGACGTTCGCGCACCCCGGCCCCCGCGGGAAGACGCTCGCCGAGAAGCTGCGCGACCTGCTCGGCGCCCCCGGCCTCGAGCGCGCCGTCGACCGCTACCTCCGGCCACGCGATCCCTGCCCGCCTCCGGCGCCGGGGCCCGGCCCCGCGCGCTGCGGCCTCCGCTCCTTCGCCGAGTCGGTGGCGGGCCGCGACCTCGGCGCCTTCTTCGAGGCCTGGACCTCGCGGCCGCAGGCCGAGGACCTGCGCGTCGCCCTGGTCTCGAGCGCGCCGCGCGTGGGAGGCGGGCACCGCGCCGTCGTCGAGGTCTCCCGGGTCGGCGACACGCCGCCCGAGGTGATCGAGGTGCTCGCCCTCGACGAGGCCGGCCGGAGGTTCGTCCTCGTCTGGCGCGCCGCCCCGGGCGAGGCCGCGCGGCGCTTCGAGCTCGCGTCGCCGGCGCCGATCGTCGAGCTCCGGGTCGATCCGCGGGGCAGGGTGAAGCAGACCGCCGCCGGGCCGGGCGAGGTGGCGGCGCTCGGCGACCGGGTACCCTCGCGGCTCCAGCTCCTCGTCACCCGCGCCGCGCTCTCGTACGTCGCCACCGAGAACCTCGTCTACGGCGACCTCGACCTGCAGCTGCGGCCGCGGGACGAGGTCAGCCGCCGCCTCGGCTTCGGCGCGAGCTACCGGAAGGCGCGGGTCGGCGGCCGCGCCTCGCTCAACTTCGGCTTCGGCCCGCTCGTCGACGCCGCCCGCTACGCCTACGGCTGGGGCTTCGGCCTCAGCGCCGACTACCTGCGCGCCGGCTTCGCGGGCGACGAGACCGAGGCCGGCTGGGCCGTGGGACCGTCGCTCGGCGTCGGCTACGACGACCGCCCGCCGGTGCCCAACCCGACCCGCGGCCTGGCGCTGAACGCCGGCGTCGGCGGCGCCCTCGGCTCGACGATGAGCGGAGACGGCTCGCTCTACGGCGGCGCCTCCGTCGGCGCGGTGAAGCTCGTGCCGCTCGGCGGCGCGCACGCGCTGGCGCTCCGGCTCAAGGGCGCCGCCCTCGCCGGCGAGCCGCCGATCCAGGAGCTCATCCCGCTCGGCGGCTCGGACGACGGCCTCCGCGCGTTCACCCTCGAGGAGGTCCTCGGCACCCGGCGCGCGGTCGCCGCGGTGGAGTGGCGCTACCCCGTGCTCTCGGACCTCGACGTCGCCCTGGCGCTCACGCGCCTCAAGGCGATCTCGGGCGCGCTCTTCGTCGAGGGCGCCGCCATGGGCGGCCTCCACCCGCTGTACGCCGGCACGCCGCCCCAGGCGCTCTTCGGCGGCACCGGCGTCGGCCTGCGCTTCCACCACGAGGCGCTAGGGGTCCGCCCGCTGCTGTTCGCGATCGACGTCGGGGTGCCGTTCGGCCGGCTGCCGAACGCGCCGGCGCGGGCCCCGGTGACCCTCGGCCTCCGGGCCGGGCAGGCGTTCGGGACGCCGTGACGCGCCGAGACGCGCGGTTGCGCGGTCCGGCCTCGGGTCGTAGCCTACCGGGCTCGCGTCCGCCCGACGGGCGCCAAGCCCAGGAGATCGCACCCCCGTGACGTCCGGAAAGCTCCGTGCCCTCGCCACGTTCGCCGTGCTCGCCGTCTCGACGCCCGCCCTCGCCGACGACTGGGCGAGCTCCCTCTACTCGGAAGGCGGCGTGGAGCTCAGGGCCGACGAGCGGATCTTCACGCTCTTCGCCGCGCTGAACGCCCTGGGCCTCGACGACGCCCCGGTGACCCGCAAGGATCCGGTGCCGAAGCGCGAGTTCGATCCGGTGCGGCAGAAGGTCCGCGACGCCGTCCGCCTCGACCCGGCGCTCCGGGCGAAGTTCGAGGCGTTCTTCGACAAGCACCCGAGCCCGATCCGGACCTACTCCGCCTTCACCCTCGCCCTCGGCGAGGCGCCGAAGTTCGCGCTGGAGAAGGCGCTCCCGCCGGAGCTCGCGCCCCTCAAGGGCTTCGAGGCGCTGCTCGCCGAGTTCCACGCGCAGGCCAAGATCGGCCCGCTCTTCGCCGAGGTCGTCCCGGCGCAGCGCGAGGCCCTCAAGCGGTATGCCCCGGTCGTCGACAAGCCCCTCGGCAAGGCCCGGGAGCTGCTCAAGGCGCCCGAGACGGACGACTCGCCGCGCGTGGTGCTCGTGGTCAACCTCCTCGACGGCAGGGGCGCCGGCGTGGGCGTGCAGAGCGGCGAGGAGATCTACCTGGTGGTCGGCCCGTCCGGCGCGACCCCGGACGTGCAGTCGATCGTGAAGGCGTTCGCCCGCGTGATCGTGCAGGGGCCCGCCGAGCGGAAGTTCACCGCCCTCAAGGGCGGCCCCGAGCTCCTCGCCGAGGTGAAGGAGAGCGGGCGGCCGGTCGGCGCCGAGAACGTCGCCGACTACGTCGCCGAGACCTTCGCCCGCGCGGTCGCGGTGAAAGCCACCGCGGCGGAGGGCCAGGCGGCCAAGGCGCTGGAGAGCGAGCACAAGAGCGGCTTCGTGCTCATCAAGGATTTCAACCGGGGCCTCGCGCTGTTCGGAAAGGCGGGTAAGCCCCTCGACACGTTCCTCGGGGACTTCCTCCGGGAGCTCGACGCCGGGAAGGCCGCGGCGGCGCTGAAGGGAGACGGCTAGGGGCGCAGCACGGCAGGGAGCCGCCGCATGGAGCAGTTCGTCCTCGATTTCCTCGGATCCGCGGCAGGCGTCGGCGCCTACGGCCTCGTCTTCGGCGTCCTCGTCGCGTGCGGGTTGGGGCTGCCTCTCCCCGAGGACGTCTCGCTCATCACCGGCGGCTACCTGGCCTACCTCGGCCAGGCGAACCTGTGGGTGATGCTGGTCGTGGGCTTCGCCGGCATCCTCGTCGGCGACACCATCGTCTTCCGGCTCGGCCGCGCCAGCCGCAGCGCCGCCGGGAAGGCGCAGCCGAACGGGCTCCTCCGCCGCCACCTCACGCCCGAGCGCATCGCCAAGGTCGAGGCGCAGTTCGCGAAGCGCGGCGCGGTGATGGTGGTGATCGCGCGCTTCCTCCCGGGCGTCCGCGCGGCGACGTACTTCGTCGCGGGCAGCGCCCAGATGAGCTACGCGCGGTTCATCCTCTACGACGGCCTCGCGGCCCTCGTCTCCGCGCCGGTGTTCGTGCTGCTCGGCTACCACTTCGGCGCCGAGATCGGCGACGTGGTCGCCGCGGCGGAGCGCTTCCACACCTGGCTCATCGCCGGGATGGTCGTCGCCGCCGTCGGCTTCCTCGGGTGGCGCGCCTACGCCCGGAAGAAGGCGGCCGCCGCGGCGGCGCGCCCCGAGCCGCTGCTCTCGGCGGCGACGGTGGCGGTGCCGGCCGAGCCGCAGCGGCAGGCCGAGCGCGCCGCGCCGTAGCGCGCTACGGGCTCGCCTCGTCGCGGCCGCCGAACAGCTTCTTGAAGAAGCCGAAGATGCCGGTCTTCTTCTTGGGCGCCACGCTCTGCTTGCCGTCCGACGCGGCCATGCCCGCGATCACCTTCTTCTCCTCCTCGGTGGGCGGCTTGAGGCCGAGCTTCTGGCGGACCTCCTCGGGCGTGGTCTTCGTCGACATCACCGCGGTCGCGCTCTTGTTGGTGGAGAGCTCGCGGGCGGTGACGGTGAGGAGGCACTCCGCCGAGAGGTGGAAGGTGATGGCGACCTTCACCGCGCCCTTCGGCGCCTTCGGGAGATCCCCGATGGTGAGGGTGCCGAGGAACTCGTTCTCCGCGGCGTTGTCGCTCTCGCCCTGGAAGACCTGCAGCTCGAGCGAGGTCTGGTTGTCCTTGAACGTCGCGACGCCGTAGCTCTTGGTGATCGGCAGCGAGGCGTTGCGCTCGATCAGCTTCTTGCAGCGGCCGCCCGGCAGGCCGATGCCCACCGACATCGGGACCACGTCGATGAGCACCACGCCCTCGGCCTTGTCGAGGGAGTGGGCGAGGAGGGCGGCGCCGAGGGCCACGGCCTCGTCCGGGTGCACGCCCTTGTGCACGTCCTTGCCGAAGAACCCCTTCAGCTTCTCGCGCACCATCGGCATCCGGCTCATGCCGCCGACGAGCACCACCTCGTCGATCGCCGACGGGCCGAGCCCCTTGGCGTCGAGCACCTCGCGGCACACCGCGAGGGTGCGGTCGACCAGCGGCGCGGTGATGTCCTGGAACTGCTGCCGCGTCACGGTGACGTCGAGGTCGTACGGCCTGCCGTCGATCATCGTCACGAACGGGACGTGGACGCGGTGCGACTCGCGCTCGGAGAGGGCGCACTTGGCGCGCTCGGCGGCGTCGGTGATGCGCTGCAGCGCCACGCGGTCGCCCTGGAAGACCTTGCCGGTCGCCGCCTGGAACTCCTGCAGCAGGTGGTCGACGAGCTGGTTGTCGAAGTCGACGCCGCCGAGGAAGGTGTCGCCGCCGGTGGAGATCACCTCGAAGACGGTGTCGTGCAGCTCGAGGATCGAGGCGTCGAAGGTGCCGCCGCCGAGGTCGTAGATGAGGATGCGCTTCTCGACGCCCTTGCCGTAGCCGAAGGCGAGGGCGGCAGCGGTGGGCTCGTTGAGGATGCGCTCGACGTGGAGCCCCGCGATCCGGCCCGCCTCGCGCACCGCGGCGCGCTGGTGGTCGTTGTAGTACGCGGGGCAGGTGACCACCGCCCGGTTCACCGGCTGCCCGAGCGCGTTCTGCGCGATCTCGCGGACCTCCTTGAGGACGAGCGCCGCGATCTCCTGCAGCGTCATCACCGTGCCGCCGAGCCTCACGGCGGCCTCGCCGTCCGGGCCCTCGACGATCTCGTAGAAGAAGCGGTCCTTGATCTCGCTCACCACCGGCGACGCGAACGGGCGGCCCACGAGGCGCTTCGAGCCGTAGACCGTCTGCTGCGGGTTGGTGAGCATCTGGCTCTTCGCCGGGTGCCCGACCACGAGCTTGCCGCGGGTGTTCACCGCCAGGATCGACGGCACCGTGCTGTAGCCCTCGCGGGAGAGCAGGGTGGTCGGCTTGCCGTTCTTCACGTGCGCGGCGCACGAGTAGGTGGTGCCGAGGTCGATGCCGATGATCGGCCCCTCCTTCGTGGGCACGAAGCTCGGATCGAGGCCGGGCAGCTCGAGCGACTGTCGCGAGAGCGTCGGTCCGTGCGCCACGCCGTGGGCGAGGGTCGGGACCACGTTCGGCGCGGCGACGTTCGGCGCCGGCGCGGCGGGCGCGGCCGGCGGCGCCACCGGCGCGGCGCCCGCGGG
>CAZDGH010000274.1:0-8145 GCA_964504805.1 uncultured Myxococcales bacterium | reverse complement strand
CGTCGCGCCGTCGGGCGACGGCGGCGGCGGCTCGGGCGGCGAGGGCGGCGGCGCGGCCGGCGGCGGCGGCGCGGGCGGCAGCGGCGGCGCGCTGGCCGCGGCCGGCGCCGTCGACGTCCTGTTCGTCATCGACGACTCGCTCTCGATGGGCACCTACCAGGAGCGCCTCGAGGCGTCCTTCCCGGCCTTCGCCGCGGCCGCCGGCGAGGCCGACGCCCGCCGCGCCGCTCGGAACGAGCCGCCGCTGTCGTGGCACGTCGGCTTCACCACCACGAGCGTCTTCTTCCGCGTCGAGGCCTTCGGCCGCGCCGAGACGCAGGACACCTTCAGCCGGCTCTGCGACGACGAGGCCAAGCGCGGCCGCCCGTTCCCGAAGGGCGCGCTCACGCTCCTCGGCGACGGCACCAAGTTCCTCACCGCCCTCGACGAGGCGTCGCTCGGCGCCGCGGCGGACGGCATCCGCCCCGGCCTGTGCGGCTCCGGCCAGGAGCAGGGCCTGTGGGCCGCCGCCCTGGCCGTGAGCGACCGGATCGAGGACGGCGACAACCTGGGCTTCCTCCGCCCCGAGGCCGACCTGGTGGTGGTCTTCGTCTCCGACGAGGAGGACTGCTCGGATCCCGAGGAGGAGCTCGCCCTCGATGCCTCGGGGCAGCGCGACGTCTGCGTGGAGGAGGCGGCCCGGCCGGACGACGGCTTCCTCGGTCCCTCCGAGGTGTGGGTCGATGTGCTCCGGGCCCGGAAGGCCGGCCGCCGCGTCCTCGCGGTGGCGCTCGTCGGCCTCGGCGAGGACGGCGAGCCGGGGCGCTGCGACGACGTGATCTCCGGCGGCTCCCGCTACGTGGAGGTGGCCCGGGCGACGGGGGGCTTCGCCGCCTCGATCTGCCAGGCGTCCTACGAGGCGACGCTCGCGGAGGCCGTCGGCCTCGCCGCCCCCTGACCCGGGGCCCCTCCTCGGGAACACGCGGCGCGTGCGCTTGTTCGAAAGGTTCGACGGCCGCGCGAAATCGTCTCGTCCTTCCTTGAGAGGCGAGGGGGCGCTGCCTATGATCCCTTCGATCGGCCGGGGGCTCGCTGGCCCGCCCGGAGCGCCGACACCGCGGCTACAGCGCTGCCTTGGAGCCTCCCTCGATGATCCGGTTCACCGCTCGTGCGACGGCCCTTCTCGCCCTCGTGGTGGTGTGGGGGTTCGCCGCCGGCGACCGCCTCACGGTCCCGCTGCTCTCGGAGGCCCACGCCGCCTCGAGCCCGGCCGGGCAGGAGGACCGCGGGTACGACCTCGCCGCCCTGTCGGTCTTCAACCGGGTCGTCCTGCTGGTGAACGAGAACTACTACGACCCGAAGCGCATCGACCCGAAGCAGATGCTCGTGGACTCGCTCGACTTCGTGGAGAAGAGCGTCCCCGAGGTGATGGTCGACGGCGACCCGAAGGCCGGCCGGGTGAAGGTCACGGTCTCGGCGCAGAGCCGCGAGTTCGAGATCGGCGACATCGACTCGATCTTCAAGATGTCGATGCGGCTCCACCAGGTGATGGGCTTCGTGCAGACGAACCTCTCGTCGACGCGGAAGCCGGACGAGATCCGCGAGGTCGAGTACGCCCTGGTGAACGGGATGCTCTCGTCGCTCGACCCGCACTCGGTGCTGCTCAAGCCCGAGTACTTCAAGGAGATGAAGCTCTCGACCAAGGGCGAGTTCGGCGGCCTCGGCTTCGTGATCTCCATGAAGGAGGGCGACCTCACCGTGGTGAAGGTGCTGAAGGGCACCAAGGACAACCCGACGCCGGCGCTCAAGGCGGGCATCAAGCCGAAGGACCGCATCGTCCGCATCGAGGACGAGTCGACGGTCAACATGGAGCTCAACAACGCCGTGGAGCGCCTCCGCGGCAAGCCGGGCTCCAAGGTCACCATCACCGTCGCCCGGCAGGGCTGGCCGGAGCCGCGGCAGCTGACCCTCGCCCGCGCCAAGATCGAGATCGAGAGCGTCGAGTCGAAGCTGCTCGCGAGCAAGGTCGGCTGGGTCCGGATCAAGAACTTCCAGGGCAACACCGCCCGCGATCTCCAGCTGGCGATCCGCGACCTCAAGGGGCAGGCCGGCGGCAAGCTCTCCGGCCTCGTCCTCGACCTGCGCGGCAACCCCGGCGGCCTCCTCGAGCAGGCCATCCAGGTCTCCGACGTCTTCCTCGACCAGGGCACGATCGTCACCACCGTCGGCATGAGCGACAAGCTGCGCGAGGTGAAGCGCGCCCACGCCGACGACGGCGACCAGGAGCTGCCGCTCGCGGTGCTCGTCAACAACGGCTCGGCGTCGGCCTCGGAGATCGTCTCCGGCGCCCTCAAGAACCTCGACCGGGCGGTGGTGATCGGGAAGACGAGCTTCGGCAAGGGCTCGGTGCAGGTGCTCTACGACTTCCCCGACGAGTCCGCGCTCAAGCTCACCATCGCGCAGTACCTCACGCCGGGCGACCTCTCGATCCAGGAGATCGGCATCACCCCCGACGTCGAGCTGGTGCCGTCGCGCGTCACCAAGGACGCGGTCAACGTCTTCGCCCCGGTGAAGTCGATGCACGAGGCGGACCTCGAGCACCACCTCTCGAACCCCAACGATCCCACCTCGACGCTCCCGGCCGAGCAGCGCGCGGCGAAGGCGGAGCGGCCGAAGGAGAAGCCGCTCTACTCGCTCCGCTACCTGCGCGACGAGAAGGAGAAGAAGGAGGGCGAGGACGAGCTGCTCGAGGAGGAGGAGCCGCCCGAGGAGATGATCGAGGACTTCCAGGTGAAGTTCGCCAAGGAGCTGCTCGTCGCCGCGCCGTTCAAGACGCGCTCGCAGATCCTGAAGACGATGCCCGGCTTCGTCGCCGATCGCACCGCCGCCGAGGAGACGCGGATCAGCCAGGCCATCCAGGGCCTCGGCGTCGACTGGTCGGCGGGCGCGGTGCCCGGCGCCAAGCTCGCCGCGTCGCTCTCGCCGCCGGCGGGCCAGAAGATCAAGGCCGGCGACAAGCTGCAGCTCACGCTCGAGGTCGAGAACCAGGGCACGGCGCCCATCCACCAGCTCCGCGCCTGGACCGTGTGCGAGGGCAACCCGATCCTCGACCGCCGCGAGTTCCTCCTCGGCAAGGTCGACGCCGGCCAGAAGAAGAGCTGGACGGTGCCGATCGAGCTGCCGCGCGACCTCGCCTCGCGGCGCGACGTGATCTCGGTGAAGTTCGAGGCGGCCTCGGAGCCTCGGCTCGAGGAGCTGCGCGCCGAGCTCGACCTGGTCGAGCAGCCGAAGCCGCAGTTCGCCTACTCGTACCAGGTCGTCGACAAGGCCGGCGACGGCGACGGCCTGCCGGACCCGGGCGAGAAGCTCCTGGTCCACGTCGACGTCCGGAACGTCGGCGGCGGCCCCACCTCCGACGTCACCTTCGGGTCGCTCAAGAACGAGGCGGACGAGAAGGTCTTCATCGAGAAGGGCCGCTTCAAGGTCGGCGAGCTCAAGCCCGGCGCCACCGCGCACGGCGTCTTCGAGCTCGAGCTGAAGCGCGGCTACAAGGAGGAGACGATGCCGGTGCGGCTCGTCGTCTTCGACGAGAAGCTCGAGGAGATCCTCGTCGAGACGCTCCGCATCCCGGTCGACCAGGCGGGCGGCACCGCGGCGCAGCCGCTGCGAGGCGCGGTCAAGCTCGCCGCCGATGCCAGGGTGCTCGGCGGCCCGTACGAGGGCGCGCCGGTGCTGGCCACCGCGAAGAAGGGCGCCACCCTCGCCGCCGAGGCGCGGGTCGGCGGCTTCGTCCGGGTCGAGTGGGCGAAGGGCCGCACCGGGTTCGTGGCGGTGCCCGAGGGCGAGAAGCTCGCGGCGGGCGGCCGGACGACCCTCGCGGCGATCGAGCCGACCATGTGGCGCGTGCCGCCGAAGATCGCCCTCGACGTCGACACGACCTCGGGCGGCGCGGCGGTGGACGGCGACCGCTTCACCCTCGCCGGCTCGGTCGAGGACGAGGAGCTGCGCGACCTCTACGTCTTCGTCAACGACCAGAAGGTCTACTTCTCCACCGGCCAGAAGGGCGGCGCCCCGGTCCGCTTCCAGGCCGACTTCCCGCTCAAGGAGGGCTCGAACCACGTGGTGGTCGTGGCCCGCGAGGGCGACGAGCTCACCTCGCGGCGCGCCTTCACGGTGCTGCGGCGGAAGCCGGAGCTCGCCGGCGGCAAGCTCGGCAGCCCGTCCGGCGCCAAGCCGCAGTAGCGCCCGCCGTGCGCGGCGCGGAGGCGCGGCGGCGCGGCGCGTGATAGCAGTCTCGCGTGCGTCGCGTCGCCCTCGTCGCGCTCGGCTTCGTCGCCCTCGCCGCCGCGCTCGTCTCGTACAAGGTCCTCGAGCTCGGCTACGAGCTCTCGCCGCTCCCTGCCGACGATCGCTGGTCGGTGCAGACCGAGGTGCGGATCGAGGGCGCGGCGTCCGACGCCCGGGTCTCGTTCTTCCTCCCCGCCGACGGTCCGCGGCAGCGCATCTACGACGAGCGCGTCACCGCCGAGGGCATGCGCTTCTTCATCCGGCCGCGGGGCCGGAACCGCATGGGCATGGCGGTGGGCAGCCCGGTCGGCCCGGGCATCTCCTACCGCTTCTCGCTGCAGACGGTCCCGGCGCCCGACGAGCCGCTGCCCGCGTCGTCGCCGCCGCTCTCCGTGGAGGAGGCGAAGCGGCTCGCCGACGAGCTCGGCCCCGACGAGGCGATCCAGAGCGACGACCCGGCGGTGGCGAAGCTCCTCGAGGAGCTCGCGGTGGAGCGCGGCGATCCGGCGGGCGCGGTGCGGCTCGTCCACGACTTCGTGGTCCGGGAGCTCGAGCTCTCGGACGGCCACGACGGGCCGCAGGACGCCGCGGCGGTGCTCGAGCGCGAGCGCGGCGGAGGCGAGGGGAAGGTCCGCGCCGAGGTGGCGCTGCTCCGGGCCGCCGGCGTGCCGGCGCGCGTCGTCGTGGGCGTGCCGATCTCCGAGGGCGCCGACAAGCCGCTGGTGCGCTGGGCCGAGGCGCGGCTCTCGGACGCGTGGTGGCCCCTCGACCCGCTCGTGCCCGCGCCCGGCGTGCTCCCGGAGCCGCGGCTGGTGCTCCACCTCGGCGACGCGCCGCACCTCGAGGGCTCGCGGGTGGACGCGGTCTCGTACCGCGTCTCGATGCTGCGCGAGACCCGGAGCCACTACCTCGCCTACCAGCGCAAGCTCGCGCGCTCCGACAAGCTCCTCGACCAGCTCTCGCTGTTCGCGCTGCCGGTCAAGGCGCAGGTGCTGATGAGGCTGCTCCTGCTCCTCCCCTTCGGCGCGCTGGTGGTCGCGGTGTTCCGGAACCTGGTCGGCGTCCCGACCTTCGGCACCTTCATGCCGATCCTGATCGCCCTCGCCTTCCGCGAGTCGGGGATCGGCTGGGGCTTCCTGCTGCTCGCGTTCGTGATCGCCTTCGGCTGGGTCGGGCGCTTCCTGCTCGATCGCGCGCAGCTGCTGATGGTGCCGCGGCTCTCGTTCCTGCTGACGCTGGTCATCCTGATCATGACCGCGGTGGTGGTGGTGGCCGAGCACCTCGGCAGCGATCGCGCGCTCTCCATCGCGCTCTTCCCGATCGTGATCCTGACGATGACGATCGAGCGGCTCTCGATCACCCTCGTCGAGGAGGGGCCGCGCAACGCGGCGAAGGTCGTGGCCGGGACGGTGGTCGTCTCCGTCGCCGGCTACCTGGTCATCGTCTGGGAGCGGCTGCAGCTGCTGATCTTCACCTTCCCCGAGCTGCACCTGGTGACGCTCGGGGCGCTGCTCGTGCTCGGCCGCTACACCGGCTACCGCCTCTCGGAGTGGCTCAGGTTCCGGGCCTTCCGCCGCGGCGGCGTGGAGCGGGCGTGATCTTCCGCCGGATCCGCGACGCGGGCGTGCTCGGGATCAACGCCCGGAACGCCCGCTTCATCGCGCCCTGGAACCCGCGCGCCTCCTTCCCGAACGTCGACGACAAGCTGCGCACCAAGGCGCTCTGCCGCGGCCGCGGGATCCCGGCGCCGGACCTGCTCGGCGTGGTCGAGGCCCACGGCGATCTCCGGGACCTCCCCGCGCTGCTCGCGCCGCACGAGGAGTTCGTGGTGAAGCCGGTGCGCGGCGCGATGGGCAACGGCGTGCTCGTCGTCGCCGGGCGCGACGGCGCGGGCCGGTACGTGAAGCCGTCGGGCGCGACCCTGGACGACGCGGCGCTCCGCCACCACGTCAGCGGGATCCTCTCGGGCCTCTACTCGCTCGCCGGGAGCCGCGACCTCGCCATGATCGAGCGGCGGGTGCAGCTCCACGGAGCGTTCGCCGCGGTCTCCCACGGCGGCGTGCCGGACGTCCGGGTGATCGTCTTCAAGGGCGTGCCGGCGATGGCGATGCTGCGGCTCCCCACCCGGCGCAGCGACGGCCGCGCCAACCTCCACCAGGGCGCCATCGCCGCCGGCATCGACCTCGCCACCGGCAGGAGCCACCACGCGGTGCAGTCGAGCCGGCTGATCGAGCGGCACCCCGACACCGGCAACAGCGTGATCGGCTTCGAGGTGCCGGCCTGGGAGCGCATCCTCCACATCGCCGCCGAGAGCGCCGAGGTCACCGGCCTCGGCTACCTCGGCGTGGACGTGGTGCTCGACGCCGCCGCCGGGCCGCTGATCCTCGAGCTCAACGCGCGCCCGGGCCTCGCCATCCAGATCGCGAACTTCCGCGGCCTGCTCGCGCCGCTCGAGCGCCTCGAGCGCATCGACCCGTCGCACCTCGACGCCGCCGCCCGCGTCCGGCTGGCCCGGGAGCTCGCCGCTCGCTGAAGCCCCCGCTCTCTGCTAGGAGAGTCCGGTGGTGATGGCCCACGCGCTGCTCCTCGCCGCCCTCGCCGCCGCCCCGGCGGCGCCGCCCGACGAGGCCGCCGACGAGCCGCTCGTCCGCGAGGTGCGGATCTCGGTGCGGGTGGAGGGCGACGGCCGCGACGCGCGGATCGAGCTCCCGCTCGCCCGCCCGGACGCCGGCCAGGAGATCCTGTCGGAGCAGCTGACCTTGCGCGGCTTCCGGTCGGAGGAGGTCGTCCGCGACGGCAACCGCCTCGCCGTCCTCACCCACCCCGCGTTCACCGGCCGCAAGCGCATCACCTACACCTTCACGGTGCGGAGCCGCGGCCTCGCCGTGCCCGTCGCGCCGGCGCCGTACGCGGATCCCGGCGAGGCGCGGGACGAGCTCCGGCGCTGGCTCCGGACCACCCGCCACCTGCAGGCGAGCTCGCCGCTCATCCGCGAGAAGCTGCAGACCTACGCGACGCCCAGGCTCGCCGCCGGCGAGACCGACGCGATCCGGATCGCCTGGGACCTGGTCCACACCTACGAGAAGAAGGCGAGCGGCTCGCGGAACGTGCTCAAGGCCACCAGGACCGGGCACGCCTCCTCGCTCGGCCTCGAGCGCCTCTTCGCCACCTTCCTCCGCACCAGCGGCGTGCCCGCCCGGACGGTGGGGGGCGTCGACCTGCGGAAGGAGAAGGGCCGGCGCACGGTCTACTGGACGGAGGTGCTCGCCGGCGGCGCGTGGGTGCCGATGGCGCCTTCCCGGGACCTCGCCGGCGTCCGCCCCGCGCGGTTCCTGAGGCTGTGGCACGGAGACCGGCCGCTGGTGGTGAGGGACGGCGTGGCGAAGGTGACCTACAAGATCCGGGTGCGGCCCGCCGCGGTGGCGCCGTGAGGCGCCTCGCGGCCCTCGCCCTCCTGCTCGCCGCGCCGCTCACCGCGCGGGCGGCCCTCGACGCCGACCTCGTCCTCGTCGAGGGCAGCTCGTGGCGCCGGGTGCTCCCGGTCTACCCCGCGGTGGCGCGGGCGGCGAAGGGCCGCGTCGTGGAGCTGCCGCCGGTGCTCCTGGTCGCCGAGGGCGAGGAGCGCTGGACCGACGAGCTGGTGGCGAAGCTCCGGCCGCGGCGCGCCGTCTTCCTCGGCGATCCGACCCGCGGCGATCCCGCGCTCGCGCTGCCCTCGTCGCTCCGGCGGATCGAGGCCGAGGACGCGAGGCTCGACGTGGCGCTCGCCGAGGCCGCGTTCCCGCCCGGCGCCCGGGCGCCCCGGGTCTACCTCTCCGACGGGCACGACGTCGCCGCGGCGATCGCCGGCAGCGCCCTCGCCGCCCGGGACCGCGCGCC
>CAZDGH010000273.1:5495-8212 GCA_964504805.1 uncultured Myxococcales bacterium | reverse complement strand
GGCGGCGCGGCGCTCCGGCGGCCCACGAGCGGCGCGCGAGCGAGGACGCGCCCGCCCCCGCGCCGGCCGCCGCGCGCGCCCCCGCGCCCGCGGTCGAGGTCCCTTTCCCGGCCTCGAAGCCCGGCGCACCCGCGAGCGGCGACCGCAGCGTCGCCCTGCCGTGGGGCCGCGGCGCCGGGCAGCTCGGCCACGAGCTCCGCGAGGAAGGCACCCCCGAGGGCCCGCCGTCGGTCACGCCGCTCCCCGGCGGCGGCTTCGCCGTCCTCGACCCGGTGAACGGCCGCCGCTCCCGCTTCGCCCCCGACGGCACGCCCGCGGGCGAGACCCCGCTCGCGCAGCGGGTGCCGCAGGACGCGGTGGCGCTCCCGGGCGGCGGGGTCGCCGTGCTCGACCGCCTCGGCGACAGGAGCGTGGCCCTGCTCGCCGCCGACGGCACGGTCCGCGGCGAGCTCCCGCTCGTGGGACCGGGCGTCCCCGAGGGCGGCGGGGTCACCGGCCTCTTCGTCGAGGGCGACTCGGTCTACGTCGAGTACGAGCACGGCGCGGTGTCGAGGATCGGCGACACCCGCGGCACGCCCGATCCCGACCGCCCCGCGCTCGAGGGACGCCCGAGCCGCGACGGGCGGCAGCTCCTCACCGCGAGCCTCGTCGACGGGCCGGCGGGCCGGCTGCTCCTCACCGCCCGCGACCGCGAGACCCTCGAGCACCGCTACAGCCGCGAGCTGCGCGCCGGCGAGCCGGTCTGGGCGATCCTCTCCCTCGACACCGACGAGGCCGGCGGCATCTACCTCGGCCTCCTCGCCGGCCACGAGGGCGACGAGCGCACCCGGGTGCTCTGCCTCGGCCCGGGCGGCGAGCTCCGCGGCTCGGCGCAGGTGCCGGCGAGCACCGGCCCCGAGGAGCTGTTCCGCCCCGTCTCCGTCTCGGCGGACGGCGAGATCCTCGTCCTCGCCGTGGCGAGCGAGGGCGCGCGGGTGCACCGGCTCCGCTGCGCGCCGTGACCGAGCTCCCGGCCCTCGCCCTCGTCGCGCTCGCCGCGGTCGCGTTCGTCGCCGGCACCGTCGACGCGGTGGCCGGCGGTGGCGGCCTGCTCACGGTCCCCGCGCTCCTCGCCGCCGGCCTGCCGCCGCACCTCGCCCTCGGCACCAACAAGGGCCAGTCGGTCTTCGGCAGCTTCGCCGCGCTCGCCTCGTTCGTGCGCGCCGGCCGCGTCGACGGCCGCCGCGCGCGGCTCACCTTCCCGCTCGGGCTCCTCGGCTCCCTCGGCGGCGCCGCCCTGGTGCTCGCCCTCGATCCCGCCGTGCTCCGGCCGCTCGTCCTCGGGCTCCTGGTCGCGGTGGCGGCGATCCTCGCGCTCCGCCCCGACCTCGGCGGACGCCGCACCCCGCCACCCCGCGCCGCGCCGCTCCTCGCCGCGCTCCTCGCCCTCGGGATCGGCGCCTACGACGGCTTCTTCGGCCCCGGCACCGGCACCTTCCTGATCGTGGGCGCGGTGCTGCTCCTCGGCGACGGCCTCGCCGCCGCCTCGGCGAACGCGAAGGTCGTGAACTTCGCCTCGAACCTCGCGGCGGTGGGGCTGTTCGCGAGCCAGGGCACCGTGGTGTGGCGGATCGCCCTGCCGATGGCGGCGGCGCAGCTCGTCGGCGGCGTGGTCGGCGCGCGCCTCGCGCACCAGGGCGGGGACCGCTTCGTCCGCAAGGCGGTGCTCGCCGTCGTCGCGGCGCTGGCCGCGAAGCTCGCCTGGGACCTCGTCGCCGGCTGACCCTCAGCGCCTCTTCTTGCCCCGGCGCTTGCCCTCGGCGGGCTCCGGGGCGGCGCCGCCGGCGAGCGCCGGCTGCAGCTCGGCCTCGGCCACCTCGGCGGGCCTCGCCAGCGGCTTGCCGAGGATCCAGAGGATCGACGCGCCGTACGCCAGCGAGGCGAGGCTCATCCACATGTACTTCTCGTCGTCCCAGATCCGGAGGCGCGCCACCGCGTGCGTGGAGATGCCGAGCAGGATCAGCCAGATCCCGAGCTCCTTGCGCTTCTCCACCAGGAACGCCGCGGCCATCAGGAAGCCGTAGTAGTAGCAGGTGAGCTCCGTCGCCGAGACGACGAGCACCGTCCCGGAGAGCGCGGCGGCGACCCACGCCGGCTCGTCCTTCGACGCCTTCCAGATCGCCCAGACGAACGCGAGGTTCAGCAGCACGAAGAGCAGCTTCAGCTCGCCGTAGTTCTCGAGCCGCTTCTCCTTCCACACCTTGAAGGGATCCTCGAGCTTCGAGTTCTTCAGGTGCCGGGCGTTGTCGTCGGGCCGCCACGAGAGCACCGTGCGCAGGCCCATGTGGTTCGTCAGCGGCGTCTTGGCGTGCTTGAGCGTGTTCTTGGCGAAGTCCGAGTAGAAGCCGAAGCCGTCCTCGGCGACGACCAGCGACGCGGGCACGAGGAGCGCCGTCGCCACCACGCCGCCGACGAGGATGCGCCGGTGCTCGTACGGCAGCTTCCGCTCCTTGAACAGCTTCCAGCCGGCCTGCACCACCGGCCCGACGACGAACATGAGCGGGAAGAGCCGCGACGAGGCGGCGTACGCGAGCGCGGCGCCGCCGAGCGCGGGCTTGCCCTTCTTGAGGAGGCAGATGCCGCCGAGCGCGAACGCGAGGTAGTCGTAGCGGAGGAACGCGCCGCCGTTCCACCAGTAGCGCGACGGGTAGTTCACGCTGAAGAAGACCGCGGCGGCG
>CAZDGH010000273.1:0-5485 GCA_964504805.1 uncultured Myxococcales bacterium | reverse complement strand
AGGCGAACATCGCGAGGATGAGCAGCGGATCGATGAGCGCCAGCGTCCGCATCGAGTCCTCGGACGCGGGGCCGACCATGTTCGCCAGGGTGGTGCCGGCGATGCCCCACCACGGCGTGCCGTTGTAGCCGTGGTCCTTCTGCGAGCGCTCCCACTGGGCGTCGCCCATCCGCCGGAGGAAGAACGCGACGTCGCCCTTGAAGGCGGTCCACCGCTCGGCGGTGAAGTGCTCCTTGCAGCGCTCCGGGTGGTCGAGGACGTCGTCGCTCGGCCCGATGAGGTTCGTCTCGCCGAGGTCGCGGAGCTTGCGCTTGCGCACCTTCTCCGGCCCGCGCAGCTCGGCCTCGGCGATCGCCGAGCACTCGTAGAGCCGCGCGTAGTGGAGCTCGGGCGCGTACTTCGCGCCCACGTAGTAGTGGTAGTGCTCCCACACGTGCACGAACGTGCCGGCGTGGAACTTGCCGAAGTTGAACCAGCCGGCGACCGCGACGACGCCGAACACCGCCAGGGCGGCCCGGCGCTGCGTCCGCCACCGTTTCCCCTGCCCGCGCTGCTCGAGGACGATGCCCCAGAGCAACAGGCCCACGACCACGATCGCGAAGGCGATCTTGACCGCGTTGACCTTGTCCTCGGTGTAGGTCCAGAAGGTCGAGGTGACCTTGGCGGCGACCTTCGCGGTGGCGGGCGGCGCCACCACGTCCGCGAGCGCCGGCAGCGGCGCCACGATCGCGGCCGCGAGCAAGAGAGAGGCCAGGGTGCGCTTCATCGGCCGCGCATCCTGCCACAAACCCGCCGGAGCGGGGCCTACCTCCGCGTGCGGACCAGCTCCTCCAGGTAGGCGAGCAGGCCCTCGCAGAGCTCGGGCCGCTTGAGCGCGTACGCGACGTTGGCCTTCACGTAGCCGAGGCGGTCGCCGGCGTCGAAGCGCCGGCCCTCGAAGCGGTAGCCGACGAGCCCCTCCTCCTTCGCCAGGACCGCGAGCGCGTCGGTGAGCTGGATCTCGCCGCCGACGCCCTTGGGCGTGCGCTCGAGCAGCTCGAAGACGCGGCCCGGCAGCACGTAGCGGCCGATCACCGCCAGGTTCGAGGGCGGATCCTGCTTCGGCTTCTCGACCATCCGGTCGATGGCCATGGTGCGGTCGTCGAGCATGGTGCCGGCGGCGATGCCGTACATCGACGTCTCCTCCGGCGGCACCTCCATCAGCGCGACCACGCCCTTGCCGGTGCGCTCGTAGCAGTCGACGAGCTGCTTGATCCCGGGGATGTCCGCGTCGATGAGGTCGTCGCCGAGGATCACCGCGAACGGCTCGTCGCCGACGACGTTCTTCGCCTGCAGCACCGCGTGGCCGAGGCCGAGCGCCTCGTGCTGGCGCAGCGAGGTGAGCCGGGCGAGGTCGGTGATGGCGCGGAGCGCGTCGCGCTCCTTGGTCTTGCCGCGGGCGGCGAGGGTCTCCTCGAGCTCCGGCGAGAGATCGAAGTGGTCGACCATCGACGACTTGCCGCGGGCGGTGATGAGGATGACGTCGCTGATCCCGGCGGCGGCGGCCTCCTCGACGATGTACTGGAGCGTGGGCGTGTCGACGATCGGCAAGAGCTCCTTCGGCACCGCCTTGGTCGCCGGCAGGAACCGCGTGCCCAGGCCGGCGGCCGGCACGACGCACTTGCGCACCTTCGGGATCGCCACGACGCCCTCCTCCCGCGCCGCCCGCCGGCGCGTCGCGGGAACATAGACAGGGCGCTCCCGGGCCACAACCCGTCGCGGCCGCACCCGCGTGGGAGGTGCGTGCTACGGTGCCCGCGTGCTGGTCGAGGTGGCCGTCTGCGCCCCCGTGCGGGGCACCTTCACGTACGAGGCGGAGGCCGAGGAGGCGCTCGTTCCGGGGCGCCGGCTGCTGGTGCCGTTCGGGCGGCGGCGGGCGATCGCGTTCTCGCTCGGGCCGGCCGCGTCCGCCCCCGCCGGCGCGGTGAAGCGCGTCGAGAAGCCGCTCGACGACGGCCTGCTCCTCACCGCGGACGTCCTCGAGCTGGTCCGGTTCGCCGCCGACTACTACCTCTACCCGCTCGGCGCCGCCCTCGCGGTGGCGGTGCCGCCCGTCCTCGGCCGGGAGAAGAGCGCGAAGCGCCCGCAGGCGCCGCTCGCCGCCACCGTGCGCGTGGCGGTGGCGCCGGAGGTGGGCGCCGCCGCCCAGGCCGCGCTGTTCTCGCACCTCGTCGCCCGCGGCGGCGCGGCGCTGCTCGAGGAGCTGCGCCGCGCGGTCAAGGACGCCGCGGCGCTGGTGAAGAAGCTCGAGGCGAAGAAGCTCGTGGCGGTCGAGCACGCGGCCGCCGAGGCGCAGCCGGATCCGTTCGCCTCGGGCGCCGCGCCGCCGCCCACCGACGATCAGCTCCGCGCCGGCGCCGCGCTGGAGTCGGCGCTGGGCACGTTCCGCCCGTTCCTGCTCCAGGGCGTCACCGGGTCGGGCAAGACGGAGGTGTACCTCCGGCTGATCGCGGCGGCGCGGGCCCGCGGCAAGGGCGCGCTGGTGCTCGTCCCGGAGATCGCCCTGACGCCGCAGCTCGCCGGCCGCTTCCGCTCGCGCTTCGGCGACGACGTGGCGGTGCTGCACTCGGGCCTCTCCGATCGCGAGCGCGCCGCCGAGCACCGGAGGCTCCTCGAGGGCGCGGCGCGGATCGCGGTCGGCGTGCGGTCGGCGGTCTTCGCCCCGGTGCGCGACCTCGGCGTGCTCGTCGTCGACGAGGAGCACGAGCCGTCGTTCAAGCAGGAGGAGTCGCTCCGGTACCACGCCCGCGACCTCGCCGTGTACCGCGCCAGGCTCTGCGGGGCGCCGGTCGTGCTCGGCTCGGCGACGCCGTCGCTCGAGACGCTGAAGAACGCCGCCGAGGGGCGGTACGAGCACCTCCGGCTCCCGAAGCGCGTCGACGCGCGGCCGCTGCCGGTGGTGGAGCTGGTCGATCTGGCCCGCGGCAAGCCGGCGCCGGGCGCGCCGCGGCCGCCGCGGCCGAAGGACGGGCCGGAGCTCCTGTCGCCGGCGCTCTTCGCGGCCCTCGAGGAGGTGCTGCAGAAGCGCCAGCAGGCGATCCTGTTCCTGAACCGCCGCGGCCACGCCTCGCTCGTCGTCTGCGCCGCGTGCGGCGAGGGCGCGCGCTGCCCGTCGTGCGACGTCTCCCTCACCCACCACCTCGCCCGGCGGCAGCTCCGCTGCCACTACTGCGATCACCAGGAGCCGATGCCCGAGGCGTGCCCGGCCTGCGGCGGCGAGATCCTGCAGCTCGGCGTCGGCACCGAGCGCGTCGAGCAGGAGCTCGCGCGGCGGCTGCCCGAGGCGCGGGTGCTGCGGCTCGATCGCGACGCGGTCTCGTCCACGACCGAGCTCACCCGGGTGCTCGCCGCCTTCGCGCGCCGCGAGGCCGACGTGCTCGTCGGCACGCAGATGGTGGCCAAGGGCCACGACTTCCCCGGCGTGACCCTCGTCGGCGTCGTCCTCGCCGACGTCGGCCTGGCGGTGCCCGATTTCCGCGCCGGCGAGCGGACCTTCCAGCTCCTCACCCAGGTGGCCGGGCGCGCCGGCCGCGGCACCGAGCCGGGCCGGGTGCTGGTGCAGACCTTCCACGCCGGGCAGGACGCGATCGCGTCGGTGCTCGCCCACGACTTCGACGGCTTCGCCGCGAGGGAGCTCGAGCGCCGCCGGCCCACCGGCTTCTCGCCGTTCGCGCGGCTCGTCGCGGCGCGCCTCGACGGCGTGGACGGCGCGGCCACCGAGCGGCTCGCGCGCCGGCTCGGCGAGGCGGCGGTGCGGCTCGCGCCCCCCGGCGTCCGGGTGCTCGGGCCGGCGCCGGCCTCGATCCCGAGGCTCCGGGGCCGGGTGCGGTGGCAGCTGCTGCTCTCCGGCGACACCGCCTCCGCGGCCCGCTCGCTCGCCCGGCGGCTGCAGGAGCTAGCGGATCCGATCGCCGGGAGCGTGCGGGTCGCTTTTGATGTGGATCCGATCTCGATGCTATAGATCGTCGTCTCCTTCACAGCCCGCGAACGCACCGTGCCGCGCCGCATCCTCCTCGTCGACGACGACATCGCGGCCATCGCAGCCGTGAAGCGCGCCCTCGTCCGGGAGGGCTTCGAGACCATCCTCGCGACCTCGGCGAGCGACGCCACCGCGGCGTTCGCGCACCACGAGCCCGACCTCGTCCTCCTCGCGCCCACCGTGGACGGCGGCCAGGGGTCGATCGTCCGCGAGCAGCTCCGGCTGCACCCGTGGGGCGAGGCGGCGCCGGTCTTCGTCCTCGGCGCGATCCCGCCGGGCGAGAGCTGCTACGAGGGCGACCTCGCGTTCGAGCGCCCCGTGGATCCGGTGGCGCTGCTCTCGGCGATCCGGATGCGGCTGCCCGAGGACAGCATGACGGGCGCGCCGGCGTCGCCGCCCGACGCGGGCTGGCAGCTCGGGCGCACGGGCGAGGACGACGAGGTCACCGATCCCGGGCAGGGCAAGGACCTCTTCGCCGGCTCGGACGAGTGGCGGCTCTCGGAGCCCGCCCGCGACGACGGCGAGGGCGAGCTGACGCTGTCGGGCCAGCCGCTCGTCGACGAGCTCTTCGGGGACGCGAAGCCGGTGCGGAGAGGCCCGGTCGCGGCGCCGCGGCCGTTCGGCGCCGATCGCGACGCCACCCAGGTCGTCGACCTGCGCAAGCTCGCGTCCGCCCACGAGCAGCGCGAGAGCGCGTCGGAGGCGGTCGCGCGCGCCGAGGAGGAGACGCGGCTGCGCAAGGAGGCGGAGGCCGCGCTGAAGAAGCAGGCGGAGGCGCTCCGCGAGGGAGAGGCGAAGCGCCGCGCCGAGCCGGAGAAGCCCGCCCCGAAGGCGCCGGTCGCGAAGCTCGCGCTGAAGACGGTGGCGGCGCCGCCGAAGGCGACGCCGGCGAAGCCCGCCGCCGAGCCCGCGAAGGAGAAGCCCGCGGAGGCGCCGAAGGCCGCGAAGAAGCGGCCGGACGAGGCGGCCTCCCGCGAGAGGCCGGCGGAGCCGCCACGTCCTGCCGCGGCGACCCCGGCGCGCAAGCCGCCGCGGGCCCTCGGCCCCGCGACCCGCGCGCTGCTCGAGGAGGAGGGCGACGCGCTCCCGCCGGAGCCGGCGGCGCCCGCTCCCGACCCGCTGGCGGCGACCGTCGAGGACCCTGGCGCGGGCACGACCGCCGTGCACGAGCTCCCCGCGGACGTCGGGCCGGACGCCACGGCGTCGGACGGGACCGACGAGCCGCCGGTCGACCGCACCGAGCCCTTCGGCGCGCCCGCCTCGACGATCCGGGCGGCGGCCAGGGCGTCGGGTCCCGCCGCGCAGGCGGACGCCGGCGAGCCGCCGGCCGACCCCACCGAGCCGTTCGGCGCGTCCGCCGCCGCCATCCGGGCGACCGCGAAGGACGCGGGGCGGGCCGTGGCGCCGGACGCGCCCGAGGCGCAGGAGTCCGGCGCGGCGCCCGAGGCGAAGCCGGCGGAGGAATCG
>CAZDGH010000272.1:0-8268 GCA_964504805.1 uncultured Myxococcales bacterium | reverse complement strand
GGGCGGCGGCGGGAGCGGCGGGCCCGGCGACGGCGGCGGGCGCGACGCCTGCGCCACCTCCGAGGACTGCGCCGAGGTGCCGTTCACGACGGCGCCGACGATCTTCTGGGACGGGCAGCCGGGCGTCGTGCCGACCTGCACCGTCCCGCGGCGCTCGTGCCCGGGCGAGGAGCGCTGCGACGTCCCCACCGCGTGCGTGGATGCGGGTTTCGGCGCCGATCGCCCCGGGGGCGTGCGCTGCGCCGCCGACGAGCAGTGCTGGTCGGGCCGGTGCCTGCCGTGGGGCGACGGCGGGATCTGCCTGCGGCACTGCGCCACCGACCTCGACTGCCCGGGCGAGGGCGACGGCGAGGCGGCGCTCGGGCTGCGGTGCGGCGAGCTCGTCGACGGCAACGTCGCCCACGCGACGTGCGTGCCCGCCGGGGATCCCGCGCGCACGCTGTGCCGGAACGACGCCGACTGCGCCGGCCAGGACGGAGCCGCGCCCGCCGACGGCACGGCGTGCCGCTTCGTCGGCATGGTCGAGCCGATCGAGCGGGCGGCGCCGGTGTGCGTCGCGCCTGCCGAGGGCGGCGGGCGCCCGACCGGCGCGGTGTGCCTCTCCGCCGCGTCGTGCGAGGGCGGCGCCTGCGCGAAGCCGTGCGCCCCGCGGGCGACCGGGACCGATCACTTCTGCTACTCCGACCCGCTCCGCTGCACCGCCCCGTGCGACCGCGACGCCGACTGCCCGGCCCGGGAGGTCTGCTTCACCTCCGAGGACTTCCAGCGGCTCGGCTCGTGGCTGCACGACTTCGAGACCGAGGTGCCGCCGGGGCGGATGCTGCGGTTCTGCAGCCTCCCGGGCGAGGGCTGCCTCGACGAGGTCGACTGCTGCCCCGAGCCCGACGGCGCGGGGGGCTGCCGCGGGGGCTGGACCTCGGAGCCGCGCCGGTGCCGGGTGACCCTCGAGGGCCCGGCGGGCCGGGAGCGGCTCCTCACCGTCTGCGTCCCTCCCGACGGCGCCGCCGTGCCGGGGGCGTGCTGCGAGACGCACGCGGACTGCGACTCGCGCCTGTGCGTGCCCGCGCGGCCCGGCACGCCGTGCGAGGGCGGCGGCGTCTGCTCGACGCCGTGCGATCCCGATCCCGATCCCGACGGGATCCCCGCGAGCGGCGACGAGCGCGACCGCTGCGCGGTGCCGTCGTTCCCCGGCGATTACCACCGGGGCTCGACCTGCCTGCCGTTCCGGTACGTCTCGGGCGCGGTCGACGTCGAGCTGCACGCCTGCCGGTAGCGCCGGTCAGCCGCGGTTCACGCCGGTGAGCTCCGCGACCCCGACCACCCGGAACACCGGCACCGCCGCGCTCTTGCCCTTCACCACCGCCGGCGGCAGCGCCTCGATGTCGAAGACGGTGCCGGTCCGCGAGAGCGCCGCCTGGGAGACCACGATCTCGCCCGGCGCGGCCAGGCCGCACAGCCGCGAGGCGAGGTTCACGGTGTCGCCGATCACCGTGTACTCGAGGCGCTTCGACGAGCCCATGTTGCCGACGACCGCGGGGCCGGCGTTGACGCCGATGCCGATGGCGACCGGCGGCTTGCCGCGGGCGGCGCGGGACTCGTTGAACTCCGAGACCACCGCCTGCATCTCGAGGGCGCTCTTCACCGCGCGCTCCACGTCGTCGGGCCGCTGCACCGGCGCGCCCCAGATCGCCATGATCGCGTCGCCGATGAACTTGTCGAGCACGCCGCCGTGGCGGAAGACGCAGTCCACCATCTGCTCGAAGTACTCGTTGAGGAGCTGCACCGTCTCCTGCGGGCCGACGGCCTCGGAGTACGAGGTGAAGCCGCGGATGTCGGAGAAGAGGACGGTGACGAACGTCTCCTGGCCGCCCTTCGACAGCTCGAGCTGGCCCTTCTGGGCCTGCTCGACGAGGGCGGGCGAGAGGAACCGGGCGAGGTTGGCGCGGGTGACCGCCTCGGCCTCGATCTGCCGGGCGAGCTCGGTGCGCTCGAGGGCGAGCGAGGCCTGGACGGCGATGCCGGAGAGGAGCTGCAGGTCCTTCTCGGAGAACGCGGCGGCGCGCTCGCGGCTGTCGAGGAAGAGCACGCCGCGGACGTCGTCGCGCACCATCAGCGGCACCGCCATGCAGGAGCGGATGCCCTGGGCGATGATCGACGCCGAGGCGGAGAAGTTCACGTCGGTGCCGGCGTCGGCGATCAGCACCGACTCGCGGCTCTGCCGGACCCGGGCGAGGACCGAGCCCGAGAGGGTGACCTCGCCGGCGCGCTCGGCGCGGTGCTTCACCGCCTTCGGCTCGAGCTCGCCGCTCGCCGGGTCGACGAGGAGGATGACGCCGTTGTCCGCCGGGAGCACGCGGAACGCGAAGGTGAGGATCTTGTCGAGCAGCGCCTCCATGTCGCGCTCGACGCCGATCTGCTTCGAGAACTCGTGGGCGATGCGCAGCTTCTCGTAGTCGCGGCGCAGCGCCGAGACGTCCGACACCTGCACCTCGGGGCGGAAGCCCGCGGCGGCGTCCTCGCTCTTCAGCGCGGCGAGGATCGCCTCCATCTCCGCCTTGGAGTGGAGCACGGTGACGCCGCGGCTCGGCGGCGGCACGCCGTTGGCCGGCCCGAGCCGGAACTCGAAGCGGCTCGTGCCCAGGGTGAGCTCGTCGCCGTCCCGGAGCTTGAGCTGCGCCACCTTGCGGCCGTTGACGAAGGTGCCGTTCGAGGAGCCGAGGTCGCGGAGCTGCCACTCCTCCCCGCTCCGCTCGATGACCGCGTGCTCCTTCGACACCTCGCGGTCGATGACGTGGATCAGGTTCGTGGGGTGGCGGCCGATGGTGGTCTTGGGCGAGAGCGCGAGCTCCCGGGCCTGCCCGTCGGGCAGCTTCTGGATCAGCCGCGGTCCGTCCATCGACCCCTCATCCTAGTACGGAAGGCCCGATCGCGCCGCCGGGCGGCGCCCGGCCGCTGTGGTAGAAGCGCACCCACCATGAAGCTCAAGCAGCGGCCCGAGGACTTCTCCGTCCGGGAGGCCTACCGGTTCGACCAGGATCCCCGGGGCGACTGGCGCGTCTACCTCATGGACAAGCAGAAGCTCTCCACCTTCGAGGCGGTGGAGCGGCTGAAGCTGAAGTTCCGGCTCACCTCGCAGCAGGTGAGCTTCTGCGGCCTGAAGGACAAGCAGGGCCGCACCGAGCAGCTCGTCGCCGTCGAGGGCAAGGACGTCGCCCTCCAGGACCCGGACCTGAGGCTCAAGCCCCTCGGGCGGACGGCCGCGCCGCTCTCGGCCCGGAACCTCACCGCCAACCGGTTCGCGGTCACGGTCCGGGAGCTCACCGACGACGACCTCGCGCGCGTCCCCTCGGCGGTCGCCGAGCTGCGTCGCGTCGGGCTGGTGAACTACTTCGACTCGCAGCGCTTCGGCGCCGTGAAGCACGGCCAGGGCTTCATCGCCAAGGACCTCGTCCGGAACAACTTCGAGCACGCGCTCCACAACTACCTGGCGAAGCCGTCGCCCCTCGATCAGTCCGAGGACGCGAAGGTGAAGGCGTTCTGGAAGGAGCACTGGGGCGACTGGCAGCGGCACTGCCCGTACAAGGCCGTCTCCCGGTACCGGCTCGTGCTGAACCACCTGCGCGAGCACCCGACCGACTGGCCCGGCGCGTTCCTCCGCATCGACCCGAAGTACCGCGCGCTGCTCGTCTTCGAGTACCAGAGCTACCTCTGGAACGAGGGCGTGAAGGCGCTGCTCCGCAGGCTGCTGCCCCAGGACGAGCTGGTCTCGCTGCCGTACCAGGCCGGCCGGCTCCTCTTCCACCGCGACGGGCCGGCGGCGGTGCTCGCCGAGCTGCGCAAGCGCACCTTCCCGCTGCTCGCGCCGGACGCGCCGCTCCGCGACCCGCTCGTCCGGGCGGCGGTGCAGGAGGTCCTCGACCGCGAGAAGCTGCGGCTCGCGGATCTCGCGCTGCGGAAGCTGCCGAGCCTCTTCTTCAAGTACGAGGAGCGGCCGGTGGTGGTGTCGCCGGGCAAGCTGGTGGTCTCGGACCCGAAGCACGACGAGCTGAACCGCGGCTTCGCCAAGGTCAACATCGCCTTCACCCTGCCCCCCGGCGCGTACGCGACCCTGCTGGTGAAGCGGCTCTTCTGGTTCGACGTGCTGGCCGAGGAGAGCGAGCGCAGCGGCGAGGTGCACCCGGCCGCGGAGCGGGCGCTCGAGGCGGCGTTCGGCCCGGGCGCCGCGAAGCCGCGTCGCGAGGCGGAGGAGCCGAAGCCCCGGCCGCCGCCGGCGCCGAAGCTCGGCTTCCGCGAGGAGCAGAAGCGGAAGAAGGAGGCGAAGGCCCAGGCCCGGGCGGACGCCTCGCGGCGCGGCGCGGCGCGGCCGGCGAAGCGGGCCGCGAAGCAGCCCGCGAAGAAGGCGAAGCGCTGAGCGCCACGCGGCAGTAGGCTCGGAGGCCCCATGCCCCGCCTGGTCCCGCCCGACACCACCGTCCCGCTCGAGCTCGACGGCGAGGCCCTCGAGGCCGTGCCCGGCGAGCCGATCGCCGCGGCGCTGCTCGCCGCCGGCGAGACGATCTTCTCGCGGAGCGTGAAGTACCACCGGCCCCGTGGCCCGTACTGCATGGCGGGCCGCTGCTCGCACTGCGTGATGCGGGTCGACGGCGAGCCGAACGTCTACACCTGCCTGGCGCCGGTCACCGCCGGCTGCAAGGTGGAGCGGCAGAACTCGTTTCCGTCGGCGAGCCTCGACCTCTTCGGCGCCATCGACTGGCTGTACCCGCGGGGCCTCGACCACCACTCGCTCTTCGCCGGCGTGCCGGTCGTGGAGGCGGCGGTGTCGAAGGTCGCGCGGCACCTCGCCGGCCTCGGCACCCTGCCCGACGCGGCGGGCGCGCCGGAGGCCTCGTGCCTCGCCCACGAGACCGACGTCCTCGTGGTCGGCGCAGGACCGGCGGGGCTCTCGGCGGCGCTCGCGGCGGCGAAGGCCGGCGCGCGGGTGACGCTCCTCGACGACCAGCCCGTCCCCGGCGGCCGGCTCCGCGGCGGGCTCGCGCTGCCCGGCGATCCGGCGCCGTCGTGGGTCGACGAGCAGGTGGCCGCGGTCGCCGCGGCGGGCGGCCGGCTCCTCTCCGGCGCCTTCGCCCTCGGCGCGTTCCGCGACGAGCACGGGCCCGTGGTCGCCGCCCGGGCGGCGGGGCGGCGGCTCTTGCTGGTGCGGCACCGGGCGCTCGTCGCCGCCAACGGCGCCGGCGAGGCGCTCCCCGCCTTCGAGAGCAACGAGCTCCCCGGCGTCTTCGGCGCCCGGGCGCTGGCGCGGCTCGTGGCCGTGCACGGCGTCCTCCCAGGCGCCTCGGCGGCGATCGCCGGCACCGGCCCGGACGCGGTGGCGCTCGCGGACCTGCTCGCGTCCCGCGGCTGCGAGGTGGTGGCGCTCGTGGGCCCGAAGGCCGAGGTGGGCCGGCACCGGCTCGTCGAGGGCACGGTGGCGCGGGCCCGCGGCAAGGCGCACGTCGCCGGCGTGGCGATCGCGAAGGCCGGCGGCGGCGAGACGAAGCTCCGGTGCGAGCTGATCGCCGTGGCGGGCGCGGCCGCGCCGCTGTTCGATCTGGCGCGGCAGGCCGGCGCGTTCGTGCGCTTCGACGCCACGACCGGGTTCTCGGTGGAGGCCGACGAGGACGGCCGGACCCTCTCGCCGGACGTGCTCGCCTGCGGCGAGGTCCGCGGGCCGGCGACGTTCGCCGAGGCGGTGGCGCAGGGCGCCCGCGCCGGCGCGGCCGCGGCGAGAGGGGTGGTCCGGTGAGCAAGGCCTTCGTCTGCACCTGCGAGGACGTCACCGTCGCCGACGTCCGCGCCGCGATCGAGAAGGGCTACCGCGACGTCGAGAGCGTGAAGCGCTACACCGGCTTCGGCACCGGCGTCTGCCAGGGCCGGAGCTGCCTGCCCACCATCGCCCGGCTGCTCGCGGCGGAGGGCGGCCTCGCCCGCGAGCAGGTGCTGCCCTTCACGCCGCGGCCGCCGGGGCGGCTGGTGTCGTTCGGCGAGCTCGCCGCTCTCGATCCCGACGCGCTCGGTCCGCCCGGCAAGGGCGTGCCGCCGCCGCTCGGCGTCTTCGAGCAGGAGGGTGACGACGGCGCGCCCGGCCCCGGCTCGCACCCGCTCCGGAGCCCGGAGCGGCTTCCGGAGAAGGCCTCGGTCGTCATCGTCGGCGCGGGGATCATGGGCCTCGGCCTCGCCTGGAACCTCGCCAAGCGCGGCCTGACCGACGTGGTGGTGCTCGACAAGAGCTACCTCTGCGGCGGCGCCTCGGGCCGGAACGGCGGCGGCGTGCGGGCGCAGTGGTCGACGCCGACGAACGTGCGCCTCGCGAAGCGCAGCATCGAGCTCTGCAAGAGCTTCGCCCGCGAGTTCAAGTTCAACGTCTGGTTCCGGCAGGGCGGCTACCTGTTCGTGGCGCCCGACGACGAGCAGGCGCGGCGCCTCGAGCGCGCGGTGGCGTTCCACAACGAGCACGGCGTGCCGACGCGGCTCCTCGGCACCGGCGGCGCCCGCGAGATCGTGCCCGAGCTCGACGGCGCGAAGGTCGTCGCGGCCGCGTTCAACCCCGAGGACGGCGTGCTCTTCCCGTGGCCGTTCATGTGGGGCTACGCGCAGGCCGCCGCGAAGAAGGGCGTCGGCGTCCACACCTTCACCAAGGTGACCGGGATCGACGTCGAGCGGAGCCGCGTCACCCGGGTGCGCACCGACCGCGGCGACATCCGCTGCGACACCCTCGTGCTCGCCGCCGGCGCCTGGTCGCCGGGCATCGCCAGGCTCGCCGGCGTGAAGCTCCCGAACGAGCCGCACCGCCACGAGATCTGCTCGAGCGAGCCGCTCAAGCCGTGGCTCGGGCCGCTCGTCTCCGTGCTCGGCAGCGGCCTCTACTTCAGCCAGTCGATGCGCGGCGAGATCGTCGGCGGCATGGGCGATCCGGCGGAGCCCGCGGGCCTCGAGATGGGCTCGACCCTGCGCTTCCTCGCGCGCTACGCGAGGGCGATCACCGCGGCGGTGCCGGTGCTCGACCGGGTGAAGGTGATCCGGCAGTGGGCCGGCTGCTACGACGTCACCCCGGACAACCAGCCGATCCTCGGCGAGACCCCGGGCCTGCCGAACCTGCTGCAGGTGAACGGCTTCGTCGGCCACGGCTTCATGATGGCGCCGGCGGTGGCGGAGCTGATGGCCGAGCAGATGACCGGCGGCCCGAAGGACGAGATCTTCGAGCGCTTCAACCTGTCGCGCTTCGCAGCCGGGCGGCTCGAGCGGGAGGACTTCATCATTGGCTAAGATCGCGTTCATCGGCGCCGGCAACATGGCGGAGGCGCTCATCAAGGGCCTCATCGCCTCGGGCACCGAGCAGCCCACCGAGATCACCGGCACCGGCCGCCGCCGCGAGCGGCTCGCGGAGCTCGAGAAGAGCTACGGGATCCGGACCTCCACCGAGAACACCGCGACCGCCGCCTGGGCGGACATCGTCGTGCTGGCGGTGAAGCCGCAGGCGATGGGGAAGATCCTCGACCAGGTGGCGCCGGTGATCGACCCGCAGAAGCTGGTGATCTCGGTGGCGGCCGGCGTGCCGATCGCCGCCCTCGAGCGGCGCCTCGGCCGCGGGGCGCGGATCGTGCGCTCGATGCCGAACACGCCGGCGCTCGTCGGCGAGGGCGCCACGGCGATCTCCGGCGGCGAGCACGCCACCGAGGCGGACCTGGCGTCGGCGAAGAAGCTCTTCGACGCCGTCGGCAAGACGGTGCTCGTCGACGAGTCGCTGCTCGACGCGGTGACCGGCCTCTCCGGCTCGGGCCCGGCGTACGTCTTCCTGGTGATCGAGGCGCTCTCGGATGCCGGCGTGAAGGTCGGGCTGCCCCGCTACACCGCCCAGGCGCTCGCGGCCCAGACCGTCCTCGGCTCGGCGCGGCTCCTCCTCGAGACCGGCACGCACCCCGGCCAGCTCAAGGACCAGGTGACCTCGCCGGGCGGGACCGCGATCGCGGGCCTGCACACGCTCGAGGCCGGCGGGCTGCGGACCACGCTCATCAACGCGGTCGAGGCCGCCACCCGCCGGGCGAAGGAGCTCGGCGATAAATTTCTGCAGGAGGCCTGAGTCGAAGGCGCGCCGTACCACCCCAACAGGAGAGCCGGACTTGACCCGCATCTCGCAGCTCGTCGTCGCTTCGTTCCTCGTCGCCTCGGTCCTCGCCGCGTGTGGCAAGGAGACCCCCGCCCCGTCCGCCGCGCCGGCCCCCGCCGGCAAGC
>CAZDGH010000271.1:0-8298 GCA_964504805.1 uncultured Myxococcales bacterium | reverse complement strand
CGCCGGGGAAGACGATCCCCTGGTCCTCGGGGAGCTGCACGCACGCCTGGCCGATGGCGTCGATGCGGGTGACCTGCTCGGTGCGGGAATTGAAGACGAGGTAGCGCTTCTTCTCCTCCCGGAACGGCTTCACCTCGAGGAGGACCAGCGCGCCGACCCTGGCGTAGCGGAACTCGCCGTCGTCGAGGGACTGGTCGGGATCCTCGACCGGCTCGCTGTAGACGCCCTTGCCGCTCTCGGTGTTGTCCTCGACCTTGACGGTGAGGTCGCCGCCGACGGTCTCGACGAAGACGGTGTCGAGGACGTTGACGTGCGGGTGCTTGCCGCGGACGAAGCGGTCGCGGCCGGCGACGGTCCACTCGAAGTCGTGCTGCGGCGGGTAGACGTACTCGCGCTCGCCGCGGTTGTCGACGTAGGTCGCGCTCCCGCCGGCGTCGAGGGAGAAGCGGAAGACGCGGATGTCCCGGACGCTGGCGCCGACCTGGAACACCACGAAGAGCCGCGTCTCGGTGCGGGCGAGGCTCTTGAGCTTCGTGCCCTTGTAGAAGCGGTAGAGCTCCTGGAAGTCCTTCACGAAGCGGGCGTCGGCGAGGAACCCGCCGCCCTCGGTCGCCGGCACCTCCGAGAGGTCGAAGCCCTCCGGCGTCTTCTCGAACTTGTGGAGCGAGAGCACGTCGCCGACGTGGGTCTCGCTCTTCAGTCCGAGGAAGACGTTGAACCCGAAGAGCAGGTGCTTGCCCACCGCGACGATGTCGCGCGGGACGCAGTTGTTCTCGGTGCGGACCCGCTCCGAGCCGACCACCGTGAGCTCGGTGCCGCCGAAGGTCTGCTTGCGTCGCGCGTTGAGCGCGTCGGCGAGGCGGCCGAGCTCCGCGGCCTGGCCGACGAGCCGGCCGCGGATGACCTCGTAGCTGCCGCCCTCGAGCTGCGTCTCGGGCCGGGACATCGCCGCCTACCGGCTCTTCGGCTTCTCGGGGACGACGTTCGGCGCCGCCGGCAGCGCGCCCTGCCCCTGCGCCACCTTGGCGAGCAGCGCCGCCAGGGCGACGTTCTGCGCGTCGCCGGTGAGGCCCGGCCTCGAGAGGATCTCCTTCAGGTCGGCCGGGAGGCTCCGGTCGCCGTCGAGGTAGTCCTTGAGCGCGGTCTTGAGCGTGTGCGAGCCGTCCACCGCCGCGTCCATCGACTGGCCGAAGGACATCGCCTTCACCAGCTTGTCGAAGAACTCGCCGTCGCCGCCGACGATCTGGATCTTGGCGTTGCCGAACGCCTCGGCCATGACCTTCGCCTGCTCGGCCGCGACGTCGCGCTTGACGGTGATCGCCGCCAGCTCGACCTGCTTCTCCTTGTCGAGCTTGAGCCGGAACTCCTCGTGGTCCTTGCCCACGCCGTCGAGGAGCTTCATCGACTCGGCCTTCTCCTTCAGGCCGCGCGCCTCGGCGGACAGCTTCTCCTGGATGGCGGCGGCCTCGGCGAAGAGCTTCTCCTTGAGCGCGACGGCCTCGGCCTCGCCGAGCTTCTGCACCGCGCCGGCCTCGGCCTCGCGGACGCGCGCTCCGGCGAGCCCCTTCTCCTGCTCGCCCGCGGCCTCGGCGAGGAGCTTCTCCTTGATCGCCGCCGCGTTCGCGAAGCCCTGCTTCTCGATGGCGCCGGCCTCCGCCTCCTTGACGCGGACCTGGGCCATGCCCTGCTTCTCGAGCGCCGCGGCGTCGGCCTCGCGGACGCGCACCTGGGCGAGGCCCGGCGCGGCGGTCTCGGCCTGGACGCCCTCGGCGAGCCGGATCTTGGCCTTCGCCTCCTTGTCCGCGGCCTCGAGCGAGGCCTCGGCGAGGGTGAGCCGCTCCTTGGCGTGGAAGGTGGCAACCTGCTGCGCCGCCTCGGCCGCCTTGATCTCCTTGACCAGCGCCTCCTGCGCCTGCGCCTCGGCGTGGACGACCGCGGCGTCCTTCTGCCGCTTCGCCTCGGCGAGGAGCCGGAGATCCTTGATCCGCTCCTCCTCCTCGGCGACGGTCTTGTCGACGGCGATGCGGCCGCGGACGACGTCGGCGATCGCCTTGCGCTCCACCTCGAGCTGCTTCTCCTTCTCGATCCGGAGCAGCTCCACCTCGCGCTCGCGGTTGATCGCCTCGAGGCCCGCGTCCTTGTGCACGCGCTCGGTCTCGATGGCGATGACGCGCTCGCGGTTCTTCTGGGCGACCTCGATCTGGCGGAGCTTGTTCTGCTCGTTGATCTGGATCTGCTCCTCGGCCTGGATGCGGGCGAGCTCGGCGCGGGCCTTCTCCTCGGCCTGGATCTTCGCGGTCTCGGCCGCCTCGCGGGCGGTCATGGTGTCGATCTCGCGCTGCTGGCGGATCTGCGCCTCGGCCTGCTGCCGCTCGAGGGAGAGGATCGCCTCCTGCGCCTCGACGTTCCGCTTGGTGATGGCCATCCGCTCCGTCTGGCGGAAGTCGTTGGTCATCACGTTCTGCACGGTGGTGAGCTCGGTGATCTTCTTGATGCCCTGCGCGTCGAGGATGTTGTCCTTGTCGAGCAGCTCGATCGGCGTCTGCTCGAGGTAGTCGATGGCGGCGTCCTCGAGCATGTAGCCGTTCAGGTCCTTGCCGATGACGTCGACGATCTGGTCCTTGAAGCTGTCGCGCTCCTTGTAGAGGTCCTCGAAGTCGAGGCGCTTGCCCACGGTCTTGAGCGCCTCGGAGAACTTGGCGACGAACAGCTCCTCGAGCGTCTTCGGGTCGGAGGCGCGGGCGCAGCCGATCGCCTGGGCGACCTTGAGCACGTCCTCCTTGGTCTTGTTCACCCGGACGAAGAAGGTGACCTTGATGTCGGCCCGGATGTTGTCGCGGCAGATGAGGCCCTCCTTGCCGCGGCGGTCGAGCTCGATGGTCTTGAGCGAGATGTCCATCGTCTCGACCCGGTTGACGATCGGGAAGACGACGGCGCCGGTGAAGGTGACCACCGGCTCGCTCTTCATGGTGTTGATGACGAGCGCCTTGCCCTGGTCCACCTGCCGGTAGAACCGGGCGACGGTGATGAGCAGGCCGAGGAGGACGACGGCGGCGACGCCGACGATGGCGGCGACGATGATCGGATCCATGCGCGGCTCCGAGCGCGAGGGGTCACGTGCGACGAATGCGGCGGGCAAGCTTGTAGCAGCGGCCCGAAGGACGCCACAAGCGGCGCGGTCGTCTACGCGGGAGGCCGCCCGGACGTTCAGGCGGCGGGCGTCCGTGGCACCATGGGACCCATGCGCTTCCTGGCCCTCGTCGCCCTCGCCGCGGAGGTCTCCGTGTTCCCGCTCCTGCCCCTCGGCCCCGGCGACAAGGGCGAGCTCTGGCTCCGCCTCGACGGCCCCGGCGGGACGATCGTCGCCGCTTACTCGCACAACCGCGGGACGCTGCGGGTGCACCCCGCGGCCGGCGAGTCGAAGCTCCCGCGGGCCTCCGGCGGTCCCGACGAGGACGCGTTCATGGGCGCGGGGCTCACGGTGACGATCACCACGGCGCCGGTCGAGGGCGCGACGTCGTGCCCGGCGGCCCGCGCCGCCTGGCTCGAGGTGACGTCCGGCGAGACGAAGCACCGGCGGCTCGTCTGCCGCGAGCCGTCCCCGGGCTCGACGCTCTGATCCAGGAACGGCCGAGGCCGCCGCCGGTTGCCCGGCCGCGGCCTCGGATGCAGCTCGAAGTGGTCAGCCGGTCGTCAGACCGGGCGGACGTTCGCCGCCTGCAGGCCCTTCGGGCCCTTCTGCACGTCGAAGGTGACCTTCTGCCCCTCCTGGAGGGAGCGGAAGCCTTCGGTCTGGATCGCAGTGTGGTGGCAGAAGACATCCTCGCCGCCGTCGTCCTGCGTGATGAAGCCGAAGCCCTTCGCGTCGTTGAACCACTTCACGGTACCGTTGGCCATCTCGTGTCACTTGCTTTCATGATCAGGCGGCAGCTTGCCGCCCGGGACCCGCTCACTCTCGTCAGCCGGGAACGCGGCGCACCCTACACGAAACCACCGGGAAGTCGAGCGCCCCACCCGAAGGAGGCGAGCGCCGGCTGCGCTCAGGGGGGAGGAAGCACCCAGAGATCGCCGAAGTAGCCCTTGCGGGAGACCCGGCCGCCCGCGAGGACGACGCCGCCCGCCTCGAGCGGCGTGCCGGGGGCGGAGCCCGGCGGGATCGCGACCAGGCCGACCCCGGCCCGGGGCCCGGGGCTCGTGCCCGCGCCGACGGGGTAGCGGACCCAGCGGTGCGCCGGGGCGCCCTCGGGTCGGCGCCACTCCCAGGTCTCCTCGAGGTGCTCGCGGGTGTCGCTGCCGCCGAAGAGGATCACCCGCCGGCCGGCGGGTTCCCAGGCCATCGCGTGCTCGTGGCGCGAGGACGGGACGGCGCCGGCCGGGGCGAGCAGGCTCCAGCGCGCGCCGTCCCACCGCCACGTCTCGGCGAAGAGGCGGGCCGGGGGCAGGACGCCGCCGAACAGCACCACGCCCTCGCCGTCCCAGGCGCAGGCCGCGCCCTGCCGCGCCGACGGTCCGTCGGGATCGGTGCGGTCCTCCCACCGCGCGCCGCCGGGATCGCGCGGGTTCGTCCACACCCAGGTGTCTCCGAGCGCGCGGGTGTGCTCGCCGAGCCCCTCGGTCGCGCCGCCGCCGAAGACGACCACCTCGTCCCGGGCCTCGTCGTAGGCGACGCAGGCGGCGCCGCGCGGCGAGACGTCGGCGGGCGAGGGCCCCTCGGGCGCGACGAGCGACCAGGTCGGACCGCCGCGCGCCGGATCGCGGACGAGCTCCCGGAGCTCCATGGTCGAGCTGCCGCCGACGAGGTAGCCGCCGAGGTGCACGACGCTCCCGCGGCCCGGCGGGGCGAGGGCGCTCCCGTCGAACACCTCGGGCGCCTCGACCGCGACGTCGAGCCGCGACCACGCGAGCGGCGCGGCGAGCGGGAGGGCGAAGGTGCCGGGCACCGGGAAGTCGCCGACCGCGAGCGCGTCGAAGCTCAGCCCGCCGGTCATGACGATCGCCGGGGGACCGCCATCCGCCGCAGGCTCGAGGGCGATCCCGGGGAAGGCGCGATCGCCGGTGAGCTCGGCGCCCGCGAACCGCACCGGCTGCCAGCGCGGGCACCCGTCCGTGCAGGTGCCGCCGCAGCCGTCCCCGTCGCCGCAGGCTCTCCCCGCGCAGGCGGGCGCGCAGCAGGCGCCGCCGGCGCAGACCGGCTCCACGCCCGACGCGGGCGCCGGGCAGCTCCGCGCGTCGCAGACGAGCTCGTTGCCGTCGTCGAGGGTGACGGTCTCGCACGGCGCCGCGGCGCAGAGCTCCTCGGCCGTCGGCGGGTGGTACGGCGCGCAGGTGCCGTCGAGGCACCGCTCTCCCTCGACGCACTCCTCGTCGGCGTCGCACGCGAGCCCCGGTCCCTCGACCTCGACGCAGCCCGCGGCGAGGACCAGGACCGAGGCGAGCGCGCGCCGGGTCACCGCACCTTCTCCCGCTCGCGCCGCGCCGCCTCGGTGGACGTCGCCGCCTCGCCGATCGCCACGAACTCGGCGGGCTCGATCTCGAAGACGTCGCGCACCGGGTCGTGGTCGACGATCACCGCCCGGTCGCCCTTCTTCAGCGTGTTCTCCCTGGCGCAGGTGACGTTGAGCAGGAGGCCCGCGCCGCCGTCGTCGAAGGAGGCCTGGCCGAACCTGCCGTCGACGCGGCCGGACTGCACGGTGCAGAGCTTGCCGAGGAGCTGCTTCCGCTCCGGCGCCGAGGTCGCGGCGAAGACCTTCCGCAGCGGCGCCACCGCGAGCCGGGTGAGCACGCTGCCGAGCACGATCGCCGCGGCGAGCACCGCGGCGGCGGCGGCCCAGCCCGGCAGCACGCCGCCGAGGACCGGCGCGAGGTACGCCGAGCCGACGAGCGAGGCGGTCCAGGCGAAGAAGGAGAGGAAGCTCACCACCACCGTCACCGGGGCGGAGCCGAAGCCGACGAGCGAGAGCAGCCCCTTCGCCGCGCCCTCCGCCTCGCCGCCGCCGACGTCGCCGTCGCCGACGTCGACGTCCGCGCCGCCGTCGACCCCGTCGCCGCCGCCGTCGAGGAGGTCGACGCCGAGCGCGCCGACCACCACCAGCAGCCAGTAGACGAGGCAGACCCCGAGCGGGATCGTGAAGATCACGGTCGGGAAGCCGAAGACGAGTCGGACGAGCTCGCTCAGATCGGGGACTCCGCCAGGATCTCCAGGTCGGCGATCGCCTGGCACTCCGTCCGGCCGCCGAACTCCGCCGCCGCGAGCGTGGCGGTCACGTAGCGGCACTTCATCGGCCAGAGCGTCTCCTCGCCGAACGGCTGCGGCGCCTCGCAGAGGAAGAAGACGTTCGAGGTGGCGTCGACGGGGCCGGCGACGTGCATGATGGTGCCGCACATCATCGCCACCTCGCCGGTCTCGGCGATCCCGGCGCCGACCGAGACGCACTCGAGGCCGGTCGTCTCCGGGATGTCGCACTGGACCACCGGCACCTGCTCGACCGCCTGCTTCACCTCGCCCGAGAGCTCGTCGATGGCGGGGAAGATGCCGAAGGCGAGGAGCTTGTCCTCGGGGCCGCCGAGGCAGTCGGTGCGGACGGTGAGCGTGCCGCCCTTGAAGTCGAGGCACGAGCAGGACACGGCGGCGAGGGCGCCGAGCGACCAGCACGCGACGGGGAGGAACCGGCGCAGGTTCACCACTTCACCACCTCCAGCCCGAGCTCGAGCGCGAAGAAGACGCCGCCGATGCTCCCGCCCTGGAGCTCCTCCTCGTCGGCCCCGAAGTCGACGAGGTAGCCGAAGCGGAACGCGGGCCGGAGCGGCGCCACGTTCACCGCGGCGCCGGCGCCGACGAAGCCGCCGAAGGTGAGGCCGGGCTCGTACGGGAACGCCTTGCCGAGGGCGTCGAGCTCGCCGCTGACGGTGAGCACCTGCGCGCCGAGGCCGAAGAGGATCTCCGCCGGGCCGGCGCCGAAGCCGAGCCACGCGTCGGCGCCGCCGCCGAACGAGGTCTCCTCGTAGGGGAAGCCCGCCTCGACCTCGCCGGAGCTCGACCCGTAGAGCAGGTGCACGCCGAAGTCGGTGCGCAGGCCCTCGTGGTGGACGATCCGGAGGCCGCCGCCGAGGCTTGAGCCGATGCCGCCGGGGTCGTCGTAGCTCTTCGGGCCGCCGTGGACCTCGATCACGAGGCCGTTGTCCTCGGCGGGCGGCTTCGGCTTCGGCTTCGCGGGCGCCTCGGCGGTCGCCGCCGGCGCCTCCTCGGCCGCGCCGGCGAGCGCCGGGGCGCCGAGCAGGAGCAACATGGTTCCGAGTCGCTTCACGTGGTGCCCCTCCCCGGGCGAGAGCATCCTAGAGCAGGGCTCACTCGAAAGGATCGTCGCGAGACGCGGGCCCTGCTCTAGCCGAGCTTCGCCGCGAGCCGCCGCAGGGCGGGGCCGAGGCGCGAGGCCGCGGGGAAGCCGGCGAAGCGCACCACCTGCGGGTGCTCGGCGACGCCGCCGGCGATGGCGCGATCCACGGCGAGGAGCCAGCGGCCGTCGGGGCGCGCGGCGAGGTCCTCGAGGCGTCGCGCGAGCGGCCGCGCGTGCCAGCGGTGGAACAGCTCGACGTACAGCTCCTCGCCGCCGTGGCGCACGCGCAGGTCCGGCACCGCGAGCCCGCGGACCCCGACGTGGCGCGGCGCGGGCTCGACGTCGACCTCGAAGCCCTGCGCCGCGAGGCCCTCCGCCGCGACGCGGAGCTCCTCCGGCAGGTGCGGGAGCGGCGACGGCGGCACCCGCAGGCCCGCGTGCTCGTCGAGGCGCAGCTCCGCCGCGGCCTTCCGCGGGAGCCGGAGCTCGGCGACGAGCGACCAGCGCGCGAGCTCGACCACCGCCGGGAAGAACGACGCGAGCTGCAGGCCGTAGCCCTTCTGCACGCCGACGACCGCGCCGGGCCCCTCGACGCCGAGGACCAGCGGCTTCTCGGAGACGACCTCGAGCACCAGCCGGTGGAAGCGCAGGCGCCGCAGCAGCCGCCGCACCCGCGCGACGTCCGCGTCCTCGACGGCGAGCTCGAGGCGGTGGGCGTGGAGGAGCAGCCCCTGCACCAGCGCGACGTTGTAGCGGTCGAGCAGCGCGGGAGCGTCGAGCGGCTCGACGGCGAGCACGCGGCGGCGCCCCGGCAGATCGGCGAAGAGGCGCTCGCGGACCTCGGCGAGCGGCCGGTCGCGGGCGGCGGCGAGCGCGGCCTCGTAGTCGGCGCGGCCCGCGCGGTCGGGCAGCGCGCGGAGCGCCGCCGCGGCGGTGGCGAGGTCCCGCGCCCGGCGCTCGGCGT
>CAZDGH010000270.1:0-8314 GCA_964504805.1 uncultured Myxococcales bacterium | reverse complement strand
CGGCGCCGCCCGCGCGCGCCCCGCGCGGCCGCTCGTCTCGTACGCCCTCGACTTCCACCGCTCGCTCCGCGAGGCGCTCCTGGTGAAGCGCTTCCTCGCGGACCGCCGCGGCGTCGTCGACGACGACGCGGTCGCCGCGTTCGAGGCCGTCCGCGCCGCCCACGGGATCGAGGGCCGCGGCCGCGCGTACCTCGAGGCGCACCGGTCCCCGCCGGGCGGCCGCCTCGTCGCGCTCGTCCTCGCCGCGGTGGCGGCGCGTCACGGCACCACCGCCCGCGCCGTCGAGGAGGCCCTCTTCGGCCGCGGCACCCGCGCCAGCGCCTAGCCGCCCCAGGAACGGCCGCGGGGCGATCCCCCGGAGGGAACCGCCCCGCGCGTGTCGCCGAGCGCCTGCGGTGCGGCTAGGAGCAGCCGTTCGTCGCGCCGCAGTTGAGGCACTTGTAGCAGGCGCCGTTGCGCACCGTGATGCTGCCGCAGGTGTGGCAGGGCGGGGCGTCGGCCTGGTTCAGGAAGCTCTGGGTGAGCAGCTCCGAGGCGAGCGCCACGGCGCCGGCGCCCTTGCCCGCGGGCACGGCCGTCGCGCCCTTCGAGGCCGGCGTCGCCGCCGCCTTCGCCGCCAGGTCGTTCGCCGAGCCCGGGGCCGGCGCGGTCGCCGCCGCGGTCAGCTCCGCCGCCTCCGCCGGCTGCGGGCAGAACTTCGCCTCGAGCCAGCGGAAGATGTAGTCGGTGATCGACTTGGCGATCGGCACCGCCGGGTTGCCGGTGAAGCCGCTCGGCTCGAACCGGGTGTGGCTGAACTTGTCGATCAGCACCTTGAGCGGCACGCCGTACTGCAGCGAGAGCGAGATCGCGGTGGCGAAGGAGTCCATCAGGCCCGAGATCGTCGAGCCCTCCTTGGCCATGGTCACGAACAGCTCGCCCGGGGTCCCGTCCTCGTAGAGGCCGACGGTGAGGTAGCCCTCGTGGCCGCCGATCGAGAACTTGTGGGTGATCGCCTGGCGCTCGTCCGGGAGCTTCTTGCGCTGCGCGAACCGGACCGGCTCCTTCTCCTTCGCCGCCTTGGCGTCCTTCGAGGTGTTGAGCGGCTGCGACCGCTTGCACCCGTCGCGGTACACGGCGATGGCCTTGAGGCCGAGCTTCCAGGCCTCCATGTACGCCATCTCGATGTCCTCGACCGACGCCTCGTGCGGCAGGTTCACGGTCTTCGAGATCGCGCCGGAGAGGAAGGGCTGGCAGGCCGCCATCATCCGGATGTGGCCGAGCCAGTGGATCGAGCGGCGGCCGTTGGCGGGCTTGAAGGCGCAGTCGAACACCGGCAGGTGCTCGTCCTTGAGGCCGGGCGCGCCCTCGATGGTCTCGTTCTCGTCGAGGTAGTGGACGATCTCGCCGAGCGCCTTCTCGGTGTACCCGAGCTTCTTCAGCGCGGCCGGGACCGTGTTGTTGACGATCTTGAGCATGCCGCCGCCGACGAGCTTCTTGTACTTGATGAGCGCGATGTCCGGCTCGATGCCGGTGGTGTCGCAGTCCATCATGAAGGCGATGGTGCCGGTCGGCGCGAGCACGGTGACCTGGCCGTTCCGGTAGCCGTTGGCGGTGCCGAGGGCGATCGCCTCGTCCCACACCTCGCGGGCGGCCTGGCCGAGCTCGGCCGGGACGAGGGTGCCGTCGACCCAGTCGTCCACCGCCTTACGGTGCTTGCGCATCACCCCGAGGAAGGGCTCGCGGTTCGGGCCGTAGCCCTCGAACGGCCCGCCGTGATCGCCCGCGATCTGGGCGCTGGTCCGGTAGGCGTGGCCGCACATCACCGCGGTGATCGCCGCGGCGTAGGCCCGGCCGGCGTCGGAGTCGTAGGCGAGGCCGCGGCTCATCAGCAGCGCGCCGAGGTTCGCGAAGCCGAGGCCGAGCGGCCGGTACTTGTGCGAGTTCTCCGCGATCCGCTCGGTCGGGTACTTCGCGCCGTCGACCAGGATCTCCTGGGCGAGGATGGTGACCTCGACCGCCTTCTTGAACGCCTTGACGTCGAGCTCGCCGTCGGCGTCGACGAACTTCATCAGGTTGAGCGAGGCGAGATTGCAGGCCGAGTCGTCGAGGTACATGTACTCGGAGCACGGGTTCGACGCGTTGATCCGGCCCGACCGCGGCGAGGTGTGCCACGCGTTGATGGTGGTGTCGAACTGGAGGCCCGGGTCGCCGCAGAGGTGCGCGGCCTCGGAGAGCTCGCGGAAGAGCTGCTTGGCGCGGAAGGTCTCGACCGGCTTGCCGTCGCGCACGGCGCGGGTCTGCCAGTCGCCGTCGAGCAGCACCGCCCGCATGAAGTCGTCGGTGACGCGGACGGAGTTGTTCGAGTTCTGGAAGAAGATCGAGCTGTACGCCTCGCCGTTGAACGACGGGTCGTAGCCGGCGTCGATGAGCGCCCAGGCCTTCTTCTCCTCGGACGCCTTGCACCAGATGAAGTCCTTCACGTCGGGGTGGTCGACGTTGAGGATCACCATCTTCGCCGCGCGGCGGGTCTTGCCGCCCGACTTGATCACGCCGGCGAAGGCGTCGAAGCCCTTCATGAACGACACCGGGCCGGACGCGGTGCCGCCGCCGGCGAGCTGCTCCTTCGAGGAGCGGATCGCCGAGAGGTTCGAGCCGGTGCCCGAGCCGTACTTGAAGAGCATGCCCTCGGTGTGGGCGAGGCGCAGGATCGAGTCCATCGAGTCTTCGACGGAGTTGATGAAGCACGCCGAGCACTGCGGGTGCTCCTCGACGCCGACGTTGAACCAGACCGGCGAGTTGAACGCCATCTTCTGCCGGTAGAGCAGGTGGGCGAGCTCGGCCTCGAACGTCGCGGCGTCGGCCTCGGTGGCGAAGTAGCCGTCCTTGCGGCCCCAGGCGCCGATGGTCCTCACCACGCGGCCGACGAGCTGCTTCACGCTCCGCTCGCGGGTCGGGCCGAGCGGGCCGCGGAAGTACTTCGAGGCGACGACGTTCGTCGCCAGGGCGCTCCAGCCCTTCGGGACCTCGATGTCCTTCTGCTCGAAGATGGGCTTGCCGGACTCGTCGGTGATCGACGCGGAGCGGAGCTCCCAGGCGAGCTCCTCCGCCGGGTCCACCCCGGGCGTCGTGAAGAACCGCTCGAGCGTGAGGCCCTTCTTCGAGCCCTCGCTGCTCTTGCGCTCCCCGCGGCGCGTCCCCGTGCGGCCTTCCTTCATCTCCACCTCGGTCGTCCCGGCCATCCGGCTCTCCTTTGTGTAACGGCGCCTTCTCGACGGCGAAAGGCTCCGTTCGGCCCCGGCCGCGCTCGCGCGCCCCGGTGCCGTCTCGTTCGCGGACCGACGCGTCGGCCCTGTCACCTGCTGTTTGGGATCACCTCTCGCGACCCAGCCACGCCCCCCTGGGCGGCGGAGGGCGTGGTGGGGAGGCGGCTCCCCGGACGGCCCGTCCGCTATCGAATGGCCGCATAGAACACTTTCGCCAAAGACCGGTCAAGCGAGCTTGCCACGACCGGTTGTGGCTTACCTGTGAACCCGCCCCCAGGGGATGTGGTTATGCCGTGAAATCGCGGACTAGCCGCACCGCGTCAGGGCCCCTGCAGCCCGTGCGGGGACCTCGTGGCAACGGACGTATCGTCACGCAACGTAAGAGAACGTCCGCTCGCTCGCCACGCAGGCGCCACGCGGCTCTCCGCGCCACGGCCACGTGAGGCCCGCGAGTTTCCGCTACCGATCCGACATTCACGGTGGGTGGAATTCGTCGGCGCCCGGCGTTCGCGGCCTTTGCGGACCGCCGCGCGGCTGCTACATGCAGCGTCCACCGGAGGTCCACGACATGCCGCCCCCGTACGAGCGCCACGTCTTCATCTGCACGAACCGGAGGCCCGACGACGCGCCGAAGGGCTCCTGCGCCGCGAAGGGCTCGGAGGCGGTGCGGGACGCGTTCAAGAAGGAGCTCGCCGCCCGCGGCCTCCACCACGCCATCCGGGCCAACGCCGCGGGCTGCATGGACGCGTGCGCGCACGGCGTCTCGGTGGTCGTGTACCCGGAGGCCACCTGGTACGCCCACGTCACCGTGGACGACGTCGCGGAGATCGTCCGCGAGCACCTCGTCGGCGGACGTCCGGTGGAGCGGCTGGTGATGCGCCCCGGCGAGGAGCGCGCGCGGATCAAGCTGCCGAAGCTCTAGGCTAGAGCCGCGCCTCGAGGGCGGCGACGGCCTCGGCCGAGAGCAGCGGGACCACGCCGCCGCCGCTCTGGATGTTGACGATCGGCGAGCCGGACGCGCGGCAGACGCCGCCCTTCGGCGCGAAGTCGACCCCGAGGTTGGTGTAGGCGGAGACGTCGACGAACGCGTCGCGGACCACGACCTCGCCCTCCGCCGCCACCGACAGCGGCCGGGCCGCGAGCGGCACGCGCTCCTGCACGACCCAGCCGCCCTCGTCGGCGCAGGCGCGGACGAGCTCGGTCCAGGAGAGCTCCTTGCCGAAGCGCTCGGCCGCCCGCGACCGCGAGGACTCGTCGCCGTGCTCGGCGCCGAGGAAGACGCCCTTGCCGCCGTAGTCCCACGAGCGCTTCACCACGAGCCCGCGGGGCGAGGCCGCCGCCCAGGCGACGAGCTCGTCGGCGCGGGCGCCACCCGGGATCGTCGACGCGCCCGGCGCGAGGCGCCGCGTCCACGGCAGGTGGCGCCGCACCGCGGCCGCGTGGGCCGGGAGGACGCCGAGCGCCGCGGCCACCTCGGGCTCGTCGCCGGCCCGCGACAGCTCCGCGAGCATGCCCTTCTGCTCGAGCTGCGGATCGACCGGGTTCACGAGGCGGAAGCGCGAAGGCTCCGCGAGCACCCGGGCCATCGGCCACGACGGCTCGATCCGCCGCGCGAAGACGTGGCGGTAGACGAGGTCGGGGGCGAACCCGTGGGCCCGCACCGCGCCGTCGACGACCTCGACCTCGTCGGCGATCGCCGTGCGCGCCTCGCAGCCCGCGGCGGTGAAGCGCGAGGCCAGGTAGCGCAGCTCGCCGAGCTGCGCGTCGCCGCGGCGGTGCACGAGCAGGATCCTCGGCCGCTCGGCGGCGCCGCCGAGGGCGCGGTGCGCGGCTTCGAGGCTCCGGAGGAGGTCGTCGGCGTTCGAGCCGCTCGCCGCGAGCAGGGCGTCGGCCTCGGCGCGGGCCGCGCCCTCCGACCGGCCGGCCAGCCGCTCGAGGGCGGTCTCGAGGAACGCCCGGGCGGCGATGTCGGAGTAGCCCTGCATCGCCGGGATCGTCGCGTTCAGCTCGAGGACCCGGTCCTCGCCCGAGGGATCGACGAAGAGATCGACCCGGACGGTGCCGAGCACCGAGAGGTCGCGGTAGGTGCGCTCGACGATCGGCCGCTCGAGCGGGGCGAGCTCGGCGAGGAGCTCGTCCCGCGTCCGCGCGCCGGCCTTGCCGTCGAGGACCGACCGGGCGACCGCGGCGAGCCCCTCGAGCACGGTGCGGGCGAGGGCGGCGCGCCGCTCGGTGCGGGCGCGCGGCTCGACCACCGGCGGGAACGCCACCGGGATCGGCTTCTCGCCGTCGCCGCCGAGGTAGGTGAGGCCGAGGGAGGCCGCGCGGGCGCCGAAGGCGAGGCCGAAGGCGGTCCGGTCCGCCGGCGCGAGCCGGGCGATGGCCTCTAGGAGCGCCGCGCCGGGATCCGGCATCGGCTTACAGCTTGAGGGCCGCCCAGAGCACGCTCGAGACGAGCAGGGCGACGAACGCCCAGAGGGCGATGGGGGGCGCGGGGAGCGCGCGGGCGTCCTGGTACTTCACGGGGGTCGGGTTCGCGTTCGTGCTCATCGGCCTCTTCGGGTCCTCGGGGAGCCTTCGCGAGTGTCGGGAAGCGAGCGGAGTCTACCCGGGCGATGTGCCGGCGCAAGCGCGCGGCTTGTTGGTAAGGTGCGTCTCGCCCGGCGGCAGGGACAGCGGCCGGGCGGGGCCCGGCGTCGGCGGGAGCGCCGACCGGGTGTGAAACGGAGGCACGGCGATGGCGATGCTGAAGGGCGCGCAGCTCTGCGCCAAGATGCTCAAGGCCGAAGGTGTGAAGCACGTGTTCACCCTCTCCGGTCTCCACGTGGCGCCGATCTACGCGGCCTGCGTGGAGGAGGGGATCAAGGTCGTCGACACGCGGCACGAGCAGGCCGCCGCCCACGCCGCCGACGCCTACGCCCGGCTCACCCGCGGTCCGGGCGTCGCCATCGTCACCGCCGGACCGGGCGTGACCGACGCGCTCACCGGCGTGGCCAACGCCCACGCCGCGAGCTCGCCGATGCTGCTCCTCGGCGGCGCCGCGCCGATCTTCAACCAGTCCCGCGGCTCGCTGCAGGAGATGGAGCAGGTCGATCTCTTCCTGCGGATCACCAAGTGGTCCGACCGCATCCCGACGCCGGACCTCGTGCCCGCGTACCTCGCGAAGGCCTTCCGGGTGATGATGAGCGGCCGCCCCGGGCCGGTGTTCCTGGAGCTCGCCTGGGACGTCCTCGAGAACGCGGTCGACGAGCCGAAGCTCCCGACGCAGTACCGGACCCGCGCCAAGCCCGCCGGCGACCCGGCGACGATCGAGCAGGCGGCGGAGGCGATCCGCACCGCCCGCGCGCCGGCGGTGATCGCGGGCTCCTCGATCTGGTGGGACGACGCCCCGGCCGCGCTCCGCACCCTCGCCGAGCAGGCGGGGCTGCCGGTGTTCCTCAACGGCTCGGGCCGCGGCTGCATGCCGTCCGATCACCCGAACTTCTTCCAGCACACGCGCAAGGAGGCCCTCGCCGCCGCCGATCTCGTGCTCGTCCTCGGGACGCCGCTCGACTTCCGCCTCGGCTACGGCGACGCGTTCCGCGAGGACGCGAAGCTCGTCCAGGTCGACATCGACCCGACCGAGATCGGCCGGAACCGCGCGGTGGAGTTCGGCATCGCCGGCGACAGCAAGACGGTGCTCGCGCAGCTCGCGGCCGCGGTGGGGAAGTGCCCGGACCGGAGCGGCCTGCTCGCCGAGCTCCGCGCCAAGGAGGCCTCGCGGCTCGAGAAGCTCGCGGTCCACGAGGCCGACGCGGGGGTGCCGATCCACCACTCGCGGCTCGCCAGGGAGCTCTCCGACTTCGCCAACGAAGGGTCCCGAGACCCGATGTTCGTCGCCGACGGCGGCAACTACGTCGCCATGGCCGCGAAGACGATCAAGCTCAAGGCGCCGGGCCGCTGGCTCGACCCCGGGCCGCTCGGCTGCCTCGGCGTCGGCGCGCCGTTCGCGATCGCCGCGAAGCTGCTCCACCCGGACCGGCCGATCTTCGTGCTGCAGGGCGACGGCTCGTTCGGCCTGAACGGCTTCGACTACGACACCGCGCTCCGGTTCGGCCTCCCGATGGTGGTCGTGGTCGGCAACGACGCGGCGTGGGGCCAGATCCGCCTGCCGCAGGTGCAGATGTACGGCGAGGACAAGAGCCCGGCGACGCTGCTCTGGCCCACGCGCTACGACAAGATCGTCGAGGCCATGGGCGGGTACGGCGAGCACGTCACCGACCCGAAGCAGATCCGCCCCGCGCTCGAGCGCGCCCTGGCGTCGAACACGGTCGCCTGCGTCAACGTCGTGCTCGACCCGGACGCGCCGGCGAAGTCGGGCATGCAGGGCTACGCGGTCTGACGCCATGGAGAGCCTCAAGCTCGAGCGGGACAGGGCCGTCGTCCTCGTCGTCGACGTGCAGGAGCGGCTGCTCGCGGCGATGCCGGAGGGCGCGCGGGCGCCGCTGCTCCGGGCGACCCAGGCGCTGGTCGAGGGCGCGAAGCAGCTGAAGGTCCCGGTGCTCGCCACCGAGCAGTACCCGAAGGGCCTCGGCCCCACGGTGCCGGCGCTCCGCGACGCGCTGCCCGGTGCGCCCCACGAGAAGCTCGACTTCTCCTGCGCCGCGGTGCCGGCGGTGAAGGACGCGCTCGGGAGCGGCCCGCGGCAGGTCGTCCTCTGCGGGATGGAGACCCACGTCTGCGTCTTCCAGACGGCGCGCGACCTGGCCGCGCTCGGCCACCAGGTCTTCGTCGCCGAGGACGCGGTGGCCTCGCGCACCGAGGCGAACCGCCGCGTGGGCCTCTCGCTCATGGAGCGGGGCGGGGCGATCGTCACCTCCACCGAGGCGGTCCTCTTCGACCTCCTCGGTCGGGCCGGGACCCCGGAGTTCAAGGCCGTCTCCGCGCTGGTGAAGTAACCCCGCGGAATCGCTGGAGACGCCGCCCACCCGCGGCGCCCGGCGGGGGCCGAAGGAACAAAGGCGGGGATCGGTGCGTACCATGGTGGCGCCCGTCGTTCCTGCGAGGGCCGCTCGAAGGAGGTCCCCGTG
>CAZDGH010000269.1:0-8339 GCA_964504805.1 uncultured Myxococcales bacterium | reverse complement strand
GTCGGCGCCGGCCGCGGCGGCGCCGACCGCTCCGGCCCGGCCGGCAAGGCCGAGGCCCGCGCCGGCGTGCACGCCCGAGCTCGTGCTCCCCGCTTGCGCGGGCGGAGACGGCGCGGCGTGCGTGGAAGAGGTGCGTCGCCGCGCCTGGCGCTTCGACGACGCCGCGGCCGCGTACTGCTCGCTCGTGGCCGCGTGCGGCCGGGATCTCCCCGGGACGTGCGCCGAGCTCGGCCGCCGGACCGGGACCGAGGGCAACCTGATCGGCCTCCGTCCCCACCTCGTCCCGGTCATCGCCGGGCGGTGCGCGGCGAAGAACGTCGAGGCGTGCCGGGCCGGGGTCACCGTGGCGAACAAGTCCTACGGCGATCCGAGGCAGACCACGGATCCGGAGGCGCAGCGCTTCCTCGTCGAGGCGTGCAAGCTCGGCGACGCGGACTCGTGCGACGCGCTCGCGGCGCTCCTCCTCGACGAGCGGCTCGCCGGCGCCCACGAGGGTGAGGTGGCGAAGCTCCTCGAGCCGTCGTGCGCGGCGGGCAAGCGGGACGCCGCGAGCTGCGGGCGCGTCACCAGCCGCGCCGCCGTCGAGCGCAAGGCCGCGGAGTGCGAGAAGGGCAAGGCGGCCTCGTGCGCGTTCGCGGCCGCCGCGCTCGCGGACGGCTCCGTCGATCCGAAGGCGAAGCGCCCGCCCGCGGTCGCGCCCACCGCCGACGACGCCGACGGCCGGCCCCCCGTCGCGTTCGACCTGCCGCGGGCGGCGCTGCTCGGCGCCCGCGGCTGCAAGCTCGGCTCGTGCGAGGCCTGCGCCGCGCTCGCGCGGTCCGGCCAGCCGATCCCCGCGGACGTCGTCGCGCCGGGACGGAAGTCCTGCGCCGCGGCGTGCCCCGCGAAGCCGAAGGACGGTCTCGGCTGCCTCGCGGCCGGCTCGTTCCTCGCGGCGGCGGCGCCCGCGGCGGAGCTCGTCCGCGCGCTCGAGGCCTACGAGCGCGCGGTCCTGGCGAAGGCGGTGGAGGGTTGCCACCACTTCGAGCGGCTCCTCCGAGAGCCCGAGCTCGATCGCGCGACGGAGGCGCGGATGCTCTCGGTCGCGACGTCGCGCTGCAGCCCGAAGGACGCGATGTTCCGGTACATGGCGCCGGAGGACCGGACGCGGTTCCAGTGGGCGGTGGCGCGCTGCAAGCGCGGCGAGCACCGCTCCTGCGTCGACGCCGCCCGCAGCGCGTGGGCGCGGCGCGACGAGCTCCACGCGGCGGCGGTCGCGGCGGGCGCGCGGACGGTCGCGCTCGAGCGCGTGAACGGCCTCGGCGCCCACGACGCCCCTCTCTTCCGAGAAGCCTACCGGGCCTGCGACGGCACCGACGGCTTCTCGTGCGAGTCGATCGCCATCCACCGCCCCGATACGCTGGCCGCGTTCGGGCTCCCGCCCAAGGCCGACCTCCTCGCCAGCGCCCGCAACGGCCACGAGCACGCGTGCAACGCCGGCGACGGCGCCGCGTGCCTCGCGCTGACCCGCTGGTTCGACGGGGTCGACGCGACCCGCGGCCCCGCGGCCCCCGCGCGGGTGCGCGAGCTCCTCCAGACCGGCTGCGACGCCCCGCGCCCGGCGGCGGAGGCGTGCGACCGGCTCGGCGCGAGCGTCGCCCGCGAGGACGCCGCCCGCGCCGCGAAGCTCCACCTCCGCGGCTGCCGCCTCGGCTGGGAGCGATCCTGCGTCTCGCTGCGCTGGATCGTGGAGGACGGCAAGCTCGACGCCGCCCTCCGTGCCGAGGCCGAGCCGCTCGCGAAGGACGCCTGCGAGCGGCAGGTGAAGGAGGCGTGCGTCGGGCAGCCCGACTAGCGCGCGAGCTTCAGGTGCACCACCCGCGGCGTCGCGACCGTCTTCACCAGCCGGAGCCCGTGGAGGTCGTCGCCGACGCCGTCGAAGAGCCGCTCGCCGCGGCCGAGCAGCACCGGCGCGACGTTCAGATCCAGCTCGTCGACGAGCCCGCGGACGAGGAACTGCCGCGCCACGTTCGCGCCGCCGCCGAGGAGCACGTCCTTCGCTCCCGCGGCATCCCTCGCGCGCGCCAGCGCCTCGTCGATCCCGCCGGTGACGAAGTGGAACGTGGTGTCGCCCTTCATCGCGAGCGGCGCCCGCGCGTGGTGGGTGATCACGAACACCGGGTGGTGGAAGGGCGGGGTCTCGCCCCACCAGCCGTCCCACGGCTTCGCCGCGTCCCACGGCCCGGGGTGCCCGCCGAACATGTTGCGGCCCATGATCGTGGCGCCGACGTTCGCCAGCTGCTCCTGGAAGACCGCGGAGCTCTCGTTCGTCTCGCCGCCCTCCATGCCCAGGTGCTCCCGGAACACCTTCAGCGGGAAGACCCACTCGTGGAGGCGGGTGCCGCCGACGCCGAGCGGATCCTTCGGGCTCTGGTCGGGACCGGCGACGTAGCCGTCGAGCGACATGGCGATGCGGAAGCGGAGCTTGCCCATGGCGGCGAGGATAGCCGGTCGCGGACGAGCCTGTGGACGCGACCGGCGCACGGCGCGAGCATGGGCCCATGCACACCGTCACGCTCCTCTTGCTCGCGGTCGCCGCGGGCGCCTCGGCCGAGCCTCGGCGCGAGCTCTCCTTCGAGCCCGCCGACGGCTCCGGGCTGAAGGTCGTCGCCCCCGAGGGCGGCACCTGCAAGGTCGACCGCGGCAAGGGCCCGGCGAAGGAGACGATCCCGTTCGCGTTCACCGGGCCCGCGAGGTCGTACCCGTTCTGGTGCAAGCTGCCGTCGGGCGCGCCTTGGATCGGCACGGTGCCGGTGCGGAAGGGCCACACCACGATCGTGCGGTTCGTCGAGCCGGGCGCCGCCGCGGCGCCGAAGCTCGCCGAGGCCGAAGCGCCGACGCCGACGCCGACGCCGACGCCGGAGACCGCCGCTCCGCCCGAGCCCGAGCTCGCCGCGCCGCCGCCGGTCGATCCCGCCGCCGTCGTCGCCGGCCGGCTCCTCTCCTCCGATCGCCGCGCCGCGCTGGCGAAGGTGCTGAAGGACCGCCGCGCCGACGTCGCGCTCCTCGTCGCGTCGCTGCGGCTGCTGCCGTACAGCAGCGATCGCCTCGCCCTCCTCGAGGACGTTCGCCCCGAGCTGCCGGCCGGCGCGGTCGCGGAGCTCGAGTCGCTCTTCGTCTACGCCGGCGATCGCCGCCAGGCCCGCGCGCTCCTCGGCGTCGACTGACTACTCGTAGGTGTAGGCGCGCTCGAGCAGCGCGGTGCGCCCGGCGGGCGTGACCGCCGCGACCGCCACCACGCCCGGCGCTCCCGCCGGCGTCGTCGCCTCGAGCCGCGTCGAGGAGATCACCGCCACGTCCGTCGCCTCCTCGGTGCCGAACAGGATCCGGAGGCCGTCGCCGAAGCGCTCGCCTTCGATCACCACGCGCTGCCCGCCCGCGGCCGGGCCGACGTCGGGCGAGACCGACGCGAGCGCCGGCGTGAGCTCGTCGGGCGACCGCGGCACGAACGACGCCCGGGCGATCGACGCGTCCCCGAACGAGTCGAGCACCCGGACCTCGTAGTCGTAGCTCGTGCCCAGCTCGAGCTCCGGGCCCTGGTACGAGAGCGAGCGCGCGAGCGTCGGCTCCGAGATCCAGAGCGTCCCCGCGGCGCCGAGCACCCGCACCTGGAAGCGCCGGAACCGATCCTCCGCCGCCTGCCACTCGAAGACGATCGGGACGTCGGCGTCGCCGAGCGGCCTCGTCGGCGTCGCGAACTCGGTGACCGCGGCGCGCACCTCCGCGAGCTCCTCCACCGGTCCGTCGACGGTGTCGAGCGCGAGCGCGTACGGGAGCGGGAGCGCGGGCAGCTCCTCCGGCGTCGCCGCCAGCTCGACCTCCGCCGCCGGCGCCCAGATCCCGCTCGGGAGCAGCGCGAGCGGCACGCCTCCCTCGGCGCCGCGGCCGGTGAGGGTGCCGCCGCGGAGGCGCCCGCGCGGATCGCGGATCCCGCCGCCGAGGGTGAAGCGCGGCCCGTCGTGGAGCGACACCAGCGAGATCCCGAACGGCTTCCGGTCGCCCACCGGGACCCAGCGGCCGTCCCGCTTCTCGAGGTGCGAGAGCCAGGCCTGCGGGAGCCCGGGCACGGCGCGCTGCACGAGCAGCACCTGCCGCGGATCGCCCTCGGCGCCGGCCCGCTCGATCGTCAGGGTGTAGGCGACCTCGGCAGCGGCGCCGTCCGGCTGCTCCTCCGAAGGGTGGCCGGGGAGCGAGACGTCGATGTCCTCGACGACGACGCGGAGCGCGCCACCCGCCTCGAGGAAGTAGCGGCACCACTCCTCGACGCGATCGAGGTCCTCGCCCTGGTGGAGGAACGCCTCGTCCATCCGGTCGCGGAGCGCCGCGATCCGTCCCGCCTCGAGGTCGGCCGCCCAGTCGGCGACCAGCGCCTTGACCTCGAACTCCTCGTCGACGGTGTCCTGCTCGAGCGGCTCGCCGCCACCGGTGCAGGCGGCGGCGAGCGCGAGGGCGAGGACGGCGGCGTCAGCGCGCGTCGTAGAACTTGACCTCGTCGAGCTCGTAGCGCGCCTCACCCGAGATCACCTCCGAGAAGGCCCGCATGTTCGCCTTCCTCGGCACGATCGCAAAGGTGGCCTTGAACCGGCCCTTGAGCGAGGTTCCGCGGCGGTCGGTGTGGCGCAGCTCGAAGGGCTCGAGCACCTCGTCGACGCCGGCGTAGGCGACCATGACGATCACCTTCACGTCGGTGTCGGGGTAGTCCTCGTAGAGCTGCATCCACGAGCCGTCGCCACGGCGCTCCCACACCCGGCGGACCTCGCGGATGCCGATGCCGGCCGAGCCCGCGGCGGTGGCGGCGCGGGCGGCCGCGTACCGGCGGATCTCGTCGGGGATCGCCATGGTGCTCTGCACCTCGACGTAGCCGGTGAGCATCGCCGGCGCCGCGGGAGGCGGAGGCGCCGGCGTCGGCGCCGGCGGAGGGGGCGCCATCGCGCCGTCGAGGACCGAGGGCGGTGGCGGTGGGGCGGGGGCGGTCGGGGGCGGCGGCGGCTCGGGCGCCTTGTACTGCGGCACCGCGAGCGCGGCGAACGCCTGGTCCACCGCCTCCGAGAGGATCTCCTGATCGATCGCGCGCACGGCGGCGCCGGGGTGTGCCTGCTCGGTGACCTTGGTCCCGAAGTTGGCGCAACCGGCCGTCGCGAACGCGAGAGCGAGGGCAGTCCAACGCGTCATGTCGTTCCTCGGCGGCCTAGAAGATGTACTCGTAGTTCAGCGACGCGGCCATCGTGTTGAGGGCGCGCACCTCGACACCGAGGTTGCCGAACCGAGGGATGAAGAGCGTCCAGCCGTAGTAGACGCCGACGATGTTCGACGGCGTCATCGAGAAGCCCACGGTGTCGCTCGCCTCGCTGCTGTCCGTGGTGCCGTCGACGGTCTGCTCGAGCTTCACCGCCTTCACCATCTCGCCGAACGAGTAGCCGTACGAGAGGGTGAGGCCGAAGTGGTTCGAGAGGTACGAGCTCCGGGGGCGCCACTCCAGACCGGCGTTGGCGGTCGCCTGCAGGAGGTTGATGCTCACGTCCTGCGTGCTCTCCTCCTTGATCGTGACCTTGTTGGTCTCGTCGAAGGTCTGCGAGCCGTTCACCGCCTCCTCCTCGATGTGCGAGGACGAGGTGTAGGCGAGCCGCAGGCCGGTGACGATGGTGAAGTCGGCGAACTGCGACACCTCGTACATCGCGCCCGCGGTGGCGGCGAGGCCGGGAGCGAGGTCGTACGAGAAGATCGGCTCGTGCTGGTTGCCGTAGTTCGAGCCGGGGATCGAGACGAGCCGCTCCTCGAGCTTGATCATGGCGATGCCCGCCGAGACGTGGAGGAGCAGGTCCGGGCTCGCCGCGTAGGAGAGGCCGATCTGCGGGGAGAACTTCGTCACCCGCATGTTCGACGCGTCGAAGACGAGCTGCTGCGAGAAGTTCTCGCCGTCCTCGTCCCCGTTGACGCTCTCGACGTCGAAGGAGACGTCCCAGTCGGCGTAGTCGTAGTCGGGGTTGATGAACACCGCGAGCCGATCCGAGAGCGGCGCGGTCGGCGCCTTCACCCGTCGCGTCTCCAGGTTCGAGGTGTAGTGCTGGGCGCTCGCCAGCGCCGGGAGCGCCACCGCTCCCAGCATGGCGAGCCACGCTGCTACCTTCGCCATTCGTACCTCCCCGCCCGCGCGTTCACTCGATCCGCAGGCACTCCGTTCGACCGTCTCCATCTCCGTCCAGGCAGAGCCCTTCTTCGCAGTCGGCGTCCTCGACGCAGCTCGCTGCCAGCCCGGCCTCGCTCGTCGCCTCGGACACGCAGACGTCGTCCTCGCAGACGTAGCCGGGCAGGCACTCGCCGTCCTTGCAGGGCCGCCCCTCCTCGCCGCCGAAGTCGAGCAGGAGCGAGCAGCCGGACAGCGCCGCGAGCACGAGCGGGAGCGCGCGCCTCATCAGAAGGCTCCTTCCAGCGAGAGCGCGGCGCCGCCCGGGATCGCCTGCGGCACCAGCGCGAAGGGATCGGGATCGGCCTTCTCCTCCTCGTCCGAGAGCGGCGGCGGCGCCGGCTTCTCCGAAGGCTCGCTGAGGATGAGGTAGGCGCCGGTGCCGAGGCCGACGGCGGCGGCGAGGAACAGCACGTCGGCGAAGACGGCGAGGCCCTTCCCGGAGGAGACGGTGTTCTGGTAGTCGCCCACGTCCACCTGCGGGATCTTGCGGGCCTCCTCGGCCTTGTCGGCCGCGGCGGAGCCGAGCGCGATGCCGCCGGCGCCGGCGAGGACGCCGCCGCCGATCGCCACGTAGGCCCAGGTCCGCGAGCCCACCTTCGCCGTGTCGGGCGCGGTCGCCGCCAGCCCGACCCCGCCCGCGTCCGCACCGCCCGGCTTCGGGCCCCGGGGCCGGCTCTCCGCGTAGAGCCCGCGGACGAGCTCCTCGAGCGCGCCCATCGCCGCGGCGCTCCGACCCTTCAGCGTCTGCCGCTTCTCGTTGAGGACGTGACCGTCCTTCGCCACGCGGGCGGCGGTCACCACCAGCGCGCCCTGCTCCTCGAGGACGCCGGCCGCGAGCACCTCGTCGGCGTTGGCCCAGCCGGCGAGCGACGCACCGGGCGCCGAGGGATCGCCGGCGATGAAGGCCGTCTTCAGCTCCTCGAGCCGGGCGAGCAGGGAGCGCCCGTCGGACGCCTCGGCGAGCTGCACGTTGGCGACCTGCCCCGGCGCCACCAGGTGGCGCTTCTGCGCCAGCTCGTAGCCGGGCGCGGAGAGCGTCACGTGGTGCGTGCCGGGGACGAGCTGCGGGAGCTCGAGCGGCGTCACGCCGCGGTACGCGCCGTCGACCCAGACGTGGGCGGGCGCCGGCGTCGCCTGCACCTCGGAGACGGTCGGCACGGTCTGCTCGACCTGCGCCTTCGCCGACTCGACCGCCGCCGCGAGCTCCGGCGTGAGCCGCGCCGGATCGATGGCGTGGCCGGGCTTCAGGGTGAAGAGCCGGACGAGCTGGTTCTGCGCCTCGGCGGCGTCGCCGTCGGCGAGGTGCGCCGCGGCCGACATCGCCAGCGCCTCGAGCAGCCCCGGCATGCCGGAGGCGAGGTCGCCCTGCTCGAAGCCGGCGATGGCGCCGCGCAGCTTCACCAGCGCGCCGGCGGGGTCCATGTTGTCGAGCAGGTCGACGCCCTGCCGGAGCAGCGCGCGCGCCTCGTCGTTGCGCCGCGCCCGCGCCTCGTCGGTGCCGCCCCGGGCCTGCTTCGCCGCGTCGACGTGCACGAGCCGCGGATCGCGGGCCACGAGCTCGTCGAGCGCGCGCCAGACCGTGAGGGCCTCGCGCTCGAGGCGGCGGTCGAGCGCCACGGCGACGGGCGCAGTGCGGCGGGGCGCGGCCGCGGCCGACGTGGCGAGGAGGACGCTGCCTGCCGCCAGGAGGCGGAGGAGCGAGCGGGTCGAAGTGTCGCGCACAGGGATCTGTCGAACCGATAGCAGATCGCGCGGCGCCCCAAAACCCCTTTGTGATGACGGCCGTCACTAGAAGCGAACCACCTTCCGGCTCGTCGCGCCGGGCTCGATGACGACGTCGAGCTCGCGGGACATGCCAGTCGGAGGGCTCACCACCTTGAGGCGGTGCTTGCCCGCGGCGAGCGGGTGGCCCTTCACCGGGCTGTTCTTGCCGGTGTCCGTGCCGTCGACCCAGAGGCGGCACCAGGGGACGCAGTTGAGGTCGAGGGCTCCCATGCCGGTCGGCTTCGGCTCGGGCTTCGGGCTCGGCTTCGGCGTCGCGACGGGCGCGGTCGCCGCGGCCTTCGGCGGGCTCGCGCGAGCCGGCTCCGGCGTCGCCGCGGGCGGCGCGGGC
>CAZDGH010000268.1:0-8349 GCA_964504805.1 uncultured Myxococcales bacterium | reverse complement strand
CGCTGCCCGCGCCCGCCGGGGCGACGCAGCCCCCGGCGCTCGCGGGCACCGCCGGCGCCGGCCTCGCCGGGAGCCCCGCGGCGGCGCAACTCCTCGCGACCGTGCTCCGGCCGGAGGTCCTGCAGGCGCTGCTCTCGATGGCGCTCGGGCCGATGAGCGCGGGCCAGGTCCCGATCGGCGGGACGCAGGTGCCGGTGGGCGCGATCACCAACCTGATCGGCGCGCTCGCGAACCAGGCGGCCGCCGAGTACCACGCGGTCGCGCCGTCGCGCGGTCCCGCCATGCCCGAGTACCTGCTCGACGGCGCGGGCGAGCTCCGCTGCGACCCGGCGGTCCCCGAGGAGCGCGCCGCGGCGCTGCTCGAGCTGCTCGAGGCGACCGCGCCGGAGGGCGCCGAGCCGTCCGCCTGGATCGAGTCCGAGACCTTCGAGGGCGAGAGCTATGACTACGACGTCCGAGACAGCCTCTACCCCGATGGCGACGAGCGCTGAGGCGGAGTCGGCCGCCGCCGGCGATCCCGCGGCGCGCCTCCTCGAGCAGCTGCAGGGCCGCGACCCGAGCGAGCTGCTCCGGGAGCTGCTCGCGCAGCGGGCGGCGACCGACCCGCGGATGGGCCTCTTCAGCGCGCTGCTCTCGCGCAGCGCGCCCGCCGAGGTCGAGGCGGAGGACGACGGCGCCGCGCTGCGGGCGGCGCGCGCGGCGAAGCTGCGGGCGCTGATCGCGGAGCTCTCGGAGGAGCTGGCCGCGCTGCGCCAGCACAACGACCAGCTCGCGGCGGCGCTCGGCGCCTGCAGGCTCTGCTGGGGCCTCGACGCGGGCTGCCCGCGCTGCGACGGGCACGGCACGAGCGGCTACTTCGTGCCCGACCGGAAGCTGTTCCTGGAGTGGATTCGACCGGCGCTGGCGCGGCTGTCGCCCGGCGGCGGAGAGCAGGGCTGACCCGACACCGAACGAGGAGCGGACATGATCGAGCTGGACGAGAGCGACCTGGATCTGGACGAGTCGGACGACGACCTCGAGGAGGTGCTGCAGTCGCTCGGCGAGGCGAAGAAGCGCCGGCGCTTCACGCCCCAGCGCGTCAACCCGGGACGCGGGAAGAACCTCTACCAGCCGCCGTCGCCCTCGGGCGCGCCGGTGACCGAGGCGCGCCTCAAGGCCGCGCTCGCCGAGGTGACCAAGAACTTCGAGGTGACCGCCGCCGCGGTGCGGAAGATCGACGCCAGGGTCGGTCAGATCGAGAGCGTCAACAGCGCGCAGACCAAGGCCATCAAGGTCGTGAAGCGGGACTCCGACAAGTCGCGCGACCTGCTGCTCCTGCAGACCCTGATGAACCCGGGGTCCGACCAGCTCTCCCGGCTGCTGCCGCTGATGATGCTGACGGGCAACGGCAGCGAGTCGGGCAGCGGGGGCTTCGGCGGCCTCGGCGACAACCCGATGATGCTCATCCTGATGATGGAGATGTTCAAGCAGCCGGCGGTCCCCTAGCCCGTGAAGGAGCTCGCATGAACAACGGACTGCTCTGGGGACTCCTGCTGGGCAAGGCGATGAAGGCCTCGCCGCAGGACTCCCTGAAGGCGGGGCTCGTGCTCGGCATGGTGGGCGTCGGGCCGGTGGGCATCCTGCTCACCCGCTCCCTGCTCGATCCGAACACGAAGGCGCCGCCTGCGAACGTCGTCCGGCAGCCCAAGCTGCCCGCGTCGAAGTCCCCCTGACGGACGCGGCCGAGGAGAGGGCCCGCACCGCGATGGACCCCGCGCTCCTGGAGCTGCTCGACGAAGGACCCGAGGGCGAAGCCGAGGTGCTCGTTCGGCTTCGCCCCGGCGCGCCGCCGCCGCCGGGGCTGCGGGTGACCGCACGCCTCGGCGACGTCGTCGCGGGGCGGCTGCGCCGGCGCGACATCGTCTCCGTGCACGCGAGCGAGCGGGTGCTGAGCCTCAAGGCGTCCCGGCCGATCGCGCTGCCGGAGCCGGTGCGGGTGGACGCGCTGGCGCCGCCGCCACGGTGGGCGCCTCGCGCCCGGGGCCCGACCGGCGCCGGCGCCGTCGTCGGTGTGATCGACTGGGGCGTCGACTTCGCCCACCCGGACTTCCGCCGCCCCGACGGCGGCACCCGCCTGCTCGCGCTCTGGGACCAGCGAGGTCCCGCCGCGGGCGGGGAGCGGTACGGCCGCGGCGTCGTGCACCGGCGCCGGGAGCTCGATCGCGCGCTCGCCGCCGCCGATCCCTACGAGGCCCTCGGCTACCACCCGGCCGACGCGGACCCCGGCGACGGCTCGCACGGCACGCACACCCTCGGCATCGCCGCCGGGAACGGGCGCAGCGGCGCGCCGCCGGGCATGGCGCCCGGGGCCGACCTGATCTTCGTGCACCTCGCCGCGTCCGGGATCGACGGCCTCCGCACGCTGGGAGACTCGGTCGCGCTGTTCGAGGCGGTGGACTTCGTCTTCCGCGAGGCGGCGGGCCGGCCCTGCGCGATCAACGTCAGCGTCGGGACGCACGGCGGGCCGCACGACGGGACGACGCTGCTCGAGCAGGGCCTCGACGCGGCGCTGCTCGACGCGCCGGGCCGGTTCATCTCGCAGAGCGCGGGCAACTACTTCGACCGGCGCGCGCACGTCTCCGGGAGCGTGGAGCCGTTCGGCGCCCGCGAGCTCTGGCTCGAGGTGCCGCGCGCGCGCCAGGGCGAGGTGGAGGTCGAGCTCTGGTACCCCGGCTGCGATCGGCTCGAGCTCGCGATCGCCGCGCCCGACGGGTCGCTCGCGGCCCGGGCCCGGCTCGGCGCGCGCGCCGAGGTGCGCGCCGGCGGTCGCACGGTCGGCCGGCTCTACCACCGCGAGGACGACCCGAACAACGGCGACCATCACGTCGATCTCTTCCTCGACGCCGGGGCGCCCGGCGGCGAGTGGCTGATCCTGGTGCGCGCGAGGGAGATCGAGGACGGCCGGTTCCACGCCTGGGTGGAGCGCGCCTCCGGACCTCGCGCCCAGGCGACGTTCGTACGCGAGCAGGCCGATCCGACCGCGACCACCGGGACCATCTGCAACGGGCACCGGACGGTGGCGGTGGGCGCGTACGACGCCCGGACGCCCGAGCGGTTCGTCGCGCCGTTCTCCAGCTCGGGGCCGACCCGGGACGGCCGCCTCAAGCCCGACCTGCTCGCGCCCGGCGTCGCGATCACGAGCGCGCGCTCCACGCCGAGGGAAGGACCGGCGCGCTCGCGCCTCACCACGATGAGCGGCACCAGCATGGCGGCGCCGTACGTGGCGGGGACGGTGGCGTGCATGTTCGAGGCGGCGGGCCGCTCGCTCGAGATCGAGGAGACGCGGGCGGCGCTCTTCGCGGCCTGCGAGGCGGCGCCGGCGCGCGCGAGGTTCCGGAGCGGCCGGGGCTACCTCTCGCCCGAGCGCGCGATCGCGCTGGCGCGGGCGCTCGGGGCCGGGCGCGCGCGGGCCCGGAGGGTCTCGTGATCCAGGCGCGCGTGGGCCTCGCGGCCGCCGCGTGCGAGCGGGGCGCGGCCGGCTCGGTCCTCGGGCGAGGCCGCCCGTGCCAGGGGGGACGATGAGCTCACGGATCGGGACGGCGCTCCTGGCCGAGGTCTTCGACGGCGTGCTCGGGTCGAGCGAGGAGCGGGCGACGCTCGCGGGCCTCGTGGAGATCGTCGCGTTCCCCGGAGAGCCGGCGCGCGCCAGGGTCGGCCGCGGCGATCTGTTCGTGGAGCGGGCGCTCGGCGAGGGGCTGCTGGCGGCGGCGTGGCGGGTCGTCCGCGGGCCCGACGCGCGCGGCGTCTACCTGCTCGTGCGGCGATCGCCCCTCGGCGAGGCGCAGGCCCGCGAGCGCGCGCTCTTCGACGGCCACGGCTGCCTGCGCGGCGACGGCCTCGTCCTGCGCTCGCGCCGGCCGCGCCTCGCGCCGGTCCGCCGCTTCTCCGAGGACGTGCCGGCGGGGCTCGTCACCGAGCACCTCTGGCAGGAGTGGCACGCGTCGCAGGCGCCGGTCGCCGCGTACGCCGGGCCGACGACCGACGACCGCCGCGTGGTGGAGAACGGCGCCGCCGGGGCGCTGGTGGCCAAGGCGACCCTGCACCTGTGCTTCCTCGAGCGCGCGGTCGCGACGTTCGCGGTCGACGTGGCGGGCGCCGACTACTGGGCGAAGTGGGAGCTCGTCGACGCGTCGGGCACGGTGGTGAAGACCCACGCCCGCTTCAGCGCGTCGAACTTCGCCGCGGCCAACGCCACGGCGAAGCTCGCCACCGGCCGGCAGGCCTGGATGTGGGACGGCCGGAACGCCGCGGCGAGCCCGGTCTTCGTCGCCTCCGGCGTCTACCAGAGCCGGCTCACGGTGAAGGACGGCGCCGGCGCCACCCGCACCTTCACCTCCGACCTCACGCTCGAGGGCTCTCCGTACGAGCTCCGCATCGTCGGCCAGCCGAAGACGGACGCCGAGCTCCTCGCCGAGCTCGCCACCCGCCCGGCCGGCGGCGCCGGGCGCCTCCTCACCACCGCCGGCGAGCGCATCGGCGGCGACTGCTGGCTGATGGTCTTCCGCGGGCAGCAGGACGACGGGCACCAGACGTTCCTGGGACACGGCACCATCGAGGCGACCATCGCCGAGGGCGCCTCCCGCCACGGCGCCATCCAGACGCCGCACGGCGTCGACTTCAAGGGCTGGATCCGCCTCGACCCCCGCGGCGACGCCGGGCGCCCGGACCGGGTGCAGATCGAGGACGTCGGCGTGACCAACGCCCGGATCGCGCTCACGAACCCGCCGGCGTCGCCGGTGAGCAACCCGTTCACCGACGACCCGAGCCACGGGCCGTTCAAGGACGGCGTCCAGGCCCACGCCGGCGCGGCGCTGACGACCGACGGCCTCTCGGTGGGCTGCACGACGTCGTGTCCGCTCACCGGCCGCAGCTGCGCCGATCCGGGCGCGGTGCGCGGCGCGGTCCGGAGCATCGACTCCTCGTTCGGCACCTGGGGCGACGACGCGGGCGAGGACGTCACCGTCCGGGGCCCGACCTTCGAGAACAAGCAGAACAAGCGCGACGTCGCCGACGCGCTCCTCGCCGACGACCACGCGGCGCCGCTGCTCGACCCCGCCGGACCGCCGGCCTGCGGCGGGGCGCCGGACGAGCCGCTGCACATGCAGGACACCGTGCAGCGCGCGGTCTTCGGCGGCTTCCTCGGCCACGAGATCCCGCGGGGCGCCACGGTCGCCGACGCGCCCTCGAACAAGCTGCGCGTCCGGATGCGGCTCGAGTCGTACGCCGCGGGCAGCGCCTACCACGTGTACCACCACGCCGTCGGGTTCGGTCACGAGGTCTCCGTGTCGGGCCGCGAGCTCACCGCCCGCCTCTGGATCCCGCGCAAGGTGATCCGCGACTGGAACGGCAACCGCCGCAACGTGCTCGTCCGCGGGAACCTCCGGGTGCGGTGGACGCTCGAGCACCTGCCCGAGGGCGCGACCGAGCGCACGGTGCTCCACACGTTCCTCGGCACCGCCGGCGGCGACTTCGTCGACCTGCCGAACGGCGAGATCGGCCGGTCGCAGCACACCGTCCGGCTGGCCGATCCGCCGCCGGCCCGGCCGTACTTCAGCGTGTTCCGCTACCAGCTGCGGCTCTTGCCGTTCGATCCCGCGGTGGACGCGTGGGTGGCGGAGCCGGCGTACACGGACGTCTTCGGCGCGGGCACCGGGGTCGTCGGCGCCGAGACGCTCACCCTGAACGGCGCGGGCGACCGCCGCTTCGCGGAGGGCCAGAACGAGCTCACGCTCGCGTGATCAGCCGCGCCGCGCGTGGCGGCAGCCGCAGTCGCGCCCGTCCTCCGCCGCCCGCTCGGTCGCCGGGGCGTTGCCGGGCTGGGACGCGCCCGGCGCCGCGCACGCGCGGGTCGGCCGGAACCCGGCCTCGTTCAGCGCCGCGCCGAGCGTCCCGGGCCGCCGGTCGTCGAAGTGCATCATGTCGCCGCTCGCGCCGGCGCCGAAGTCGATCGCGCCCCACGCCAGGCAGGCGTCGTCCCGCAACGCGACGACGAGGTCCTTGGCGAGGTTCAGGAAGCCGCGCCGCGGATCCCGCCCCGGGCTGAAGTTGCTGCCCGAGCCGGAGAGGTTCGAGAGGTCGGTGTGGACGATCCCCCGCCACCGCGCGACGCCGTCGTCGAGCGACTCGCCGGACTGGAAGACGCCGGGCACGGCCTTCTGGGCGGCGAGCAGGGTGCGGAGCGCGGCGTCGTCGCCGTCGAGGGCGAGGTAGGCGACGAGCTCGCGGCTGCGGAGCGCCAGCTCGTCGTAGACGTCGGCGGTGGCGCGGGTGCTCGAGCCGAGGCCGTGGAGGTAGGCGCCGTCGAAGGTGATCGCGACGCCGCTCACGAGCAGGGCGGCATGGGCCGCGGCGGCGCGGAACTCGGCGTTGCCGCCGAAGTCGGACGCCGCCACCCAAGGGTTCGTCGCGTACTTGATGTCGACCGCGAGCCCGAGCGTGTGCTGGCTGCGGCTGGTGGCGGTCGGCCGGGCGCCGCCGTGCTGCTCGTCGATTCCGAGCGCCGCCGCCAGCTCCACCGGCGTCATCCCGGCGTACGCGGTCTGCGCGAGGAGCGCGCGCTCGGCGACGCGGAGCCGCCGGGCGAGGTGGAGGTGGATGCCGTGGCTGAAGTTCCAGCCGAGGAAGGAAGGGTTCACCATCCGCTCGAACCAGGTCGCGGCGGTGAGCTCGTTCGAGGAGAGGCTCCGGATGTCGGCGTCCTTCGACTGGACCCAGGCGGTCCGGTTCGGGTTCGCCTGGTCGGAGCCGTTCAGCCCGGTACGCAGGACGAGCCCGAGCGAGTCGAGGGTGCCTTCGCCCGCCTTGCCGTCGTGAAGCGCGGCGTCGACGAAGCAGCGCTTCTGGAGCTGGAAGATCGCCTCGACGAGCACGGCGTCGACGTCGCCCGAGGTGGTGTCGATCGGCGCCGCGGGGTGCGCGAGGTTGTAGGTGTCGATCGCGGCCTGCACCGCCGCGAGGTCGACGTACGACGCGAGCGCCGCCCGGAGCTCCGAGGGCTCGACGCCCGACTGTGCGGGATGGCGGAGCCGGTTCCACGCCACCGCGGCCGCGCTCGCCGACGGCGAGAGGAGCGGTGTCTGGACCGTGCGCTTCGCCGGCTCGAACGGCGGGACCGCGACCGTCGCGTCCACCGCGACCGCGTCCGCGGGCAGGAACCTCGGCGCACGGCCGAGCTCGACGCGGGCGCGCAGCACGAGCTGCGTCGGGTCGAGCCGGCCGCGGTCGTCGGCGAGGCGGCGGCCCACGTGGCGCACGCCGTTCCGGGACCACTCGGCCACCGCGACCCACAGGCCCGGCCGCGCCGGATCGGCGAGCGCCACCTGCCGCGGCCAGGCGCCGCCCTCGACGAGCTCGCCGGAGAGCAGCGTCGCCGCGTAGGCGAGGTCGCCTTCGCCGGGCGCCCGGCGGACGAGCAGGTCGCCGCGGAGGAGCCGCGCAGGGGCGCGCTCGCCGGGACGCGCGACGACCTCGAGCCGGCGCTCGAGCGCGGCCCGGAGCGCGCCGCGGCCCGGCACGGCGAAGGCGTCGAACAGCGTCGCCGCCTCGACGGGGCCGCCGAGCACCTCGCCGACGTGCGAGAGGGCGTCGGCCCAGGCCTGGGACGAGCGGGGGCGTCGGTGATCGCAGTGGCTCATCCGTGCTCGCACTCGAAGTGCACCGGGGCGGGCTGCGGGAAGCACGTGCCCCCGGTGAAGTGAAACGCCTCGAAGAACGCGGCGGCCGGGTCGAGGCGCATGCTTCCCCCTGGTGCGAGGAGGCTACACGCACGGGCGGGACATGAAAATGGAGATTCTGGAGCAAGGCCAGGTGCGCGCCCGCCGCCGGTGGGTCAGGCGACGGCCTCGGGCGCGAGCGTCGCGGCGGCCTCGTCGCGGTGGTGCTTCGCGGCGACGAGCGCGGCGGCGGCCAGCGCGACGAGCGCGAGGGCGAGGAGGGCGGGGCCGAGCGCCCGCGGCTTGCCGGTGGCGGCGAGCGCCGAGCCGATCGCGGAGACCGCGCCCTTCGGCGCGTCGAGGCGGTCGAGGGTGGCGAGGGCGACGGCGAGGTTGCGGCGGCGCGACGAGCGGACGTGGAGCAGCACGGCCGCGAGGGCGGAGGTGGCCACGGCGCCGAGGGCGCCGGCGGCGGCGCCGGCCTCGAGCGGCCTCGCGGCGGCGCGGACCGAGAGGCCGAGGAGCGCCGGCCGGAGCGGCTCAGCGACGTGCGGCGCGTCGCGGAGCGCGGTCGCGAGTTCCTCGCCGGAGCGGAGCAGCCCGAGGCAGGGCGCGCCGCAGACGATCTACTGCGACCTCGTCGTCGTCGAGCACGCCG
>CAZDGH010000267.1:0-8372 GCA_964504805.1 uncultured Myxococcales bacterium | reverse complement strand
AGCTCGGGCGCCCCGTGCCACGCCACGTGGGCGACGCGCGCCAGCCGCGACGGCAGCGACGCGGCCTCGTCCTCCGGGAAGTCGAGCTCCGCGCGCATCGCCACCAGGCGCCGGAGGAGCTGCACCAGCGGCAGGCCGTTCGGGAGCCGGGCGGCGAGCTCGCGCACGACCTCGAGCTGCTTCTGGTGGCCCATCCGGTACACCTCGCGCGGCTCGAAGCCGAGGGCGCGGACGTCGGGCGCGAGCTCCTTCAGCCCGTCCATCTGCAGCGCGATCATCCGGAGCTGCCAGCCGTGGAGCTCGAGCAGCTCCGTGCGGCCCATCTCGCCGATGAGGGCCGGCAGGTGGTGGACGCCGAGCGCCACGTGCCGCGCCTCGTCGCGCTCGTAGTACGCGAGCAGATCGGCGAGCACCGGCTCGACGCGGCGCGCGCGGACGAGGTGGAAGAGCGTGAGCGCGATCGGCTCGACCATGAGCTGCATCCCGACGAGCTTCTTCGCCAGCGAGCCGGCGCCGAGCACCTCCTCGAGGAGCCGCGACGCCGACGGCGGCAGCTCGCCGGGCCGGTAGCCGAGGAGCTCGAGGTAGTCGTGGAGCACGTAGAAGTGCCGGGCCTCGTCGTGGGCCTGCGACGTCGCCGCGAGCTTCGCCTCGAGCGGCACCAGGTGCAGCGCCAGCTCCGCCGAGATCTTCCAGGCGGCGAGCTCGCCCCAGAAGATCGTCGCGAAGAGCCGGCGCAGCGGCCCCACCCGCTCCGCTCCGAGCTGCACGCCGCCGTGCCGCGCCACCAGCGTGGCGAGCACCTCGCGGCCGGCCCAGATCCGCTCCTGCCCGCGGTGGTAGAGGTTCGCGAGGGTGCGCGCCGACGCCACCTCCGCCGCGGTGCGCGCCTCGTCGAACATCCCGTACGGCAGGAGCGGCGCCCGCCGCCGCGGCATCGAGCGCAGGATCGTGCGGAGCATGGCGGGCCTCCCCGGCCGGCCGCGCCGGCCCTCCCCCGCACCCTGGCACCGCCGCCGCCGCCGGGCACCGTGGGCAAGCCGCCCACCCGCCCGGCGGGGCCGTCCTCGCGGGCCTACCCCTCGAGCACCGCCACGGGGTCGAGCCGGGTCACGCCGGCGTGCCGAGCCGCGCGGCGATCTCCTTCGCCTCGCCGTCGTGCAGGAAGACGCCCTCGCACGAGGTGCAGCGATCGAGGCGGATCCCGCGGAGCGTCTTGTACTCGAAGGCCTTGAGGGCGACGTCGCACTTCGGGCAGGCGTTGGTCGGGCTGCCGCCGATGCCCTGGGAGGAGCCCGGGCGGAAGAGGTCGTCGGCGGCGGCGAGGTCGGCGGGGCGCTGGGCGAGCGCCTGCAGCTCGCCCTTGTCGAGGAAGAGGCCGCCGCAGCCGGGGCAACCCTCGATCTCGACGGCGCCGACCTTGCGGCGCACCAGCAGCTCGCTGCAGCGGGGGCAACGCTTCATGGGGTCCCTCCGCGGAGAATCCTAGCGCGGCACGCCCTACGGCGGCGCGAGCTGGAACGGCTCCGCCGGCGGCCGCAGCACCTCGATCGGCGAGAGGACCTCGTCGAGGCCGATCCGCCGGCGCTCGCACCACGAGCGCACGGTGACGAGGTCGCGGGCGATGCCGGCGAGATCGGCGGGGCCGGGGCTCCGGTGGGAGCGGACGAGGCGCCCCATGGCGCGGACGAACGCGGCGGCGTCGCGGGCCGTGGTCTCCCGGTCGATGACGAGCGTCGTCCCCGCGCGCTGCATGGAGACGACGCTGGCCACGCGCCCGGAACGGCGCAGCGCCCCTCGCGGCGCGTGCACCGGGTGCACGCGGCCGACACCTGGAGTCCGCCGCCCCGCGGTGCTCGCGCGTCTCACCGCCCGCGCGAGTCGCGGATCACCTCGAAGAGGAGCGCGCCGCGGGGCACGCCTTCGCCCTCGTGCGGCAGCTCGAGCTGCGCCCTCGCGCCCAGGCCGAGGTGCCGCCAGCCGTCGTAGTCGATGCACGTGCCCGCCTTGCCCTCGCCGAAGCAGATCGAGCCCGGGTCGGCGAGCTCGCTGTCCACGTGGTAGGCGCCGAGCTCGAGGCCGAGGCTCGTGCCGAGGAGGCCGCCGGCGCGGACGCCGACGCCGCCGCCCTCGTCGGCGGGCGACCACGCCGGCAGCGCCGCCAGCTCGAAGGCGAGGAACGCGCCGCCGTGGAGGCGGCCGCGGGCGTCGACGCCGCCGGAGAGCCGGACGCCGGCGCCCTCGGCGAACGGGCCGAGGCTGACGAAGAACCCGGACGCGCCGGCCGAGAGCTCGGCGCCGGGGACGACCTCGCGATCGAGCGTCGGCCCGGCGGCGGCCCGGAGGGAGTGGCCGCAGGCGGAGAGGCCGGCGGCGGCGAGGGCGAGGACGAGGAGGCGGGTCATGCGCGGCACGCCGCTGCAACGGGCGCACCGGCCGCGGGATTCACCGGACGTGCTGCGGCGGCCACGCGGGCGTGCGAGATCCGCCGCGGCGCGTCCACGGTTCGACGCCGTGTAAGCTCCGCGCCGCCCGCACGTGGATCCCCGCGGAGGCCACATGCGCCCGCTCGCCCTCGCCGTCCTGCTCCTCCCCGCCACCGCCCTCGGGAACCTGCGGGCGCCGCTCGTCGTCGTCGAGCCAGGGTCGAGCGCGCTCGCGCCGGCCGAGGGCGTCACCGTCCACGGCGAGCGGCTCTCGTTCGCCTGCGACGCCGTGCACGCCTGCGAGGTGACGGCGGTCTACCGGCTCGAGAGCGCCGCCGCGCAGGAGGTCTCGCTCGCGTTCGTCTCGCCGGACGAGGCGAAGCTCCGGGTGCGCCTCGGCGAGACGGCGCTCGAGGTGCCGCGCACGGTCCCGCTCGGCGCCGACGTCGTCTGGCAGCTCGAGGACCGCGGCGCCGCCCTGCCCCGGCGCACCGGGCGGCGGCTCCACGAGGCGCGCTTCCGGATCGCGCTCCCCGCCGGCCGCTCGGAGCTCGAGGTGCGCTACCTGCAGCCGCTCTCGCTGGAGGAGCGCGGCCACGGCTACTTCACCGACGGTGACCTGTACCGCTCGTTCGCGTACGAGCTCTGGCCGCTCCGCGGCTGGACGCTCGCCGACGGCTTCGCGATCGAGCTCCGGGTCGCGGTGCAGGACGCGCCGCGCGGCCTCGGCGCCCGGCTCTTCGGCACCGGGAACGGGCTCCGCTGCGAGGGGCTGCCGGCCGGCGGCGACCTCGGCGAGGCGCGGCACGACGGCGAGCGCCTCGTGCTCGAGGCGCGCCTCGGCGCCTCGTTCCCCGACCGGCTCCGCTGCGAGAGCGGGCCCCGGTGACTACTCGCGCTCGTTCACGTACGGCACGTGGGCGCGGCACGGCTGGCCGCGGAGCGACGGGCACGGCGGGAGCGGCTTGTCGTAGCCGCCGTCCGGCACCACCGGGATCACCAGGCTCGACGGCTGCCCGGCGCCGTGGCCGATCGAGTGGGTCGCCGGCCCCGGAAACCGCGCCAGCTCGAAGCGCCAGTCGCTCTTCGAGTCGCCCGGCGTGTCGATCGCGACGCGGATCCGCGAGCCCTCGCGGAAGACGTGGGCGTAGCCGGGGATCGCGATCCGCGCCTCCACCCACTCGCCCCGCCCGGGCGGCGCGGCGTCGGCCTCGAGGTGCGTCGGCTCCGGCCAGAGCTCGGTCGAGTGGTCCGCGAGCTTGCGCTGGCTCACCCGCAGCCAGCCGGCCTGCACGAAGGTCTCGTTGCCGTCCGGCCGCACCTCGGAGAGCGTGACCTCGAGATCCGCCTCGCCGGCGTCGGTCTTCACCCAGAGGTCGGCGCTGGCGGTGCCGACCGACAGGATCGTCTCCGCGAGCGGCGCGCCCTCGAACACCACCGCGCTGCCCGGCTCCGGCTGCCGCCAGTCCCAGGCCGGGATCGTGTCCCAGATGTCGCCGCCCGGCGCGAGCACGCCGCGGTACCCGGCGAACGGGTCGACCAGGAACCGCGAGGCGACGCCGTCCTCGGCCGGCGGGTCTTCGCCCATCGAGCCGTCGGGCTGGAAGTAGAAGCGCCGCGCCTCGGTCGGCGGCGGCGGCCACGAGGTGAAGGTGACCTCGCCGCTGCCGTGCGGCGCGCCGAGCGGCTCCTCCGCGCCGTTCTCGAGGATGACGCGCACGGACGGCTCCGCCTCGTACGCCTCCTTCGCCTCCTCCCAGGAGGTGAACGCGGTGAACCGGTCCGGCGGGAACGGCAGCTGCGCCCGGAAGATCTCCTCGAACAGGAGCGGCGCCAGGTTCCGCACGGTCGGGTCGAGGCTCGGCACCTCCTGCGAGACATAGAGGTCGAGGAACGCCTTCCACTCGATGAGGAGCTGCGGCGAGAAGCCGTCGGGGTGCACGCCGTTCATCACCGTGAGCTTCACCACCGGCGCGCCGGTGAACTTGTCGAGGAGCGTGGTGAAGTACGGCCCGGTCTGCTCGTCCTGGAAGCTCCCCGAGAGGAACACCGGGACCGCGATCCGGTCCACGAACAGCGTCGGGTTGAGCGGGTCGACGACGACCGGGTCGTAGTACCGCTGCTCCCGCGCCTTCTGGATGATGTCGACGCGCTGGTCGTGGAGGAGCTGGTTCTCGGCGCAGATCGTGTCGCCGCCGTCGACCCGCTCCTGCTCCCAGCCCTGGCCGTACGGCCCGGCGCGGTCGAGGACGCGGTCGGCCCAGAGCAGCGCGAAGCCGTTGTTGAGGATGCCGCCCGGGTAGAGCGTGGTCGCGGTGTTGCCGAGCACCGACAGGGGCGCGATCGCCGCCAGCGACGGCGGCTGCTGGGCGCCGACGAAGAGCTGCGAGATGCCGGGGTACGAGAGGCCGGTCATGCCGACCTTGCCGTGCTTCACCCACGGCTGCGCCGCGACGGTCTCGACGATGTCGTAGCCGTCGGTGCGCTGGAGCGGCTCGAAGAAGTCGTAGGCGCCGCCCGAGCAGCCGGTGCCCCGCATGTTCACGCCGACCGTCGCGTAGCCCATGAAGCTGGCGATGAGCGCGCTCGGGTCCGCCGGCGCGTCGCACAGCGTGGGCAGCTCGCCGCAGAGCGCCTCGTAGGCGCCGTCCTGCACCGGCTCGCCGGGACGCGACGGGTCGTAGCCGGAGTAGTTCACCACCGTCGGGTACGGCCCCTGCTCCGGCGGGCCCGGCATGGTGATGTAGACCGACAGCTTCGTGCCGTCGCGGGTGGTGAGGTACTGGAACCCCGGCACGAGCTCCTGCGAGTCGTAGAACTCCTGCGGCGGCGTCGAGCCTTCCACCGAGAGCACCGTGAGCGGCCCGGTGTGCTCCTCGGGATCGGCGCCGACGGTGCGGATCACGTAGCCCTCGCCCGGCGGCACCTCGCGGAAGACGTGGCTGCCGAGGTGGTCGGTCTCGGCGAGCTGCAGCGTCTCGTCGGCGGCGTTGCGGAGCTCGAGCTTCGTGCCCGGCGTCGCGTGGAAGACCTGGAGCTGCCCGACGCTCTCGCGCACCGCGAAGGTGGCGTTGCCCGGGTCGACGCCCCCGCCGCCGCCGCCGCCGCCGCCGCCGCCCTCCTCCTCCGGGAGCGAGCCCCCGTCGTCGTCGCAGGCGGTGGCACAGAGGGACAGCGGCGCGAGGAGCGCCAGGGCGAGGAGGCGTGCGTTCATGGCGGCGGATGCTGGCACGGCCGCCCGGTGGATCGCCAGCGCCTACCCGCCGGGGCTACTTCGCGGCGAACCGCGCCGGCCGCTTCTCCAGGAAGGCCTTCATGCCCTCCTTCTGGTCCTCGGAGCCGAACAGCACGCCGAAGGACTCCTGCTCGAGGGCGTTGGCGATCCGCGGGTCGGCGCCGCGGCCCTCGAGGATGACGCGCTTCAGGGTGGCGATCGCCAGCGGGCCCTTGGCGCAGATCTTCCCGGCGAGCTCCGAGACCTTCGCCTTCAGCTCCTCGTGCGGGAAGACCTCGAGGACGAGGCCGTAGTCCATCGCCTTCCGGGCGTCGATCATGTCGCCGGTGAAGCACAGCTCGAGCGCGCGGGCCGGGCCGATCTTGCGAGGCAGCCGCTGGGTGCCGCCGAAGCCGGGGATCACCGCCAGGTTCACCTCGGGCTGGCCGAACTTCGCCTTCTCCGAGGCGTAGATGAGGTCGCAGGCGAGCGCGAGCTCCATGCCGCCGCCGAGGGCGAAGCCGTTCACCGCGGCGATGGTCGGCACCGGCAGCGCCTCGAGCTCGTCGAAGACGCGGTGGCCGAGCTGCGAGAACTTCCTCGCCTGGGTCGAGCCCATCGTCGCCATCTCGGCGATGTCGGCGCCGGCGACGAAGGCCTTCTCGCCGCCGCCGGTGACCACCAGCACGCGGAGGTCGGGGTTCTCGGCGGCCTCGAGGATCGCCTGCTCGAACTCCTTGAGCGTCTGCACGTTGAAGGCGTTCAGCGCCTTCGGCCGGTCGATGGTGATCCAGGTGACCCCGTCGGCCTTCGCCTCGACCTTCACGTTCTCGAACGTCACGTCAGCCCTGCCCTTCCTCGTGCACGCGGAACACCAGCTGCTCCGCGGCGGGCGCACCGGCCGGCGCGAAGAGGAACATCGCGTCGAAGCCTGCGCCCTCGTAGATCCACGCCTCGAGCCCGCCCTCGTCCGCCTTCTCGTCCGGCGGCCCGTGGGCGGCCTCGATCGCCGCCCTCGTGCGCGGCAGGCCCGCGCCGCCCGTCGCCAGCGGCACCGCCAGCTCCACCACCCGATCCTCGACGAGCACCACCGACAGCTCGTCCCAGAACAGCTCCGCCTCGAACCGCGCCCGCTTCTCGCTCCGGACCGGATCGCCGAGGCGGGCCCGCAGCTCCTGCCACGTCGCGCCGAGCCAGACGCCCGAGATCGGCGGCGGGCGGCGGAACGCCATCGCTACTTCGCGTACGAGTGGAAGCCGCGGCCGGTCTTGCGCCCCAGCCAGCCCGCGTCGACGTACTGCCGGAGCAGCGGGCTCGGGCGGTACTTCGGGTCGCCGAGGCCCTCGTGGAGCACCTGGGCGATGTAGAGCACGGTGTCGAGGCCGATGAAGTCGGCGAGCTCGAGCGGCCCCATCGGCACGTTGGTGCCGAGCTTCATCGCGGTGTCGATGTCGGCCGGGCTGGCGATGCCCTGGTGGAGCGCGTCGCAGGCCTCGTTGAGCATCGGGATGAGGATCCGGTTGACGATGAAGCCGGGGAAGTCCCTCGAGAGGACGGTGGTCTTGCCGAGCTTCTCGGCGAGCGCCTTCGTCTCCGCGTAGGTCTCGTCCGAGGTCTGCGCGCCGCGGATGAGCTCGACGAGCTTCATCACCGGCACCGGGTTCATGAAGTGCATGCCGATCACCCGGTCCGGCCGCTGCGTCGCCGCGGCGATCCGGGTGATCGAGATCGAGCTGGTGTTCGAGGCGAGGATGCCGTGCGGGGCGATCACCTCGTCGAGCTGGACGAAGAGCTTCTTCTTCACCTCCTCGTTCTCGACCGCCGCCTCGATGGCGAGGTCGAAGCCCTTCGCCACCGAGACGTCGCCGGCCGGGGTGATCCGCGAGAGGATCGCGTCGCGCTCGCCGGCCGGGAGCTTGCCCTTCTCCACCAGCTTGCCGAGGCCCGCCTCGATCTTCCCGAGGCCCTTCTTGGCGGCCTCGATCCCGACGTCGGCGAGGACGACCCGGAGGCCCGCCTGCGCCGCCACCTGGGCGATGCCGCCGCCCATCTGCCCTGCGCCCACCACGAGGACGTTTCCGATCGGCATCGCGCGCTCCGCTGTCGAGAAGGTGTCCGAAATCCCGCGAAAACCGCCGTGGTTTCGCCGAGGCGGGAGCGACATACCGGCCGTGCCCTCGGCGGTCAAGGGAGCGCGCGGCGCGTGCTATCCTCCGCTGGAACGGAGGCGAACGAGGCGTGGCGCTGTTCGGAAAGAGCAGGAAGGTCGCCGAGATCCGCGAGCGGCTCGAGGCGCGGCCGCGGCGCGTGCTGGTGGTCGACGACGACCGGCTCTTCCTCGCGCAGCTCGGCGAGCTGTTCGCGAAGCAGGGCTGGGAGGTAGTGGGCGTGCCGAGCGCGAAGGCGGCCCTCGAGCGCAGCGATCTCGGCCGCTTCGACGTCGCCCTCGCCGACGTGATCATGCCGGAGATGGACGGCCTCTCCTTCTGCCAGAAGCTCCGGCAGACGCCCGCCGGGAGCACGCTGAAGATCGTCCTCATGAGCGCCGGCGATCCGACCCCGCTCCGGCAGGAGGCGGAGCGGCTGGGCTGCGCCGGGTTCCTCACCAAGCCGATCGACGAGCGGATCACCGTCGAGACGGTCTCGGCGCTCGTCGGCTGATGGACGAGCGGCTCTCGGCCCTCGCCCGCGACGCGGCCTGCGAGTCGCGGAATGGCCGGGCCACGGAAGTC
>CAZDGH010000266.1:0-8379 GCA_964504805.1 uncultured Myxococcales bacterium | reverse complement strand
GGATCAGCCGCTCGTTGAGCAGATAGCCTTTCTGCACCACCGTCACCACGGTGTCGATGGCGAGGCGAAGCGCCCGGCCCGCAAGCCGGTGGGCCCCCGAACCCCCGGCGCTCCGGCGCCCCGGGCCGAGCCGCCCGCCACCTCCGTGCCGAGCTCGGTCCGGGTCGACGTCGAGGCCCTCGATCGCCTCGGCGCCATGGTCGGCGACCTGCTCGTCGACGGCGCCCGCGCCCGCGTGCGCGCCCGCGAGCTGGCGGAGCTCCTCGGCAAGTGGAGCGCGCTCTCCGACCGCGTCCTCGATCTCGTCGACCGGCTGCGCACCACCGCCGGCGACGAGACCGAGGTGCTCGAGGACGACCTCTACCGGCTCCGCGGCGAGAACTTCCGCTTCCTGCGCCGCCACCTCGACGCGGTGGAGGGCGCCGCCGAGAGCTACTCGCTGCTCGCCGAGCAGGTCGGCGGCGCGCGCCTGGTGCCGCTCTCCGAGATCCTCGGCCGCTTCCCGCTGGCGGCCCGCGCCTTCGCCCACGAGCAGGGCAAGCAGGTGGAGTGCGTGATCCGGGGCGCCGAGACCGGCGTCGACCGCACCATCCTCCTCGCCCTCGGCGACCCGCTCGTGCACCTGCTCCGCAACGCCATCGACCACGGCCTGGAGGCGCCCGCGGACCGCGAGGCCGCGGGCAAGCCGGCGGCCGGCCGGATCACCATCGCGGCGCGGACCGACGGCGACCTCCTGGCGGTGACCGTCGAGGACGACGGCCGCGGCGTCGACCCGAAGGCCGTCCGCGAGGCGGCGGTGCGGCGGGGGCTGCTCACGACCGAGCAGGCCGCCGGCCTGTCCGAGCGCGCCTCCTTCGACCTGCTCTTCCAGTCGGGGTTCTCCACCCGCGAGGACGCCGGCGAGACCTCGGGACGCGGCGTCGGCCTCGACGTGGTGAAGAAGAAGGTGGTCGGCCTCGGCGGCTCGGTGACGGTGTCCTCCGAGGCGGGCCGGGGCTCGCGGTTCACCCTGCGGCTGCCGCAGTCGCTGGCGCTGATGAAGGTGCTGCTCTTCCGCATCGACCAGGACGTCTACGGCCTGCCGTCGATGGACGTGGAGGGCGTGGGCCGCATCGACCCGTCGGAGATCGTCGAGGTCGCCGGCATCCGCACCATCCGCCACCGCGACCGGCTGATGCCGGTGGTCGGCCTCGGCCCGCTCCTGTCGCTGAACGGAGGCGTGCGCACGCCGCGCGCCCCGGCGGCGTTCGTCGTCCACGGCAACGACGCCGCGGCGCTGGTGGTCGACGGCTTCGTCGGCGAGCGCGAGGTCGCGGTGAAGGCGCCGGGCGAGTTCCTCAAGGGGATGCGCTACGTCTCCGGCGCCGCCGCGCTCGAGGACGGCCGCATCGCGCTCCTGCTCTCGACCGCCGACCTCGTCGCCGCGGCGCGCAAGCTCGGCGCGGTGTCGCAGGGCGCGGCGCGGCGGCGGCTCCGGGTGCTCCTCGTCGACGACAGCGCCATCGCCCGCGAGGCCGAGGCGGCGCTGCTCCGCGCCCTCGGCCACGAGGTGGAGGAGGCGGCGGACGGCGAGGAGGGCTGGCAGAAGCTGCAGCAGGGCGGCTACGACCTGCTCGTCTCCGACGTCCAGATGCCGGTGCTCGACGGCATCGGGCTCACCCAGCGCGTCCGCGGCGCGATCCGGTTCCGCGCCATGCCGATCGTCATCCTCTCGTCGCTCTCCGCGCCGCACGAGCGGAAGCGCGGCCTCGACGCCGGCGCCGACGCCTACCTCGCCAAGAGCGAGCTCGACGGCGACATGCTCGGGGCGACGCTGGAACGGCTCTGCGGGGTCGCACCGTGACGGCGGAGCGGGGCCCGATCCGGGTCCTCGTCGTCGACGACTCGCCGCTCTTCCGCGATCTGCTCCGCCGCCTGGTGGCGGCGGACCGCGGCTTCAAGGTCGTGGGCGTGGCCGAGAACGGCGAGGCCGCCGCGGCGCTCGCCCGCGAGCACCGGCCCGACGTCATCACCATGGACCTGCACATGCCCGAGGCCGACGGCTTCCAGGGCATCGCGCGGGTGATGGCGGAGACGCCGACGCCGATCCTGGTGCTCTCCGGCGACGCCGACGCCTCCGCCTCGTACAAGGCGTTCCAGCTCGGCGCCCTCGACGTGGCCGAGAAGCCCTCGCCCTCCACCGACCTGGCCTCCTTCGGCGCCGAGCTGCGGCGGCGGCTCAAGCTGCTCTCGGGCGTGAAGGTGATCCGCCACGTGCGGGGCGGCCGCCTGGCGCGGCAGCCGGCGCCGCGGCCCGCGTCGCGCTCGGAGCTGGTGGTGATCGGCGCCTCGCTCGGCGGCCCCCGGGCGCTCGGCGCGCTGCTGCACGCGCTGCCCGCGGACTTCGCCGCGCCGATCGTGATCGTGCAGCACATCGCCGACGGCTTCTCCGCCGGCCTCGCGCGCTGGCTCGACCAGGAGTGCGAGATCGCCGTGCGCGAGGCGCGCGACGGCGACGCGCTGGAGCCGGGCGTGGCGCTGCTCGCGCCCGGCGGCGGGCACCTCGAGGTCGGCGCCCGGCAGGTGTGGCTCGCGCCCGGGCCCGAGGTCGACGGCTTCCGCCCGTCGGTGACGCGGCTCTTCTCCTCGGCGGCGGCGAGCCACGGCGCCAGGGCCGTCGGGGTGATCCTCACCGGCATGGGCTCCGACGGCGCCTCGGGGCTGCGGGCGCTCCGCGACGCCGGCGCGATGACGATCGCGCAGGACGAGCAGACCTGCGCCGTCTTCGGCATGCCCAAGGCGGCGATCGAGGCGAAGGCGGTGGTGCGGGTGCTCCCGCTCGAGGACATCGCCCGGGCGCTGCTCGAGGTGGTCGGCTGATGGCGACCGTGGCCCCCGACCTGCTCACGGCGCTCGCCGCGATCCTGAAGGAGCGCGTCGGGCTGCACGTGCGCCCCGACGGCCACGGGGCGCTGCGCCTCGCGCTCAACGCCCGCCTCGGCGAGGGCGCGGCGGCGGATCCCGAGTCGTACCTGGCGCGGCTGGCGTCGCCGGACGGCGAGGACGAGCTCCGCCGGCTCCTGCCCCTCGTCACCGTCGGCAAGACCAGCTTCTTCCGCGACGACCGGCAGTTCGCGGCGCTCGCGGCGCTGGTGCCGGAGCTGCTCTCCACCTGCCGCCGCGCGGGCCGGAAGCTCTCGGTGTGGTCGGCCGGCTGCGCCACCGGGGAGGAGCCGCTGTCGATCGCGATGACGCTGCTCGAGGCCGGCGCGCGGCCGGGCGAGGTCGAGCTGCTCGCGACCGACCTGAACCCGGAGGCGGTGGCGGCGTGCCGGGCGGGGCGCTACCACGCGCGGCGCGCCCGCGAGCTGCCCGAGGCGCTGCGCGCCCGCTTCTTCGACACCGAGGGCGGCGAGCTCGTGGCCAGGCCCGAGCTGCGGGCGATGCTCGCCGACGTCCGGACCCACAACCTGGCCTCGCCGCTCTACCCGCGGCCGGCGGCGGGCGCGTGGGATCTGCTCTTCTGCCGCAACGTCATCATCTACTTCGACACCCACACCGCGCGGCAGGTGCTCTCTCGCTTCCACGCGGTGCTGGCGCCGAACGGCCACCTCTTCCTCGGTTACTCCGAGTCGCTCTTCCGGCTCTTCGACGGCTTCGAGCTCACCGAGATCGCCGGCGCGTTCCTCTACCGGAAGCCCGAGTCGGCGCGGCGCGCGACCGTGGCGCCGCCGGCGGCCGGGCCGATCCCGCACCGCTACGCGGTGACGCCGGTGCGTCACGCGACGCCGCCGCCTCCTGCTCCGCCGCCGGCCACCGCGGCGAGCGCCGCGCCGCCTCCGAAGGCGCCCGCGCCGGTGGCGTTCCCGGGGCCGTCGCCGCAGGAGGTCCTCGACCTCGCGGTGGGGCTCATCGAGGAGGGGAAGTTCGTGGCCGCGCTCGACCGCCTCGAGCGGCTCGTCGCCGAAGGCGGCGAGAGCCTGGCGGTGCGGCTCACCCTCGCGAACCTCTACAACGTGCTCCGGCAGCCGCAGCAGGCCGTCGAGGCGTACCGCGCCGCGCTCGCGCTCGAGCCGCTGCACGCCGAGGCGCACCTCTTCTTCGGGATCCACCTCCTGTCGGAGGGGCAGGCGGACGCGGCGGCGGAGGAGCTGGCGCGGGCGCTCTTCCTCGACCCCGACCTCGCGCTCGCCCACTACTACCTGGGGCGGTGCCGCGAGCGGCAGCGCGACCTGGGCCGGGCGCGGCTCTCGTACCGCAACGCCATCGACGCCTACCGCCGGGAGCCGCTCGGCCGGCGGCAGAGCTTCCTCGGCTACTACCCCGATCTCCCCGAAGACGGCAGCGCGTTCGCCCGCGCGGCCGAGTACGCTCTCGCGGCCCTCTAGGAGGAAACGTGGCGGACAAGCGCAAGGTCCTGCTCCTCGACGACTCCGCGATCACGTTGGAGATGGAGAAGGCCGCCCTCGAGGACCGCGGCTACCGGGTCGAGGCCGCGTCGAACCTCCTCGAGTTCGAGGCGCGGCTCACCAGCTTCGAGCCGGAGATCGTCCTCACCGACCTCGAGATGCCCGACATCTCCGGCAACGAGATCGTCAAGTTCCTCAAGAACGACTACCGCACCGAGAACATCCCGATCGTGCTCTTCAGCTCGCGCCCCGACGCCGAGCTGGCGGTGATCGCCGAGCAGGCCGGCGCCGACGGCTACCTCTCGAAGTCGCACGGGCTCGAGAAGCTCGGCGAGATGCTCGACGACCTCGTCGAGCAGATCGTGTGGTGACGGACCGCCCGAAGCTCCCGCCGATCCTCGACGCCCAGATCCAGGCGGGCAGCCTCGCGCCCGACGAGCTGCGCGACCTCGCCTGGTTCGGCGTCGTCGGCGCGGTGCTCGTCGCCTCCGAGGAGGCGCGCCCCCGCACCGGCAAGGAGGCCATCGACCTCCTCGCCCGCGTCCCCGGCGCCGAGGCCGCGCGGTTCGCGCGCGCCGGCGTCACGCCCTTCGTCGCCCTCGGCCTGCCGCCGCGCGCCCTCCCCGCCCGCGGCCTCGCCGAGGTCCTCGCCCGCCTCCCCGCGATGGCCGGCGCCCGCCGCGTCGTCGCCGTCGGCGCCATCGGCCTCGAGGACGGCGGCCCCGCCGAGGAGGAGGCGCTCCGCCAGCAGCTCGCCATCGCCGACGAGATCTCCCGCCCGGTCGTCGTCCACACCCCCGAGCGCGACAAGCCCCGCGCCACGAGGCGCATCCTCGCCATCCTCCGCGAGTCCGGCCTCGATCCCCGCCGCTGCCTCGTCGGCCCCGTCGACGACCGCACGATCCGCCTCGTCCGCGAGTGCGGCCACCTCGCCCTCCTCGCCGTCAACCCCTCCCGCCTCCGCCCCGAGGCCGCCGTCTCCCTCGTGAAGCGCCTCGGCTCCACCGACCTCTGCCTCGCCTCCGCCGCCCGCGCCGGCGCGGGCGACCTCCTCGCCCTCCCCCGCACCGCCGCCCGCCTCGCCGCCGCCGGCCTCTCCGACGAGATCGTCCGCCGCGTCTGCCTCGAGAACGCCCGGGCGTTCTACGGCATCGAGCCGGAGGCGCTCGGCGGCTAGAGGCGGGGGTCGCCGTGGGCACTGGGAAGTGATCGCGGCCCCTCGATTTTTGGGGACCCCCTCCGGCCGGACCCCGCCGCCCGCGGGGGCCCCCCGGCCTACGCCCCAAAAATCGGGGAGCCGCTAGCCGTTCACGGTGTGCCCACGGCGGCAGGCACTAGCCTTCGCGATCAGGCCGGTCGAGCGTCCCGAAACCCACCGCAGGCAGCTTCACGGATGGTGAATAGGTCGATGACCTCGGTGGTGACGACGGATCGGCGGTCACGACATCGGTGCTGACAGCTGGTTGTGGCACCGCGTGGACCGCGCGCGCGGCCGGGGGCGCGGCCCGGGCCAGATTGGGATACGGGGGGGGGCCCCCGCCGCGGCCGCGTCCGCGGCGGGGTACCGCCGACCAGGGACCCGTTCTGGCCCGGGCCTCGCCCCGGCCGCGCGGTCACTTCCCCCGGCGCCACACCCCGGACTTCCCGCCCGACTTCGCCTCCAGCCGCACGTCCCCGATCACCATGGAAGGATCGATCGACTTGCACATGTCGTAGACGGTGAGGAGCGCGGCGGAGACGGCGGTGAGGGCTTCCATCTCGACGCCGGTGCGGTCGCGGTTCTCGACGCGGGCGGTGACGCGGACGGCGGGGCCGGTGGGGTCGAGGGTGACGTCGACGGTGGCGCCGGCGATGGAGATGGGGTGGCAGAGCGGGATGAGGTCGGGCGTGCGCTTCACGGCCATCAGGCCGGCGAGGCGGGCGGTGGCGACGACGTCGCCCTTCTCGATGCGGCCGGCGTCGATGCGGCGGAGCGTCTCTCTGGCCAGGTGGATGGCGCCGGAGGCGACGGCGACGCGGTGGGTCTTCGCCTTGGCGCCGACGTCGACGATCTTCACGTCAGTGGGCCAGGAAGCGCTCGGCGTCGATCGCGGCCATGCAGCCGGTGCCGGCGGCGGTGACGGCCTGGCGGTAGACGGGGTCCATGGCGTCCCCGCAGGCGAAGACGCCGGGGATCTCGGTCTTCGAGGTGCCGGGGATCACCTTCAGGTAGCCGACCGCGTCCATGTCGAGCAGGCCCTTGAAGACCTGCGTGTTCGGCTCGTGGCCGATGGCGACGAAGAAGCCGGTGCAGGGCACCTGGCCCTCGACGCCGGTGACGAGGTTCTTCGTCTTCACGCCGGTGACGCCGTGCTCGCCGAGGATCTCGGTGACGGCGGTGTCCCAGATCCAGTGGATCTTCGGGTTCGCCATGGCGCGGTCCTGCATCACCTTCGAGGCGCGCAGGGTGTCGCGGCGGTGGATGACGGTGACCTTCGAGGCGAACTTGGTGAGGAAGGTCGCCTCCTCCATCGCGGTGTCGCCGCCGCCGACGACGACGATCTCCTGGCCCTTGAAGAAGAAGCCGTCGCAGGTGGCGCAGGCGGAGACGCCCTTGCCCTGGAGGCGCTTCTCGCCCGGCACGTCGAGCCACTTCGCGGTGGCGCCGGTGGCGATGATGATCGAGTCGGCGAGGTAGGCGGGCTCGTCGTCGACGAAGATGCGGAACGGGCGGTGGACGAGCTCCACCTTGGTGACCCAGCCCTCGACGAACTTGGTGCCGAAGCGCGTCGCCTGCTCCTTGAACAGCTCCATCAGCTCCGGGCCCATGACGCCCTTGGGGAAGCCCGGGTAGTTCTCGACGTCGGAGGTGATGGTGAGCTGGCCGCCCGGCTGCGGGCCGGCGATCAGCACCGGATCGAGGTTGGCGCGGCCCGCATAGACGCCCGCCGTGTAGCCGGCCGGGCCCGACCCGATGATGACGACCTTCGCGTGCTGTTCGGCCATCTCAATTCGTCCTTTCGAGGCCGCGAGACATACCACGCGGCGGCGCCTTGGACCGGACGGATGCGGGAGGCTATGCTCCGTTTCGCCTTATGGATATCCAGGTCCTCCGCAAGGTCCCCCTCTTCTCGAACCTCAACAGCGAGCAGCTGAAGAAGATCGCTGCGATCTGCACCGAGCGGAAGGTGCCGGCCGGGCAGTTCGTCTTCAAGGACGAGGACGCCGGCGACGAGATGTTCGTGATCGTCGAGGGCCGCGTCCGGATCTCGAAGACGGTGCCGGGCATCGGCGAGGAGGCGCTCGCCATCCTCGAGCCCGGCAGCTACTTCGGCGAGATGGCGCTGATCGAGGAGTCGCCGCGGAGCGCCGACGCCCGAGCCCACATCTCGTGCACGCTCTCGGTGATCAAGAAGGAAGCGCTCGACGAGCTCATGTTCGTCGACAAGGACCTCGCCTACGAGCTGCTCTGGACCTTCGTGCGGACGCTCTCCGCGCGGCTCCGCGAGACCAACGAGAAGATCAAGGCGTTCTTCGCGCTCTCGAAGTTCGGCTGAGCCGTTAGTTCCGCGCGTGCGGTAGCGCGAGCAGGAACTCGGGGATCGCCGCCTCGAACCGGCTGCCGTCCGGACGCACGAGCACGTACGCGCCCTTCATGGTGCCGTGCGGGGTCTCGAGCATCACCCAGCTCGTGTACTCGAAGCGCTCGCCCGCCGCGAGGCGCGGCTTCTGGCCGACCACGCCCTCGCCCTCGACGGTCTCCACCTTGCCGTTGCCGTCGGTGATCACCCAGCGGCGCGAGAGGAGCTGGGCGGCTGTGGAGCCGCGGTTCGCGATGGTGATGGTGTACGCGAAGGCCCAGCGACGCTCGCGGGGGTTCGACCGCTCCGGCCAGTGCTGCGGCTGGACGCGGACCTCGATCCCCTCGGTCACGAGCTGCGACATGCGACCTCCCGGCGCGGAAGCTAGCGGGGCCGCGCCGCGCGGCGCAAGCGCGGCCGCGCGCCGGGCC
>CAZDGH010000265.1:0-8401 GCA_964504805.1 uncultured Myxococcales bacterium | reverse complement strand
CCGGTGCCGCCCTCCCCCGCTGCGCCGCCCGCGCCCCCGCCGCCGGCACCGCCGCCCGAGGGCGCCGTGCCCTCGAGCGCGCAGCCCGCGAGCAACAGCAGAGCGAGGATCGTCGTGCGCATCCCGCCATCGTAGCCGCCGCGGTACGCTCCCGGCCATGCGCCGCCTCGCCCTGCTCTGCCTGCTGGCGCTCGCCGCCTGCCGGACGAGGACCGTCCACGAGCGACCGCTCCCCCCGGACGCCACCTTCGGCGAGCGGCCCGCGACCGGCGCCGAGCGCGCCCGCTGGGACGAGGCCGCGGCCTGGAGCGAGGCGCAGGGCGGCCTCGGCCTCGTCGCCGTCCGCGGGAACGACGTCGTCTACGAGCGCTACGCCCCCGGCTTCGGACCCGCGCCACCTCTTCAGCGGCACCAAGAGCTTCGGCTGCGCGCTCGCCGCCGCCGCGGTCGAGGACGGCCTCCTCGCGCTCGACGAGCCCGCGTCCCGGACGCTGGTCGAGTGGGCGAGGGATCCGAGGAAGTCGCGGATCACCGTCCGCCAGCCCCTCCACTTCACCAGCGGCCTCGAGCCCGCGTTCGGCCTCACCCTCGACGCCCTCGCCGAGCCGCAGCGCGTCCACGACAAGTACCTCGCCGCCGTCGCCCTCGACGCCGACGAGGAGCCCGGCGCGAGCTTCCGGTACGGCAACAGCCACCTGCTCGCGTTCGGCGAGCTCCTGCGGCGGAAGACCGGCGACGTCGACGCGTACCTCGAGCGCCGCGTCCTGGGCCCGCTCGGCCTCCGCACCGCCGGCTGGCTCCACGATCCCGCCGGGAACCCGATGCTCCCGTTCGGCGCCTTCACCACCGCCCGGGAGTGGGCGAAGTACGGCGTCTTCCTCCGCGACGAGGGCCGCTTCGGCGGCCGGCAGCTCCTCCCGGCGGCCTCGATCCGCGCCTGCCGCGAGGGCTCCGCCCAGAACCCCGGCTACGGGATCACCCTGTGGCTGAACCGCCCCGTGCCGGAGGAGCTCGTCGGCGTGCTGCCGACGCTCCGCGACGGCTCCGCCGCGGGCCTGCTCCTGCCGGGCGGCCCGCCCGACCTCTTCGGCGCCGGCGGCCACAAAGGTCAGCGCCTCTACGTCGTCCCGTCCGAGGACCTGGTGATCGCCCGCCTCGCCGACGACGGGCCGGGCTTCACCGACGGCGCGTTCCTGGCGAGGGTCTTCCCTACCGCCGGGGCATCCGCGCCCTGAGCTCCGAGAGCTTCGCGGCGTAGAACGCGTTGCCGGGGTCGAGGGAGCGCGCCAGCGACAGGAGCCGCTCCGCCGCCTCGAGATCGCCGCGGCGCTCGGCCTGGGTCGCCTGGAGCAGGAACGTCGTCGCGCCCGCGCCGGGCTTCGGCGGCGCCGCCTCGGTCGGCCGCGCCGCGAGGTCGAGGCGGAGCCGCGGCGGGTCGGCGGCGAGCCCCTCGTCGTAGAGCGCGCGCCGTCCCGCGTCCGAGAGGGTGTGGTGCGCCTCGTTGAAGAGCTTGGTGAGGCGGACGCCGAGCTCGCGCGCCTCGGCGCCCGTCTGCGCGTCGGGATGGAAGGCCCGGACGAGGGCGAGGTACGCGGCCTCGAGCCGGTCCGCCACCGCGTCCCGGGGCACGTCGAGGAGCTGGTAGTAGTCGAGGCCGGCCGCCTCCTCGAGCAGATCCTTCATCGCGAGCTCGATGCCCATCTACTGCACCGCGTCCCGGGTCTCGTCCGCCGACGCCGCGAGCGCCGCGACCTCGTCCGGGGTGAGCGAGCCCTGCACCTTCACCTCGACCACGCGGAAGGCGCCGGTCTCGACGTCCTGCGCGCGGACGCGGAGCAGGCCGTCGGGATCCACCTCGTAGATCACCTCGATCTTCGCCTCGCCGCGCGGGAGCGGCTGGATGTCGAGGGTGAGCTCTCCGAGCTTGGCGATCGCCTTCGCCTCGCGGCCCTCGCCCTGGAAGATCGGGATCCGCGCCTCGGTCTGGAAGTCGCGGCTGTTGACGAACAGCCGCTTGAGCTCCGCCGGCACCGGCGTGTTCCGCGGCACGATCGGCTCCACCCAGCCGCCGACGGTGCCGAGCGAGAGCGTCATCGGCGTCACGTCGAGCAGCACCGCGCCGGACTTGCCCAGCGGCACGTCGCGGGCGACGTCGTCGTCGTCCGCGTCGCCGGTGAGCTGCGCCGCGAGGATCGCCGCGCCGGTGGCGATCGCCTCGTCGGGAGAGACGCCCTCCGCCGCCCGCTTGCCGAAGTACGCCTCGGCGCCCTGCTTCACCAGCGGCATCTTGGTGGTGCCGCCGGCGAGCACCAGCTCGTCGAGGTCCTTGGCGCGGAGCCCGGCGGCGGCGAGCGCCTCGTCGCAGACGCGGAACGAGCGCGCCACGTGCTCCATCGCGAGCTGCTCGACGTCCTGCCGGGTGAGGCTCGCCACCAGGTCGATCGGCCGGCCGCTGCCGTCCTGCGCGACCTTCGGCACCCGCACCTCCACCGCCTCCCGGGTGGAGAGCGCGATCTTCGACTGCTCCGCCGCGGCGTGCACCGCGGTCAGCGCCACCGGATCGGTGGTGAGGTCGACGCGGCTCGTCTGGAGGAAGAACCCGCAGAGCTTCTGCGCGATCAGATCGTCGATGTCGTCGCCGCCGAGGAGGGTGTCGCCGGCGGTCCCGAGGACGCGGAAGGTCGTGCCGTCCTGCTGGAGGATGGTGAGGTCGAACGTGCCGCCGCCGAAGTCGTAGACCGCGAGCTTGCGCTTCGCCGGCTTGCCGAAGCCGTAGGCGAGCGCCGCCGCGGTCGGCTCGTTGAGGAGCCGCAGCACCGCGGTGCCGGCGATGGTGCCGGCGTCGCGGGTCGACTGCCGCTGCGAGTCGTTGAAGTTCGCCGGGCAGGTGATCACCGCGCGGTCGACCGTCTCCTGGTAGAAGGCCTCGGCGACCGACTTCATCTTGAGCAGCACCATCGAGGCGATCTCGGGGATCGCGTACTGCCGCCCGCGCACGTCGTAGCGGGGCACGTCGCCGTCGCCCTGCAGCAGCTTCACCGCCGACTCGGCGGTGACCCGCCGCACCTCGACGTCGAACCAGGAGCGGCCGATGAGGCGCTTCGCCGAGGCGATGGTGTTCGCCGGGTCGATCACCCGGCGCGCCTTCGCGGCGTTGCCGACGAGGATCTTCCCGCTCGGCAGGAACGACACCATCGACGACTGGGTGCGGGCCCCGTTGGTGTCCTCGGCGACGATCGGCACGCCGTCGACCATCGACGCGACGCAAGAGTACGAAGTCCCGAGATCGATGCCGACCGCACGTCCCATTGGCTCTCCTTACGTCCCCACGCCCGCGACCGGCGCCGTCGGCGGCGCCGCCTCGGCCCGGAGGAGCGGCAGCTCGAGCGTGAGCTTCAGCCCCTTCCCGCCGGCCGACGCCGCCACGAGCTCGCCGCCGCCTTTCCTGGCGAGCATCCGCGCCACCGCCAGCGTCCCGCCGTCCACCTGGACGCGACCGACGCGCCGAGGCTCGAGCAGCCCGTAGAGGTCCTCGGCCGCGAGCGCCGGGCCGGGGTCCTCGACGATCACCACCGCCCGGCCGTCGTTGCGCGCGCCCGCGACGAGCTTGAACGTCCCGCCACGGGGCGTGCGCCGCGCGGCCGAGAGCAGGAGCCAGAGCAGGATCTGCCTCAGCTCCACCGGATCGGCCTTCACCTTCGCCTCGGCGAGCGCGTCGCGCTCGAGCCGGGCGTCGGCGAGCTGGAGCGGCGCCTCCGCGAGGCGGAGCGCCTCGTCCACGGCGTGCCCGAGGTCGAGCGAGGAGGTGCCCGTGCCGGCGCCGCCGGCGACCGCGAGGAGCTCGTCGAGGAGGCCGGCGGCCTTGCCGGCCTGCCCGTCGATCTCCTCGAACAGCATCCGGGCGTCGCCCTCGGCGGAGGCCAGGCCGACCTGGGCGTACGAGCGCACGCCGGCGAGCGGCGCGCGGACGCCGCCGGCGATGCCGATGGTGAGCTCGCCGACCGCGGCCCGGCGCGAGGCGTCGACGAGGAGCGCGTTCTGGCGGTGCAGCTCCTCCTCGCGCTGGCCGACCTTGGCCTGGAGCGCGCCGATCGCCTTCGCGGCGGCGCCGGCCTCGCCGGCGAGCGCGGGGAGCTTGCCGAAGATGTCGCCGCCGGCGATGCGCGACGCGGCCCGGGCGAGCTCCTCGAGGGGTCGCAAGCCGCCGAGCGTCGCGGCGGCGGCGAAGAGCGCGGCGACGAGGAGCACGCCGGCGGCGAGCAAGAGCAGCGGCTCGTGCGGCGCCAGCGCGGCGAGCGCCGTCTCCTCGGGCGCGAGGCGGACGACCCGGAGCCCGCCCCTGCCGACCGCGGCGAAGCCGCCGATCGACGCGCCGCCGTGGTGGAACGCGCCGGCCTCGACCCCGGCGGCGAGCGCCGCGCGGAGAGGTGGGAGCGCGGCGAGCTCGAGCGGCGGGCCCGACGACCACAGCTCGCGACCGTCGGCGTCGACGAGGTGCACCGTGCCCGCGCCGGGCGAGAGCTCGAGCAGCGCCGGCGAGAGCTCGGCGATCCGCAGCCGCTCCTCCTCGCCGCGCAGCTGCGCCAGCGCCAGCGCGGGCCGGCCGCCGCGGTCCACCGGGAGGACGGCGATCCCGCCGCCGCGCGCCGCCGCCCAGAGCCGCGGGCGATCGGCGTGGATGCGATCGAGGTAGCTGCGGGCGGTGTAGCCGGCGGCGCCGAGCCGCCGCTCGTCGAGGTGCGCGACCTCGCCGCCGCCGCCCTCGAGCACCACCGCCCACACGCCGGCGGCGTCGGCGGCCCGGGCGAGCGGCGCCTCCTCCGCCGGGAGCAGCGGGAGCTGCGCGGCGAGTCCGTCGAGCCGCGCGCGGAGCAGCTCGGCGTCGGACAGGGCGGCCCGCGCGGCGAGCTCGCGGCGCGCGTCTCGCCGCGCGTCGGAGAGCGCCAGCCCCGCGATCGCGCCGATGGCGAGGGCGGGGAGGAGCGTGGCCCCCAGGACGGTGGCGAGGAGTCGCGCGCGGGTCGTCACGAAGGCCCGATCCTACGCGGGCTTGCAGGGCTTCGGACAGATTCTTGGATCTCTTGGAGCTGCGTGGACGTCAGGAACGGTGCGTGGTTTCCGCACCCGGGACGAGGCCGCTGCGCCGCAGGAGCGCCGCCGGATCCGGCGGCCGGCCCACGAAGTCGACGAAGAGCTCCAGGGGATCGCGCGCGTCGCCCTGGGAGAGGAGCCGGTCGACGAGCTCGCCGCCGGTCGCTCGCGACAGCACGCCGCCCGCCTTGAAGCGCTCGAAGACGTCGGCCTCCAGCACCTCGGCCCACTTGTAGCTGTAGTAGCCCGCGGCGTAGCCGACGGCGCTGCCGAAGAGGTGCGAGAAGGACGCGATCAGCGACGAGCCCGGGAGCGGCGGCAGCGGCTGGAACTTCGCGAGGACTCCGTTGGCGCGCTCGTTCGGCGTGCCGTCCTTCGACGGGTCGAAGCGCACGTGCAGGTCGAGGTCGACGGTCGCGAACGAGAGCTGCCGCATCTGCTGCGTCGCCGCCCGGTGGTTGCGCGCGGCGATCATCTTGCGGTGGAGCGCCTCGGGGATCGGCGCGCCGGTCTCGTGGTGCCGCGCGAACAGGTCGAGGGCCTCTCGCTCCCAGGTCCAGTTCTCCATCAGCTGGCTCGGGAGCTCCACGAAGTCCCAGGCCACGTTGGTGCCGGCGAGCGTCTTGATCGGCACCCGCGAGAGCACGTGGTGGAGCAGGTGCCCGAACTCGTGGAAGACGGTCTGCACCTCGTCGTGGGTGAGGAGCGCGGGCTTCCCGCCGAGCGGCGGCGTCAGGTTCGCGCAGACGAGGCCGAGGTGCGGCGCGAAGGCTCCGTCGCGCGGCCCGCCGGTGACCAGGTGGTTCATCCAGGCGCCGCCGCGCTTCGACGCGCGCGGGTGCCAGTCGGCGTAGAACGAGCCGAGGTGCACGCCGCGCTCGTCGCGCAGCTCGTAGAAGCGGACCGCGTCGTTCCAGAGCTCGCGGTTCTCCGCCTCGCGCACGTCGAGGCCGTAGATGCGCTTCACGATCTCGAAGAGGCCGGAGACGACCCGCGGCAGCGCGAAGTAGGGCCTGAGCTCCTCCTGGTCGAGGTCGTAGCGCGCCTTCCGCTCCTTCTCCGCCCAGTAGGCGAGGTCCCACGGCTCGAGCCGGTCGACGCCGTCGCCCTCCTCGCGGCGGAAGCGGCGGAGCTCCTCCGTCTCGCGCTCGAACGCGGGCCGCGTGCGGCGCTCGAGATCCTCGACGAAGGCGAGGGCGGTCGCGCCGTCCTTCGCCATGCGGCGGCGGAGCACGAGGTCGGCGAAGTCCTTCCGCCCGAGGAGCCGCGCCTTCTCGGCGCGCAGCGCGAGGATCCGGTCGACGAGCGGGAGGTTCTCGTGGGGCGCCTGGGTGGCGAGGCGGCCGCGGGCCCGGAACGCCTGCTCGCGGAGGTGCGCGGCGTCCGCGAACGTCATCAGCGGCAGGTACGACGGCGCCTGCAGGCTGAAGCGGAAGCCGCGCTTGCCGTGGGCCTCGGCGTCGTGGCGCGCGGCCGCGAGCGCCGACGGCGGCAGGCCGGCGAGCTCGCGCTCGTCCTCGACCACGAGCTCCCACGCGTTGGTCGCGTCGAGGACGTTCTCCGAGAACCGGGTGGTGAGCTGCGCGAGCTCCGTGGCGATGTCGCGGACGCGCGCTTTCTTGTCGGCCGGCAGCCCGGCGCCCTCGTCCTCGAGCTCGCCGAGGATCTTGTCGAGGAAGCGGCGGCGGGGACCCTCGAGCGCGCGGCCCTCCTCGGTGGCGGCGTAGGCCGCGAGCGCGGCCCAGAGCTCGTCCGAGAGCGAGAGCCTGGTGAAGAACCCGGTGATCTTCGGCTCGACCGCGTTGTGCGCGGCGCGGAGCGCGTCGCTCGACTTGACGGCGACGAGGTGCTGCACCCAGTTCGCGGGCCGGCCGACGAGCTCCTGCAGCTCCTCGAGGGCGAGGAGCGTGCTCTCGAAGGTGCGGGTCCTCTCCGCGAGCAGCGCCGCGAGCTTCGCCTCGGCGCGGCGGATCGCCTCGTCGATCCCCGGCTCGACGTGCTCGGGGCGGATGCTGCGGAACGGCGGGAGGAAGCCTTCGGAGAGGAGGGGGTTCTGTGCGCTCACCCGGGTCTTCTAGCAGAGGCCCTGGGCCCGCGCCGCGACGCCCCGTCCGCGGGGCGACCGGCCGTTCACACTTCTTCACCGCCGCGGGAGGAGCGCTTCACGGCCGCCGCTTACTCCATGGCGGCACGGGCGCGGACCGGACGGACCGGCGCCGCACGCCCCGTCGGGAGAAGGACGACGCCATGCTCGGCTTCTTGTTCGGGACGCTGTGCCTCGTGGGCCTCGTGGCCGCGGTGCGCGGCGGGAGGTGCGGCCGGGGCCACCACGGCCGGTGCGGTCGCGGTTGGCACGGCCGGCGCGGCTGCGGCGGGTGGCACGACGGCGGATGGCACCGCGGCCGGGGCGGCTGGCGCGGCGGCGAGGGGCCCGGCTGGGGCGAGCGCGGCGGCCCGTTCCGCGGGGCCGGGCACCTGCCCCTCCGCTTCGTCTTCGAGCGCCTGCGCACCACGCCGGGCCAGGAGCGCGTGTTCTACGAGGCGGCGAGCGAGCTCGAGTCGAGGCTCGAGGCGCTCCGCGGCGAGGCCGCCCGCTCCCGCCACGACCTCGCCGAGGCCCTCCGCGCCGGCGCCCTCGACACCGAGCGGCTGGACGCCGCCCGCGAGCGCCAGGCGCGCGAGCTGCGCGAGGCCCAGGACGCCGTCCAGGCCGCGCTCGCCAGGGTGCACGCCGCGCTCGAGCCCGCCCAGCGCGAGCAGCTCGCCGCGCTGATCGCGCAGGGCCCGTCCGCCGGCCCGCGCCGCGACGACGAGCCCACCTCGTGGGTCTGAAGGAGCGCACGACCATGGGCTTCTCGTTCAAGCGGAAGATCCTCATCGCCCTCCTCGCCTTCGGCACCGTCGCCGGCTACGGCGCCGGCATCCGCAGCGTGGTGCGCCACCACCGCGCCGGCTGGCACCAGGGCGCCGGCGGCAGCTGGGGCTGCCACGACCGCGCCGCGCGGCGGGCGAGGCGGCCGCCCCCGCCGGAAGCGCCGCGGGCGGAGCGGGTCGTGCCGACGTCGGTGGAGTAGCCGGGACCGCCGCGGCCGTCGCTCTCCTCGGGCGGTCGCGTCGTCGCGCTCGAGCGCGTGGCGGGCCCGCGCGACGTGGCGTGACCGCGCGACGGATGGTGCGCCGTGCCTGCCACGGCCGCCGCATCCCGCTCTGCGGGGCCCCTCCCACGGCGGAACCCGGTGGGTGCGTTCCACGGGCGCCGAGGCCGCCGGGTCCCCACACCCGCGCCGCGGGACGCGGCGGCCGGGCGCGA
>CAZDGH010000264.1:0-8408 GCA_964504805.1 uncultured Myxococcales bacterium | reverse complement strand
ACCGCTCCGCCCGGGGCCAGTCGCCGACGGCGGCCGCGCGATCGCCGCCGACCTCCTGGGCGGCGGTGGCGCAGCCGCCGGCGAGGAGCACGAGCGCGAGGAGCGGGAGTCGCACGTGGGGAGGCGCCGGGGCGCGTGGCCCCGGCGCCGGCTCCATTCCTACGGGTCGAACGTCGCGGTCACCGACCGGGCGGCGGTCATCGACACCACGCAGGTGCCGGTGCCCGAGCAGCCGGCGCCCGACCAGCCGGCGAACGTCGACGCGCCGGTCGGCGTGGCGGTGAGCGTCACGTCGGTGAGGTGCAGGACGTTCTCGCTGCAGTCCAGGCCGCAGTCGATGCCCGCCGGGTTCGACGACACCGAGCCGGTGCCGGTGCCGGCGAGCGTCACCGTCAGCAGGTGCCGGAGCGGCGCGAAGTTCGCCGTCACCGTCGCCCCGGCGGTCATGTTCACCACGCAGGTGCCGGTCCCCGAGCAGTCCCCGGTCCAGCCGACGAAGGTCGAGGTCGCGTCCGGCGTGGCGGTGAGCGTCACCGTGGCGCCGTGGTCGTACGTCGCGCCGCAGTCGGTCGTGCAGTCGATGACGGCGTCGCCGGAGGTGACGGAGCCGTTGCCCGCCCCGGCGAACAGGACGTCGAGGTCGTACTGGTTCAGGGTGAACGTGGCGGTGACCGACCGCGCCGCGCTCATGGTCACCTGGCACACGTTCGGATCGGCGCCGGCGCACGCGCCGGACCAGCTCGTGAACGTCGAGCCGACGCCCGCGGTCGCGACCAGGTCGACCACGGTGCCGTCGAGGTAGGCCTCGGTGCAGTCGGCGCCGCAGGAGATGCCCGAGGGCGTCGAGGCGACGGAGCCGGTGCCGGTGCCGCCGAGCGAGACGGTGAGGGTCCGCGCGAGGGTGAAGGTCGCGGTCACCGCCTTCGCCCCGTCCATGGTCAGCACGCAGTCGCCGGTGCCGGCGCAGCCGCCGCCCGACCAGCCGGTGAAGACCGAGCCCACCGCCGCGGTCGCGGTCAGCGTCACGGCGTCCCCGGAGCCGAAGTCCTCGCTGCAGTCCCCGCCGCAGGTGATGCCGGCCGGCGTCGAGGCGACCGTGCCCGAGCCGTTGCCGTTCTTCGAGACGTCGACCGGGAAGACGATCCGGGTGAAGGTCGCCGTCACCGACTGCGCCGCCGACATGGTGACGACGCAGGTGCCGGTGCCGGCGCAGCCGCCGCCCGACCAGCCGTCGAAGGTGTTGCCGACGTCCGGCGTGGCGGTGAGCTCGAGGGTGGTGCCCTCGGCGTAGCTCTCGCTGCAGTCGCCGCCGCAGTCGACGCCCGGGAGGTCCGAGCCGACGTGGCCGGTGCCGGTGCCGGCCTTCGAGACGGTGAGCGTCCGCTGGATCGGCTGGCAGGTGTCGGTGCCGCCGACGTCGCAGACGAGGCCGGAGGCGCAGTCGGCGTTCTGGGTGCAGCCGGTGCCCTGCGGGCAGTCGAAGCCGGCGCCGAGGCTCATCCCCGTCGCCAGGAAGTCGGAGTGGCCGACGTTGTCGATGATCGGCTGGTTGCCGAACGCGCCCTGGAGGTCGTTCACCAGGGTGACCATGTTCCCGCTCGAGGTCGCGGTGATGTTCAGCGCCGCGCCGACGCCGTTGACGGCGTCGCGGATCCGGATCGCGACGCCGTTGGCGTCGGGGTTGCCGGATACGTCGACCGGGATGCGGCCGGCGCCGTAGACGCCGTTGCTGTCGAACTCGAACGTGACCGGCGCGTGCACGCCGTCGTTCAGCGTGAAGTTGTCGCCGCTCGAGATGCGCGAGGTGCGGAGCGACCGGATGGTGCCCTCGGCGGCGCGGAGGCCCGACTGGCTGCAGTCGGCGTTGCAGGCGCCGCACGCGCTCGAGTTGCGGTCGTCGCAGACCTCGGCGTCGGTGACCTGGCCGTCGCCGCAGAAGTTGCCGCCGAGGTTCAGCTCCTGGCTGCAGTCCGCGCTGCAGGTGGTGCACGACGGCTGGCCGAACGGGCAGGTGACCTCGGTCACCTGGTTGCCGTCGTCGCAGGTCTCGCCGGGGTCGACGGTGTCGTCGCCGCAGAACGCGCCGGTGAGGTTCAGCGCGGTCGCGCAGCCCGCGTCGCAGAGGGTGCACGTCGGCGTGCCGTAGTCGCAGGACGTCTCGGTGACGCGGTCGCCGTCGTCGCAGACCTCGCCCGCGTCCACGTTGTTGTCGCCGCAGACCGGACCGGTGAGCGGCACGATCGCCGAGCAGGTCGCGTTGCAGCTGTTGCAGCTCGCCTGGCCGTACGGGCAGGCCACCTCGTCGTCGGTGTTGCCGTCGTCGCAGGTCTCGCCCGGGTTGGTGGTCCCGTCGCCGCAGAACGAGCCGGTGAGCACCAGCGGCGTCGTGCAGCCCGCGTCACAGAGCACGCAGTTGGCGGTCCCGTACGGGCAGCTGGTCTCGGTGACGGTGTTGCCGTCGTCGCAGTTCTCGACGCCCGGCTCGGTGGCGCCGTCGCCGCAGATCGGGCCGGCGAGGGTGAGCTCCGCCGTGCAGTCCGCGTTGCAGGTCGTGCAGCTCGCGGTGCCGTAGGCGCACCGCGACTCGGAGAGCACGTTGCCGTCGTCGCAGGCCTCGGCGGCGAGGTTCCGGTTGCCGTCGCCGCAGACGTTCGGCTGGCAGCTCGGCCGGCAGCCGTCGCCGTCGGCGGTGTTGCCGTCGTCGCAGGCCTCGCCCGCGGACGGGTTCAGGTCACCGTCGCCACAAGAGACGAAGCTGCAGTTCAGGTCGCAGTTCGCGGTCTCGCCGCCGTGGTCGCACTGCTCGCCCGAGTCCGGGTGGGTATTGAGGATGCCGTCCCCGCAGACGCTGGTGGTGCAGAACCGCGTGCAGGCGGCGGACTGGCCGGCGTCGTCGCACTGCTCGTTCGCCTCCAGGTTCGTGTGCCCGTCTCCGCAGAACGGGACCGTGCAGTCGCTGTCGCACGTCTGATCGTCGACGAGCGTGCCGTTGTCGCACTGCTCGCCGTCGCGGGTGTTCACGAACCCGTCGCCGCACTCGCTGATGGTGCAGTCCGCGTTGCAGTTCGCCGTCTGCCCGGCGTCGTCGCACTCCTCGAACCGGACGCCGCGCGCGTTGATGATGCCGTCGCCGCAGAACGCCTCGCGGCAGTTGTTGCGGCAGTCGTTCTGGTCGTCCTCGTCGCCGTCGTCGCACTGCTCGCCCGGGCCGAGGATGCCGTTCCGGCAGCCGTCGCCGTTCCGGCAGAGGCTGTCGCAGCCGTCGTTGTCGATGAGGTTGCCGTCGTCGCAGAGCTCGGTGGCGCCGTCGACGTAGCCGTTGCCGCAGGTCTCGTCCGAGAGGCAGTCGGCGGAGCAGCCGTCGGTCGAGACCTGGTTGCCGTCGTCGCAGACCTCGCCGAAGTCGACGATCCGGTTGCCGCACACCTCGAGCGACCGGCAGTCCGCGGAGCAGCCGTCGCCGGGCTCGTTGCCGCCGTCGTCGCACACCTCGCCGGCCTCGCCGTCGATGACGCCGTTGCCGCAGCCCTCGAGCGAGTCGCAGTTGGCCGAGCAGCCGTCGCCGCTCTGGCGGTTGCCGTCGTCGCAGAGCTCGGTGACGTCGGTGATCCCGTTGCCGCAGGTCTCGTTCGACTTGCAGTCGGCGGAGCAGCCGTCGCCGTTCAGGTTGTTGCCGTCGTCGCAGACCTCGTTGCGCGGGTCGTTGTCGCCGAAGGTGTCGGTGACGCCGCCGCCGCAGGTCTCGTCGGAGCGGCAGTTGGCCGAGCAGCCGTCGCCGCCGGTGCGGTTGCCGTCGTCGCAGGCCTCGGTCGCGTCCTCGTAGCCGTTGCCGCAGGTCTCGTTGGAGAGGCAGTCCGGGGTGCAGCCGTCCTGCACGTCCGGGTTGCCGTCGTCGCAGACCTCGCCGACCGCCACGTCGGGGATGCCGTTGCCGCACGTCTCGTCGGACCGGCAGTTCGCGCTGCAGCCGTCGCCCGGCGCGGTGTTGCCGTCGTCGCAGACCTCGCCCTCGTCGACGATGCCGTTGCCGCACACCTCGCTCGAGAGGCAGTCCGCCGCGCAGCGGTCGCCGGAGACGGTGTTGCCGTCGTCGCAGATCTCGCCGGCCACGTCGTCGAGGACGCCGTTGCCGCAGCTCTCGTCCGACTGGCAGTCGTGGTTGCAGCCGTCGCCGTCGACGAGGTTGCCGTCGTCGCAGATCTCGCCGTCGTCCACCGTGCCGTCGCCGCAGGTGGTCTCGCTGCAGACCGCCTGGTCGCGGACGCAGGTCTTGCCGGCGGGGCAGGCGGCGCCGGAGTCGCACTCCTGCGCGGTGGGCTCGACGCAGGCCGGGACCGTCGCCGCCAGGGCGAGGCCGGCGAGGACGAGCAGCTGGCCGCTGAGCTTCTTCAGGTCGTGGCGCATGGCTTTCCTAGAACCCGATGCCGGCCGAGAGGCCGACGCCGCGATCGCCGCCGAGCATCGGCGCGAGGTGGACCGTCTCGCCCGCGTCCTCCTCGGGCGTCTTCTCGACCACGCCGGGAGTCACCGGCTGGAGGCGGTTCATGTAGAGGAGGACGGCGCCGGTGACGAGGGCCGCGCCGCCGACGGCGTAGGCGCCGACCGCGATGCCCTGGAGCCGCGCGCCGCTGTCGCGGAGGTCGGCGACGTCGGGCGACGGCACGCAGCCGCCGCAGCTCTCGATCTCCTGGTCGTAGGTCTCGACGTCGCCCATGCCGGTGACGTGGAGGCCCGCGCCGCCCGCGGCGACGAGCACCCCGGCGCCGACGACGCTCCACGGGATCCAGTTGTTCCAGCGGCGGCGGTACTCGACCGTCGCGCCCGGCTTCACCTCGAGGAGGATCTCGACGGTCTCGCCGGCAGGCAGCGGCTGGCTGACCTCGTGGGGGATGAAGCCCTCCTTCGAGGCGATGATCGTGTGGGCGCCGGCGCGGACCCAGCCCTGGTGCTCGCCGGGGGCGGTGAAGAGCGGCTGGCCGTCCAGCTTCACCAGGGCGCCGGGCTCCTCGCACTTGATGACGACCTTCACCAGCTGCTTCTCGACCAGGATCTTGTAGCCCTTCGCCTGCTCGTACTTGTCGGCGTCGAGCGGCGCCGGGCCGAAGCGCAGCGCGGCCTCGAGGTGCTCGTAGACCTCGAGCGGCTGGTCGAGGTTCAGGAGCGCCAGCACCAGGTTGTAGTGGATCGCCGGGTGATCCCAGTGCTTGAGCGCCTCGCGGTAGGTCGCGGCGGCCTGCACGAAGATCGAGTCCTTGAGCAGGTCGTTGCCGCGCTTGAAGAGCTCGGTGGCGCGCTCCTGGTCCTGCGGCGACACGCCCTTCGCCCACGGACGCTCGCCGGCCTCTCCGGAGAGATCCTGCGCGGAGGCTGGCGCGGCGGCGACCGCGAGGAGGAGCGCGACGAGCGCCCCGATGAGCTTCCGGATCATGTGCTGCCTCTCTCGCCTACTTGAGGGTGTCGATGACGGGGCTGCCGAGCTGCGCCTCGAGCGCCTTGGCGCGCTCCTTCTCGCGCTCGAGCGCCTTCTGGAGCTTGAGCGCCGCCGCCTGCGTCGCCTCGCGGGCCTTCTTGGCCTCGAGGAAGTTCCACTCCGCGCCGCGCCTGGCGAGGGTCGCCGCCGCCCGGGCCTCCTCGGCCTGATCGAGCGCCTTGAGGAGCTCGCCGTTCTTCGACTGCAGCTCCTCCGCCGCCGCCCGGGCCTCGGCGCTCGCCTTCTCGGCGAGCCGCGCCGCCTCGGCGCGCTCCTGCTCCTTGCGCTGCACCTCGAGGAGCCGGTCCTTGGCCTCGACCTCGGCGCGCTGGGCGACGACCGCCGCCTTCTCGGCCTCGACCTGCGCGTCGCGGATGAAGAGCATCGCCACGAACGACGCGGCCACGAGCAGGATCAGGAAGCTCACGCCGGAGACCGCGAGGATCTTCTTGCGCCGCGCCGCCCGGACCTCCTGGGCGAAGACCTCCTCGAGGAACTCCCGCTGCTGCTCGGGCAGCTCGCCGCGGAAGCGCCGCTGGAAGCGCTTCGCCTCCTCGGCGACCTCGCCGCGCCACAGCAGGCCCGAGTCCTTCCCCTTCGAGTGCCACTGGCGGGCGGCGTTGCGGAGCTGCTCGAGGAAGGCCGCGTCCTCGCCGCTCTCGTCGAGCCAGCGGCGCAGCGTCGGCCAGGAGTGGAGCAGCGACTCGTGGACGATCTCGGCGGTGGCGCCGCCGCCGCCGGTCTGGACGACGACGAGGCGCGCGCGCACGAGCTGGTCGAGGAGGCCGCGCAGCTCGCCGCCGTCCTTCGACAGCTCCATCAGCTCGTCCACCGAGACGACCGCGCGGGTGCGATCCGGCGTGACCAGCCGCATGAACACGGCCTTCACCAGGTTGCGCGTCTGCGGCGGCAGCTCGTTCACCACGCTGTCGGCGTGGGAGGCGAGCGCGCCGGCGATGCCGCCGATGGACTGGTAGCTCGCCTGGGTGAGCAGCTTCTTCGACGGGTCGCGGCTGTCCCAGAGCTTCGCCGCGGCGAACTGCAGGAGCGGCAGCGCGCCCGGCGTCGACTGCAGGTGCTTGAGCATGTCCTCGACGATCGCCTGGGTCTCGAAGCGGTAGCCGACCATCTCCGCCGGCTGCACCAGCGCGTCGCGCAGGCCCTCGACGCCGGGGGCGGTGAGGAAGAAGAGGCCGTGCGACAGCTCGGCCATGAACTGCGCGTCCTCGGCGATGCGGTCGATGAAGTCGGACCGGGTCGAGAGCACCACGCGGGTCGGCGAGGTGGCGTCGTCGGCGACCGCGCCGAGGCACGCCGTCACCGCCAGGCGCTCCTCCTGCTCGGGCACGAGGGTGTAGAGCTCCTCGAACTGGTCGACGAAGAGGAGGATGTTCTTCTTGCCTCGCCGGGCGCGGCTGCGGAGCACGGCGCCGAGGTAGCCGGGCTCGTTGCGGAGCCGCTCCGCGAGCGCCTGCTGCTCCTTGACGTCGTCGGCGACGTTCGCCGAGGTGGAGACGAGCGGGAGCACCGCGCTGGCGAGCGCGCCGAGCGGGTCGCGGCCCGGGCGCACCACCAGCACCTCCCAGTCCTCGCCGGAGCGGCGGAGCGCGGGGACCACGCCGGCGCGCACGAACGACGACTTGCCGGCGCCGGACGCGCCGACCACCGCGAGCAGCGGCTGGTCGCGCAGGCGGTTCACCATCGCCGCCACCTCGTGGGTGCGGCCGAAGAACCGATCGGCGTCGGACTCCTGGAACGAGGAGAGGCCGGCGTACGGCGACTCGTCGATCTTCCGCTCGCCGCCGGCGCGGTGGCCGACGAACGGCTCGAGGGCGCGGAGCAGCGAGAGCGCGTCGGGGAACCGCTCGTCCTTCTTCTTCTTCAGGCAGCGGTCGACGATGTCGCACAGCTCGGCCGGCACGCCCGGCGCGCGCTGGCGCAGCGACGGCATCGGCTGATCCATCTTCGCGGTGACGAAGAGGGCCATGCCGGTGACGCCGTGGTGCGGGTGCTGCCCCGACAGCATCTGGAACAGCATGATGCCGACGGCCCAGATGTCGGTGCGGTGATCGATGCCCTGCCCGCGCCACTGCTCCGGCGACATGAAGGCCATGGTGCCCATGATCGAGCCGTGGCTCGTCAGGTCCGTCATGCCCTCGGCGATGTTGACGGTGTCGTCGCCCGGCGCCGCGCCCTTCGGCACCGGCGGGGCGCCGACGTGGGTGTCGGGCTCGGGCTCGGCGTCGTCGCCCTGGAGCACCTTGGCGATGCCGAAGTCGAGCACCTTGATGGTGCCGGACTCGGTCACGAAGATGTTGTCGGGCTTGAGATCGCGGTGGGCGATCCCCTCCTCGTGGGCGCGGGCGAGGGCGCGCACCACCGGGACCATGACCTCCACCGCGCGGCCCGGCGGCATGATCTTGCCGTCGCCGTACGACTTGGTGAGCGGCTGGCCCTGGAGGAACTCCAGGACCATGTACGGCATGCCCTCGTACTCGTCCGCCTCGTAGATGACGACGATGTTCTCGTGGCCGCAGCGCGCGGTGGCGCGGGCCTCGAGCACGAACCGCTGGGCGAGCTCCGGGTTGTCGGTGTGGAGGAACTTGATGGCGACGCGGCGGCCGAGCTTGTTGTCGCGGGCGAGGAACACCGAGCCCATGCCGCCCTTGCCGATGAGGCGGATGAGCTCGTAGTGGCCGATGACGTCGCCGGCCTTCGGGCCCTTCTTCGGCCCGGTGACGCCGGGGTTCGAGCCCGGCTGCGTGCCCGGGCCGGTCGGCTCCTTGGTGCCGGTGAGCGGCAGGAGGGTGTTCGGCTTCTTCGGCGGCGCGGCCGCGGCCGGCGGCAGCGTCCCCGGCGGCGGCGCCTGCTGCGGCGCGAGGGTGTTCGGCTTCTTCGCCGGCGCGGCAGCGGGCGCCGGCGCGACGGCCGGCTGCGG
>CAZDGH010000263.1:770-8465 GCA_964504805.1 uncultured Myxococcales bacterium | reverse complement strand
GCCTCTCCTACGACATGGAGTTCGCCGACGGCCCGAAGGAGAAGGACCGCACCTTCGAGGGCCACGGCGTGAAGGTCTACGTCGACCCGAAGAGCTACATCTTCCTGGTCGGCACGGTGCTCGAGTACTTCAGCACCAAGCTCGAGTCCGGGTTCAAGCTGACGAACCCGAACGTGCAGAAGTCCTGCAGCTGCGGCGAGAGCTTCACCGTCTAGGAGGCGGCCCGTGTCGCCGTCGTCCTTCGACCCGTACGCCGTCCTCGGCCTCCCCCGCGGCTTCGCCGTCGACGCCGCCGCGCTCGAGGCGCGGCACCGGGACCTGACGCGGCTGCTCCACCCCGATCGCCACGCGGCGGCCGGGGCGGCCGGACGGCGGCTCGCGCTCGAGAAGATGATCCAGGTGAACGACGCCTTCCGGATCCTGAAGGACCCGGTGCGGCGCGCCACCTGGCTGCTCGCGCAGGAGGGCGTGGACCTCGGCGAGGGCGCGAAGGCGCAGGAGCACCTCCCGGAGGGCTTCCTGCTCGAGGTGATGGAGCTCCGCGAGGAGCTGGCCGAGGCGCGGCTCGGGAAGGACACCACCCGGATCCACGCCCTGGCGGCCCGGGTGAAGGGCGAGCGGGCCCGCTCGCTCGAGGCGCTCGCCGCGGCGTTCGGGCGGAAGGCGACGAAGGACGCGGGCGAGCACGTGGCGGCGCTGCGCTACTGGGACCGGTTCCTCGAGGAGGTCGCCGCCTTCGAGGACGAGGAGTTCGAGGGACGTCATGGGTGAGAGCGGGCTGCTCCAGATCCGCGATCCGCTGAAGCCGTACGGCAAGCCGGTGGGGATCGACCTCGGCACGACCTACTCGCTCGTCGCCCACGTCGGCGACGACGGGAAGCCGCAGGCGATCCCGGTCGAGCGGGACGGCGCCACCCTGCTCGCCTCCGCCGTCCACTACGGCGAGGACGGCGCGGCGCTCGTCGGCGCCGAGGCGAAGGCGATGGCGGCGACCCACCCGCACGAGACGGTGGTCTCCGCCAAGCGGTTCATGGGCAAGGGCCCGACCGACGCCGAGGTGCGGAAGCTCTCGCACCAGCGCTTCGCGCCCGCGCAGCCGGGCGACGCGGTGGTGCGCTTCGACGTCGGCTCGAAGCTGGTCACGCCGGTGGAGGTCTCGGCGGAGATCCTGAAGGCGCTCCGCCGCAAGGCCGAGGCCTCCCTCGACCAGCCCGTCGGCGGCGCGGTGATCACCGTGCCCGCGTACTTCGACGACGCCCAGCGCCAGGCCACCAAGGACGCCGGCCGGCTCGCCGGCCTCGAGGTCCTGCGGCTCCTCAACGAGCCCACCGCCGCGGCGCTCGCCTACGGCCTCGACAGGCGCGCCCGCGGCACCTTCGCGGTCTACGACCTCGGCGGCGGCACCTTCGACGTGTCGATCCTGAAGCTCGTCGACGGCGTCTTCGAGGTGAAGAGCACCGCCGGCGACACCGCGCTCGGCGGCGACGACTTCGACCGCGCCCTCGGCGGCGTGCTCCTCGGCCAGCTCTCCGGGGCGCTCGGCCGCGACCTCTCGGCGGACCCGCGGGCGATCTCCGCCGCGCTCGCCGCCGCGCGGCAGGCGAAGCACGACCTCACCGGCGCCGAGACGGCGGTCGCCACGCTGCGGCTCCCGGAGCGCACCGTCGAGGTCGAGGTGACCCGCGCGCAGCTCGAGCAGCTGGTGGCGCCCCTGGTGCAGCGCACCGCGGTCGCCTGCCGCCGCGCGCTCAAGGACGCCGGCCTCGAGCCGACGCAGATCGACGGCGTGGTGCTCGTCGGCGGCTCCACCCGGGTGCCGCTCGTGCGCCGCTTCGTCGCCGAGCTGTTCGGCGGCAAGGAGCCGCTCGCCGACATCGACCCGGACCAGGTCGTCGCCATGGGCGCGGCGATCCAGGCGGAGAACCTCGCCGGCAAGCCGCGGGAGGACGTGCTGCTCCTCGACGTGCTCCCGCTCTCGCTCGGCGTCGAGACCATGGGCGGCGTGGTCGAGAAGATCATCCACCGCAACAGCTCGATCCCCACCAGCGCGGCGCAGATCTTCACCACCTTCGCCGACGGCCAGTCGGGCATGGACATCCACGTGCTCCAGGGCGAGCGCGAGCTGGTGCAGGACAACCGCTCGCTGGCGCGGTTCACGCTCGCCGGGATCCCGCCGATGCCGGCGGGCCTCGGACGCGTCCAGGTCACCTTCTCGGTGGACGCCGACGGCATCCTCGCGGTCTCGGCGAAGGAGCTCACCACCGGCAAGGAGCAGACGATCACGGTGAAGCCGTCGCACGGCCTCACCGACGAGCAGGTCGAGGAGATGCTCCTCGCCTCCCTCGATCACGCCGAGGAGGACGTGGCCGCGAGGCTCGCGGCCGAGGCGCGGATCGAGGCGCGGCGGATCCTCCACGACCTCGAGAAGGCCCTCGCCGCCGACGGCGCCCTGCTGGAGGCGGCCGAGCGGCAGCGGATCGAGGCCGCGGTGGCGGCGGTGCGCCGCGAGATGGAGGGCACCGAGCACGCCCGGATCACCGCGGCGATCGGCGACCTCGACGCGGTCTCGGCAGGCTTCGCCCAGCGGCGCATGGACGCCGCCATCCAGCGGGCCCTCGCCGGGCACTCGGTGGAGGAGTTCCGGTAGCCATGCCCAAGCTCACGTTCTTCCCGGGGGGGCAGACGATCGAGGTGAAGAAGGGCACGACCATCCTCGAGGCCGCCGAGAAGGCCGGGGCGAAGATGGGCCACGCCTGCGGCGGCGTCTGCGCCTGCTCCACCTGCCACTGCTGGGTGAAGCAGGGCCTGGGCTCGCTCTCCGAGCAGGAGGAGCGAGAGATGGACCGGCTCGACATGGCCTTCGACGTCAAGCCGATCTCGCGGCTCGGCTGCCAGGCGGAGGTCGGGGACGAGGACCTCGTGGTCGAGCTCGCGCCCGAGTCCCTGCGCGCCTGGTACGACGAGCACCCGGACGAGCGGCGGGCCGCCGAGGCGCGGGGCGAGCAGCTCCCGTGACGGACGAGGACGAGCTCGCGGAGCTGGCCGAGCTCCGGGCCGAGGAGGCGGCGGCGTCGCGCTGGCCGGACCGCTTCGGACCGCCGCTGGTGCTCGTCTGCCGCTGCCACTGCGTCGAGGATCGGGAGCTCGAGGCGCTCGCCGCCGCCGGCTGCTCGGTCGAGGACATCGCCCGTGAGACCGGCGCCACCACGGGCTGCAGCTCGTGCCGTCCCCAGGTGGAGGCGATCGTGGCCGCGGCCCGCGCCCGCCGCGGGACGGGCGGAACGACTTGACGGGTTTCACACGTGCGGCTACAAAGCCGCGCCCGCCTGCGCCCAGGTGGTGGAATTGGTAGACACGCTAGATTCAGGGTCTAGTGGTGGCAACACCGTGGAGGTTCGAGTCCTCTCCTGGGCACCACACGGGTAGCGGAGGGCCGGTCGGGAGACCGGCCTTTCGTCTTTAAGGAGGCTCCAGGCTGCAGGCTCCGGCAGGCGGTCAGGCTTCGAGGGCTGCGGCGAAGGCGCGGAGGCGGTCGGCGGCTTCGCGGACGCTCGGCTCGGGGATGGAGAAGACGGCGCGGACGCGGTCGGGGTCGCCGCACCAGGGGCCGCCGTTCACGACGACGCCGGTGGCTTCGTAGAGGGTGCGGGGCAAGTTGGCGGGGGTGAGGAGGGTGCCTTCGTGGCGCTTGCCGAGCCAGGCGCCGACGCGCGGGGCGAGGAAGAGGCCGCCGGGCTCGCGGCCCTCCTGCGAGGGATCGGGCGGGAAGGCGGCGGCGAGCAGGGCGCGCCGCGCGGCGAGGGAGCGGCGCTCGCCGAGGAGCTGCGCCCGGACCTCGCGGTGCCGCGCCTCGTGGAGCAGCTTCCCGCCGGCGCTGCGCTGGAACGCGGCGTAGAGGTGCGCCGCCGTCCGCGCCGCGACCTCGTGGACGCGGCCGAGGGAGACGCGGCGCAGCCCGTCGAGGAGCGCGGCGTCGCGGGCGGCGAGGAAGCCGAGGCGGAGGCCGCCGGCGGCGAGCTCCTTCGAGAGGCCGCCGAGGAGCACCGTCCGCGCGGCGATCCCGGGCACCGCGGGCTCGAGCGAGGCCGGGCTCGCCACCGCCTCCTCGGCGGGGTTGCCGAGGTGGAGCAGCCCGAAGATCTCGTCGGAGACGAGCAGCGCCCGCTCCTCGACCACCAGGGTGGCGAGCGCGACGAGCTCCTCCCGCGGCAGGTAGGTGCCGAGCGGGTTCTGCGGCTGCGAGATCACCACCGCGTCCGGCGCGTCGCGGCCGCGGCGCTCGAGCAGGACGGCGAGGGGCAGCGCCTCCACCGCGCAGCCGGCGGCGGCGAGGGTCGGCGGGAGGACGCCGTAGCACGGCGCGAGCACCGCGACCCGCGGCGCGCGGCCGAGCCGGCGGCGGAGCGCGACCCCGAGGTCGTGCACCAGCGGCCAGACGCCCTGGGCGACCGCGAGCTCGTTCGGCGCCCAGCGCACCCCGCGGGTCTCCAGCAGGAACGCGGCGATCGCCTCGGCGAGCGGCGGCGCCGCGGCGCCGTGCGGCGAGGCCGCGGCGGCGAGCAGCCCCTCCACGAGCACGGTCCCGATCGGGTCCTCGTTCTCGCCGTAGTCGAGGCGCACGAGCCTCGGGTCGTCCTCGCGGAAGACCTTCGGCGCGAACGCCGGCGCGGCCTCGAGCGAGGCGATCCGCCTCGAGCGCGGCAGCGTCCCGTCGGCGGCGGCCGGGCGGGGCGGCGGCGCCGGCGCCGAGGATGAGACGCGGGTGGCGAGCACATCCACGAGGAGCCGCGCGGAGAACCACGAGGGCAGCACCCCCACCCGCGAGTAGGTCACCTCGGCGGCGATCTCGAGATCGTCCTTCAGCCTCCCCGGCACCGGGAGGAGCAGCGTCAGCTCGAAGTCCGGGTAGACGGCGTTCTTCACCAGGCCGCACATGGCGACCAGCGACGGCCGCGGCTCCCGGGCGAGGAACTCGAGCAGCGTCCGCGGCTCGACGCCGGTCGAGAGGTGCAGGTGCTCGCTCTCGTCGACGACGACGAGGATCCCGCGGCGCGACGCCTCGTCGAGGATGTCGCGGAGCGCGCCCAGGTTGGTGCGCTCGGCCTCGGCCACCGAGAGGAAGAGCACCCGCGGGGCGAACGCGCCGAGGAGCCGCTTCACCTCGCGGAGGGTGCGGTTGACGATCACCGGCCGCACGCCCGCCTTGTCGAACGCCGGGGCGAAGTCGTCGTGGAGATCGCGGGAGACCAGCACCTGGTCGCCCTCGTCGCAGGTCGCGAGCAGGAGCGAGTAGACCGCCTGCACCCGCTCCGGCGCGACGAAGATCGCCGACGGCGGCAGCGAGAGGTCGAAGGAGCGCTCGAGCCAGCGCGCCACCTGCTCGCGGAGCCGCGCGTCGCCCGCCTCGTGCGGGTACGGGAGCCGCGCGCCGTCCGAGAGCCGCGCCGCCAGCGAGGCGACGAAGTCGAGCTGCTCCTGCCCGACGCCCGAGAGGTCGATCCCGTCGAGGATCCGCTCGACCCCGAGGGCGCGGGCGTGGGACCTGAGCGCCAGCGTCTCGCGCGGGAGCCGGAGCCGCGCCTCCCACACCGCCACCTCGTGCCAGATCGGGTGCCCCGCCGAGAGCCAGCCGTGGGCGGTCTCGGCGCGCAGCGGCTCCGGCGCGTGCGGCTCGAGGAAGAACTCGAAGTCGAGGCGCTGGCCGGGCCGCGCGCCGCGGCGCTCGAGCTCGACCAGCGGGCCGATGTCGGTGTCGGCGGCCTGCTTCACCCTCCGCGCGAAGAGCACCCGGGTGCCGAAGCCGCGGCGCCCGAACATCCGCTCGATGATCCCGCGCCCCGGCCGCCCGGCGAGGTTCAGGATCACCCGGCCGCCGGGCGCGAGGCGCTCCGGCACCTCGTCGAGGAGCCGCGCGTTGAGGCCGAGGCCGAAGTGGTCCTCGTAGACGTCCTGCGTGGCGCAGTAGTTCGAGAGGTCGAGGAGCGCCTGCGGGTCGAGGGCGTCGGCGGGCGCGCCGAAGCCCTCGGCGCGGAGCACCTGCGGGATGCAGCCGATGACGAAGTCCCACCGCGCGGAGGCGGGCAGCGCGCCGAGCAGGTCGCTCTCGGCGAACGAGAGCCGCGCGACCAGCGCCTCGTCGCCGTTGAGCCAGGCGTTGCACCGCGCCAGCGCCGCCGCCTGCGGGTTCAGGTCGACGCCGGCGAGGCGCGCGAGGCCGGTGAGCTTCGCCAGGGCGAGGCAGATCCAGCCGGAGCCGGTGCCGACCTCGACCAGGCTCTTGCCGGCCCACTCGTCGGCCGGGACCCGCAAGAGGCCCTCGAGGAACGTGAACCCCCACTCCTCGGGGGCGAAGATCGAGGGCAGGAGCAGGAGCTCGAGGTGCTCGCGACGCGCGCCGACGGCCACCTCGACGGAGGCGAGGCGGAGCGGGGCGCCCTCGGGCCTCCCGCGGGCCTGCTCCGCGAGGACGCGGAGCTCGTCGAGGGCGGCGCCGCGGGAGGCGGGCGCGTCGAGCCGCGCGGCGAGGGCGCGGATCCGCTCGAAGGCGTCGCGTGGGGACTCGGGGAAGTCGGGCACGGCGCGGATGGTCGTTCCCGGGGAGGGGGGTGTCAACGAGCCTCGCGCCGTCGCTCGGCCCCTGCTAGACCTTCGGACCATGCGCGCCCCGCGCGAGGCCGGCGCCGCCCCGACCTTCGGAGAGCGGCTCGCCTACCGCCTCGACAACCTGCTGGCGTGGAACCCGCTGGCGCGGATCTTCGGCCTCTTCGCCCTCTCCTTCGCGCTCGTGCTCGCGGGCGCCGGCGTGTGGCTCGTCGTCGCGGGCGCCGGCGCCGGCGACTCGCTCTGGTCGGCCTACAACTTCGTGGTCGATCCGGGCGCCCAGGCCACCGAGCGCGAGGCGGGCGCGCGCGGCGTGGCGGCGGCGCTGAGCCTGGCCGGCGTCGTCCTCTCCACCATCCTCATCGCCCTCGTCACCGAGGCGATCCTGGAGCGGGTGAACCAGCTCCGCCGCGGCCGGAGCCGCGTGCTGGAGAGCGATCACACCCTGGTCCTCGGCTGGGACGAGAAGATCGTGCCGCTGCTCGGCCAGCTCGCCATCGCCAACGAGAGCCGCGGCGGCGACGTGGTGACGATCCTCGCCGACCGGCGCAAGGAGGACATGGAGGAGGAGCTCCGGCCGCTGCTCCCGAAGCTGCGCGGCACCCGGCTCGTCTGCCGCACCGGCAACACCCGGCTCCCGAGCGACCTGCTCCAGGTCGGCGCCGAGCGCGCCCGCGCCGTCATCGTCCTCGGCGGCGGCGACGACCCCGAGGCCTCCGACGCCCGCGCCATCAAGGCGGTGCTCGCGCTGCGGCGGCTCGCCGGCCGCCGCGGCCACGTCGTCGTCGAGGCGATGGACCAGGACAACCGCGAGGTCTTCGAGCTCGCCGGCGGCGGCGACGTGGAGCCGATCGTCGCCCACGACCTCATCGGCCGGCTGATGATCCAGACCGCCCGGCAGCCGGGCCTGGCGCAGGTCTACGGCCGCATCCTCGGCTTCGAGGGCGACGAGCTGTACCTGAAGGCGTGGCCCGCGCTCGCCGGCCGCACCTTCGGCGAGGCGTGGCGCAGCTTCCCCGACGCGGTCGTCTGCGGCGTGAAGCCCGCCGGTGGTCGGGTACGGCTCGCGCCGCAGGACGAGCTGGTGCTGGGCGC
>CAZDGH010000263.1:0-760 GCA_964504805.1 uncultured Myxococcales bacterium | reverse complement strand
CTCGCCGGCGACGAGCTCCTGGTCCTCGCCGAGGACGACGACGCCTACGCGCCGGCGGCGCCCGCGGCGATCGGGCCGCAGGCGCTCCCCGCGTTCGAGGCCCCGCCGCGGCCGGCGGAGCGGCTCCTCTTCTGCGGCTGGCGGCGCGACCTCGACGACATGCTCGCCGAGCTCGACCGGTACGTGGGAGCGGGCAGCGAGCTCACCCTGCTCGCCTCGGTGCCGGTCGACCGCCGCGACGCGATGCTCCGGGCCGGCGGCCTCCCGCCGCTGCGGAACCTGACCGTGGTGCACCGGCAGGGCAGCCCGGCCTCGCGCCGGGTGCTCGAGGCCGTCGGGATCGAGCGCTTCGACTCGGTGCTGATCCTCGCCGACGAGGCCACGCCGACGACCGCCGACGAGCTCGACGCCCGGGACCTGGTCACGCTGCTGCTGGTCCGCGACCTGCAGTCGCGCCACGGGCGGGACGACGCCACGCTCATCAGCGAGATCCGGGACCCGCGCACCAAGGACCTCGTCACCGTGGCGAAGGCCTCGGACTACGTGGTCTCGAACGAGATCGTCAGCATGCTGCTGGCGCAGGTCGCGGAGCGGCGCGAGCTGGCGCAGGTCTACGCCGATCTCTTCGACGCGGACGGCCACGAGATCTACCTGAAGGACGTGCGCCGCTACGCGACGCCCGGCGAGCGCTGCTCGTACTGGGAGCTGGCGGCGCGTGCGCGGCTCCGCGGCGAGCTCGCCCTCGGCTGGCTGCGCGCGG
>CAZDGH010000262.1:0-8466 GCA_964504805.1 uncultured Myxococcales bacterium | reverse complement strand
CGGGCGTCGCGCCCGGTCGCGCCCGCCGTCGCCGAGGCGCTGGCGCGGCAGTCCGCGCGCCTCGCCCCCAGCCGGGCCCGCGACGAAGGCGTCGCGGCGCTCCGGACGGGCGCCGCGGCGGTGGTGACCGGGCAGCAGGTCGGGCTGTTCCTCGGCCCGCTCTACACGCTCTACAAGGCCGCCTCGGCGGTGCGCCTGGCGCGGCGCCTCGCGGAGGAGGCCGGCACGAAGGTGGTGCCGGTCTTCTGGCTGCAGACCGAGGACCACGACCTCGCCGAGATCGCCTGGACCGCGCTGCCCGGCCGCCACGGCGGCACGCTCGAGCTGAGGCTCCCCGCCGATCCCGCCGACCGCCGCTCGATCGCGGCGCGGGCGCTGCCGCCGGAGGTCGAGGGCGCGCTCGGAGAGCTCGAGGCCGCCGTCGGGCACCTGCCGCACGCCGCCGCGCACCTCGATCGTCTCCGGCGCCACTACCGCGCCGGCGCGCCCTGGGCCGCGGCCTTCGCCGACGTCCTCGCCGAGCTGTTCGACGAGCTGGTGATCGTCGACCCGCGCGATCCCGCGCTCGCCCGCGCGGCGGTCCCGCTCCACCGCCGCGCGCTCGAGGAGGCGGCGCCGCTCGCCGCCGCGCTCGAGGGCCGCGCCGCCGCCCTCGCCGCCGCGGGGCTCCCGGCGCCGGTCCACGTCCGCGCCGGCGCGCCGCTCGCGTTCTTCCACCCCGAGGGCGCCTCCGGGCCGCGCTTCCGCCTCGAGCCCGCCGGCGAGGCGTTCGCCGAGGTGGGCGGCACGCGCCGCCACCGGCTCCCCGCGCTGCTCGCCGCGCTCGAGGCGGACCCGCTCCGCTTCTCGACCAGCGCGCTGCTCCGGCCGCTCTACCAGGACACGCTCCTGCCGACCGCGGCCTACGTCGGCGGCCCCGGCGAGCTCGCCTACCTCGCGCAGGTGCCGCCGCTCTACGAGCGCCTCGGCGTCCCGCAGCCGCTCTTCGTGCCGCGCGCCCGGTTCCTCCTCGTCGACGCCAGGTCCCGCGCGCTCCTCGACAGGCTCGGGCTCGCGCCCGCGGACGCCGGGCGCCGCGAGGAGCAGCGGGTGCAGCGGCGGCTGCCAGAGCGCGCCCTCGGGGAAGCCCTCTCCGGCGGCGAGGCGCTCGGCGAGCCAGTCGTAGAGATCGGCGTCGAGGAGCGGATCGGCGAAGGACGGGCCGCTCGCGGTCGCGAGGTACACGAGGCGCACCGCGAGCGCGACGCCCGCGGCGACGAGCGGCGGCGGGACGGCCCTCGCGGCGCCACCCGGTGAGGTCACCGGCAGACCGGCACCTCGGCCTCGCCGCCCTCGAGGGCGACGGTGACCGGCTCGCAGCGGCTCGCCGGGTCCAGGAGCAGCGGGCAGCGGTCGAGCGGCGGGTAGCACGCGGAGGTGCAGATCCGCCCGGTGGCGCTCGCCGCCCAGGCCGGCGCCTCGACGCAGACGCCGGTGGCGCAGTCCGCGCCCGACCCGCACGGCGCGCCCGGCGCCGCCAGCCCGCCCGGCGTCTCGCAGAGCGTTTGCAGGTGACCCTGGACGAGCCGCGGCGCGCAGAAGCCGCCGACCGCGTCCCAGGTGGCGAGGCAGCCGGTCTCGTTGGTCTCGGGGCAGCAGTCGACGTCGTCGAAGCAGCCGCCCTTCGGGAGGAAGCAGAGGCTGAGCCAGTCGCCGAGGACGTCGACGTGCGCCTGGCAGGTCATCCGCGCCGGGCAGTCTTCGTCCCGGTCGCACGGGCCGGTGCAGCGGTCCTCGCCGCAGACCCGCGCCTGCCCAGTCTGGCAGGCGTAGAGGCACATGCCGCCCTCGCAGACCGTCGACGCGTCGCAGGGCTCGAACGACGGCACCGCGCCCTCCGGCACCGGCTCGCAGAGCCCGATCTCCTCGGGGTCGGCCCAGTCGTCGGTGAGGAAGCGGCAGCGGCGGCCCTCGCCGCAGAGCGCGCCGCTCCAGCAGTGCGCGAGCCCCGGATCCGGCGTCCCTTCGGCGGTGCGGCCCTCGCACCCCTTCGCCGTGCGGCCGTCGTCGAGCCCGAGGTCCGCGCACCCGAACCGCCGCGGGCAGTCGGCGTCGGAGGCGCAGGGCCGGTAGCAGACGCCGCCGAGGCACAGCCCGGAGCGGCACGAGGCGTCGGCGTCGCAGGCGTCGAGGCCCGGGGCGTCTCCGGCGGGAGGGCGGCAAGCGAGGGCGGCCGTGCACGGCGGCGCGCAGGTCGCCGCCGGGTCGAGCGTGCACACCGTGGCGTCTCGACAGGCGGGATCGCCCTCGCGGGCGCACGGCACCTCGATCGCGTCCGGGACGCAGCGCCCCGCGGCGCAGCGCTCGCCCGCGGAGCAGTCGGCGTCGCCCGAGCAGAGGCCCTCGCGGGCGGGGCCGAGGTCGAGCGGCTCGCAGGCGCCGTCCACGCACGCCTCGAGCGGCCCGCAGTCGAGGTCGACCTTGCAGCGCTCGTCCTCGCAGGCCGCGGCGAGCAGCACCAGCAGGGGCGCGAGCCGCCTCACCGGCACACCGGCAGCTCGAAGGTGCTCCCCTCGAGCTCGAGCTCGGTCGGCGTGCAGACGCTGCCCGCGCCGAGCACCTCGGCGCAGCGGTCGAGCTCGGGCTCGCACGCCGAGCTGCAGACGGTGCCCATGAGGCCGACGGCCGGCGAGGTGGGCACGCAGACGCGGGTGCTGCAGTCCTCGGGCACGGCGCAAGGATCGCCGGGGACGCCGAGCCCCTCCTCGAGCTCGCAGAGCGTGAGCAGGTGGCCGCGGAGGAGGCGCGGGGTGCAGTACGAGGGGAGCGCGCTCCAGCCGCTGCGGCACTCGACGCCGTTGAACGAGGGGCAGCAGTCGACGTCGTCGTAGCAGCCGCCGAGCGGCTGCACGCAGTAGTGGACCTCGTGGTGCTCGACGTGCTGCTCCGAGACGAAGAGCTGGCACGAGGTCCGGTCCGGGCAGTCCTCGTCGCCGCTGCACGGCTCCGAGCACCGGAGGGGATCGCAGACGTCGGCGATGCTGGACTGGCACGACGGCGTGCACCCGCCGCCGCGGCACTCGGACGCGGACAGGCAGCGGGCGCCCGACGGGGCCCCCTCGTCGTGCTCGACGCACACGGCGACGGCCTCCGGCCCGGAGAGCACGGTCGACAGGAACCGGCAGGTGCGGCCGCCGGCGCAGTCCGCCTGCGAGCCGCAGAGCGTGCGCGCGGGGTCCTTCGTCGCCGGGGAGTCGCCGCCGACGCAGCCGTCCACGGTCCGGCCGTCGGCGAGCGCGACCGGCTCGCAGAGGAAGCCGAACGGGCAGCGCTGCTCGCCGCCGCAGGTCCGGAGGCAGACGCCGGCCGCGCACACGCCGGCCGCGCACGCCGCGTCCTCGCCGCACGCGAACAGCCCCGCGAGCGCCCCGACCGCCGGCAGGCACGCGAGCACGGCCTCGCACGAGGTGCCGTCGTCGCAGCGCTGCGCCGGGTCGACGGTGCACAGCTCGTCGCCGCAGCTCGGATCGCCCTCGCCGACGCAGGCGACCTCGGGCGCCGCGCTCCGGCAGCGCCCGTCGATGCAGCGCTCGCCGGCGCTGCAGTCCCGGTCGGCGGCGCACAGGCCGTCGCGGTACGCGGCGAGGTCGAGCGGCTCGCAGACGCCGTCCACGCACGCCTCGAGCGCCGCGCAGTCGAGGTCGTACGTGCAGCCGCCGCGCGGTTCGCACGACGCCAGCGCCGCGAGCGCGGCGAGCGCGAGGAGCAGGAGGGCGGCGGACACGACGGGAGCTTAGCCCGTCACGCGGGCTGGACGAACCTCGCCACCACCCGCTTCAGGCCGACGCCGCCGCCGAAGCGCACCGAGAGCTTGTCGCCGTCGGCGCCCTCGACCACGCCGAGGCCGAAGCTCGCGTGGCGCACGCGGCTGCCGGGCGGGAACGACGCGCCGGCGTCGCCGCCACCGCCGGGGAGCGTGGCGGCGCGCTCCGCGACGGGCCTCCTGCGCAGCGGCGCGCGCGGCGGCGGCTGCGGCCGCTGGTCGTAGGAGTAGTCGACGGTGATCCCGCCCGGCGGCGCGAAGCCGTCGTCGTCGCCGAGGTCGATGTCGGGCTCGTGGCCGCCGCGGTCGTCGTCGTAGACGACGTGGACGCCCTGCGGCGCGGGCCGCGGCGCCGCCTTCGGGGCCACGCCCTCGAAGAGCTCCCGCGGCACCTCGCCGAGGAAGCGCGACGGCGGGTTGAAGCGGAGCTCGCCGTAGAGCGCGCGGCTCTGCGCGAGCGAGACGGTGAGCCGCTTCTTCGCCCGGGTGAAGCCGACGTAGCAGAGGCGCCGCTCCTCGGCGACGTCCTCGGCGCCGCCGTCCGGCCCGACCGCCCGCTGGTGCGGGAAGACGGTCTCCTCCATGCCGGTGAGGAAGACCTCCTCGAACTCGAGGCCCTTCGCCGCGTGGAGCGTCATCAGCGAGATCTTCGGCCCCTGCACCTTCTGGTCGGCGTCGCCGAGGAGCGAGATCTGCTCGAGGAACGCCGAGAGCGCCACCGGCAGCGGCGCGTCGGGGTCCTCCGGATCGCGCGGCGGATCCCACTCGTTGTCGAACTCCTCGGCGGCGCCGACGAGCTCGCGCACGTTCTCGAGCCGGTCGAGCGCCTCGTCGGAGCCGTCGGCCACGAACGCGGCCTCCATGCCGGAGCGCTCGAGCGCCTCGCGCGCCGCGGCGCCGGCGGTGGACGCGGCCGCGGTCTCCGCCAGCCGGCCGACGAGCTGCGAGAACGCCTTCACCTTTCCCTGCGCCCGCGGCTGCAGCCCCGGGATCCGCTCGGCCCGCGCGCACGCCTCGACGATCGACGTGCCCCACGACCGCGCCGCCTCCTCGATCCGGCCGAGCGAGGTGTCGCCGATGCCGCGGGCGGGCACGTTGATCACCCGGAGCGCGTCGGCGTCGGAGCGCGGGTTCACCGCCAGGCGCAGGTACGCGGCCAGGTCCTTCACCTCGGCGCGGTCGTAGAACGAGCGGCCGCGGACCACCGCGTACGGCAGGCGCCCGAAGCGGAACGCCTCCTCGAGCACGCGGCTCTGGGCGTTGGTCCGGTAGAAGACGGCGATCTCCGAGGGATCGGTGCCGGCCTCGATCGCCCGCCGCGCGCCGTCGGCCACGTGCGCCGCCTCGTCGCGCTCGTCGCGGGCGAGGTGGAGGCGCAGGAGCGATCCGCCGGCCTGCTCGGTCCAGAGCCGCTTCTCCATCCGCCGCGGGTTGCGGACGATCACCGCGTTCGCCGCGTCGAGGATCACCTGGGTGGAGCGGTAGTTCCGCTCGAGCTTCACCACCCGCGTGCCGGGGAAATCGTCGGGGAACGAGAGCAGGTTGCCGACGTCGGCGCCGCGCCAGCGGTAGATCGCCTGGTCGTCGTCGCCGACGACGCAGAGGCCCCGGCCGTCGCCGGCGAGGAGCCTGAGCGCGCGGTACTGCACCGCGTTGGTGTCCTGGAACTCGTCGACGAGGACGTGGAGGAAGCGCCGCCGGTAGCGGGCGAGCACGTCGGGCGCCTTCTCGAAGAGCCGCAGCACGAGCAGCAGGAGGTCGCCGAAGTCGACGGCGTTCGCCCGGGTGAGCGCCTCCTGGTAGCGCCGGTACACCTCGGGGAAGACCCGGCCGAGCGCGTCGCCGGCGTAGCTCGAGGCGGTGACCTGCTCCGGCCCCTTGCCGTGGTTCTTGGCGTCGTCGATCCGCGAGAGCGCCTTGCGCGGCTCGATCTGCTTGCCGGCGTCGCCGAAGGTCTTCAGCACCCGCCGCATCTCCGAGAGCTGGTCGGAGTCGTCGTAGATGACGAAGCGCGGGTCGAGGCCGATGGCGGCGCCGTCCTTGCGGAGGATCCGCGCGCCGGTCGAGTGGAAGGTCGAGACCCAGGCCTCGGCGGCCGAGGGGCCGAGCAGGTGCACGAGCCGCTCGCGCATCTCGCCGGCGGCCTTGTTGGTGAAGGTGACGGCGAGGATCCGCCACGGCTCGACGCCGTGGACGACGACCGCGTGGGCGATCCGGTAGGTGATGACCCGCGTCTTCCCGGAGCCCGCGCCCGCGAGGACGAGGAGCGGCCCGCGCTCGAGGGTGACGGCCTCGAGCTGCTCGGGGTTGAGGAGGCGTGGCAGCTCCGCCGGATCGAACATGGACGCGCCCGGTACTACGCTCGATCGGGATCAAGGTCTACGGGGTCGGGCGCATTCCGGCGGCGGCGCGCCGCCGCAGCAGCCAGAGGCCGAGCAGCACGAGCGGCAGGGGGGCGGCCGGGCCCGCGGACGCACAGCCGCAGCCGTCGTCCTCCGCGCCCGGGCCGGGTCCGCCGGTGAGGCACGGGCCCCAGCCGTCCTCCCCGCACGCCTCGACGCCGGTGGCGCCGTCGGAGGTGATGCAGCTCCGGGTGTGACCGGGCACCGGGGCGTCGCACGGGCTCCAGCCCGCCTCGGTGCAGCGCTCGACGCCGTCGCCGCAGACCGAGGTGCACGGCCTCGTGGCCACGCCCACGCCCTCGGCGACGCTGGAGAGCGCCGCGAGGAAGCTCGCCTCGTCGTCGGCGGCGATGAACTTCGGCGAGCTCGCCTTCGCGGTGCCGCCCGCCTCGGCGAGCCGGTCGAGCACGTCGGTGGAGAGGTCGTCGCCGAAGCCGACCACGAAGGTCGGGACGCCGTCGGCCGTGAGCGCCTCGATGGCGGCGACGGTGTCGACGTCGTCGAGGCAGTTCTTCGGGTTGGTGCAGTCGCAGGTCTCGCCGCGACAGGTGCAGGTGCAGGTCGCCGGGTCGAGCGCGGTGTTGCAGTTGGCGTCGCCGTCGGTGACGAGCAGGTGGTACTGCGGCTTGTCGGTGCGTCCAGCGCGGAGCACGTCGTGGGCGACGCGCACGCTCGGCGCCGTCGGCGTGCCGCCCTCGGGCAGCGCGCGGCCGAGGGCGCGCTGCACCTCGAGGCCGTCGGACGGGAGCGCCACCAGCGCCTCGCCCGCGTCGCACTCCTCGGCGCCGGGGAAGACGACGAGGCCCCAGCGCACCGAGCGGGTGTTGACCTGTGCGAGCCGGCCGATCCCGGAGGTGGCCACCTCCCACCGCGTGCCGGCGCCGGTGTCGGCGAGCATCGAGCCGGAGGCGTCGAGGGTGACCACCACGTCGGGGACGATGCACTCCTGCGCCAGCGAGGTCGCGGGGAACAGGAGGCAGACGGCGGCGAGCGCAAGGAGCCTGTAGCGGTAAGACGCCGTCGCGAGGCGAACGAGACGGGAGGCGAGGCGGGTAACCGCAGGTCCGACCGAGGGAGGCGTGGCAGCGCCACGCCGCACCGAGGGAGGGCCGAGGACCCCCGCCGCAGCCCCCGGATCGTGCGCCACAGCAGGCGGATTACCGCTACAGGCTCCTGGACGCATGGCGTGCTCCTACTCCGCCTCGGTGCAGCAGCGGAAGCCGGCGCGGTCGTCCGGGCCGGCGGTACGGCGGGCGGTGCAGCGCGCGTCCTCGGCGCCGGCGCCGGCGTCGCCGCCGCGGAGGACGGGCGTGCCCGAGGGCGAGAGGACCCACTCGGCCACGTTGCCGGAGAGGTCGTGGGCGCCGAAGCCCGAGCGGCAGAACCGTCGCGCGCCGCTCGGCTGCACGTCGCCGCCGGTGGCGCAGGTGGCGCGATCGAACCGGGCGCCGTACGGGTAGGCGAGGCGGAACGGGCCGCGGCAGGCCGCCTCCCACTCCGTCTCGGTGCAGAGCCGCTTCCGCTTCCTCGCGCAGTGCGCGGCGGCGACCTCCGCGGCGGCGCCCTCGAGCGGCCGCGCGCCGGCCTGGTTCGGCCACTCGTAGACGTCGACGCAGAGGCGCGGGACGGTGGCGATGCGCGCGGTGCCCGACGGGCAGCGGCCGCCGCCGGTCGAGGCGGGGACGGTGGCGGACGGAGCGGCGGCCGCGGGCGGGGGCGCCTCCTCCGGCGCGGGCGGCGGCTCGGTGGCGTCCTCCGAGAGGACCAGCACGAGCTTCGAGCCCGCGGCCCGCGGCGACGGCGGCTTCGGACCGGCCGACGCCTCGATGGTGGCGATCGCGAAGTCGACCGCCTCCTTCCAGGTGATCCGCGCGTCGCCGTCGAGGTCGCCCCAGCCGCGCAGCGCGCCGAGGACGAGGTAGCCGAACGCCGGGCGGTCGGCGCCGGGGAGCGGCGCCGCGACCTCGCCGGGCCCCGCGGCGGCGAGCACCGTGGCCCGGCCGAGTCCGTCGGGGCCGAGGGCGGCCGGCGCGAGCGCCGGGAGGTCGGGCGCGAGGGGCCCCGAGGCGCCGAGGCCGGAGAGCGCCGCGTCGACGACGAGGAGCGGCCGCGTCTTCGGCGTCGCGCCGAGCGAGCCCGCGAGCTCGCGGAGCGGGACCGCGCGGGAGGCGAGGGAGGCCGCGGTCGGCTGCGCGTCGGCGCCGACGAGGCCGCCGTCGCCGCCGCCCGCGACCGGCGCGCCGTGGCCGGAGTACACGAGCC
>CAZDGH010000261.1:0-8467 GCA_964504805.1 uncultured Myxococcales bacterium | reverse complement strand
AGCCGGCCGGCAGGTCGAGCTCCAGCGAGCGAAGGAGGCGCCCCTCGAGATCGAATGCATGGAAGCGGCTCGTCGCGGCGTCGCTCGCGTAGAGCACGCCGTCGCGCAGCTCGAGGCCGCTCGGCCGGTCGATCGTGCCGGGGGACACGAGCTCGTCGAAGAGCGCACCCTCCATCTCGACCCGGACCTCCACCGGCTCCAGTCGTCCTCGTCGTTCGCTCCTCCGGGACGAAACCTCGAGCCTGTCGTCGGCGGGCCTACTCCCGAATCGAGCCAGCGTGAACTGGCTCGCCTCGAGCCCAGCCGCGAACCTCGGCGTTCCGCGGCCGACCCTGCCGAGGCGCGCGGCGACGCGACCGGCGGGAGCGGGCTACCCGCAGAACGTGCCGTGACGCGTGCTGCCCGTGCACCTGCTGCGGCCCGTCCCGAGACGCGGAAACGCGGTGCCTTCACGACCTGGGGTCCGGCCGCGCCACGTCTCCGCGCTCCTCGGGCCCGACCTGCCCGTCGGTCTGGAACCCCCTGCCCTTCCAGATCGCGAAGATCGCCGGATAGACCGTGAGCTCGAGCAGGAATGACGTGGTGACCCCGCCCACGAGCGGCGCCGCGATCCGCTTCATCACGTCGGCGCCCGGGCCGGTGGCCCAGAGCACCGGCAACAGGCCGATCAGGTCGGCGAGCACCGTCATCAGCTTCGGCCGGATCCGCTTCGCCGCGCCGTCCACGATGGTCTCGCGGAGCTCGGCGAAAGAGCGGAGCCGACCTTCCTGCGCGGCCTTGCGATGCGAGAGCGTGAGGTAGAGCAACATCACGAGGCCGGTCTCGGCGTCGAGGCCGGCGAGGGCTATGAGGCCGACCCAGGCCGCCACGCTCAGGTTGTAGTCGAGGAGGTACAACAGCCACACCGCGCCGATCAGCGAGAACGGCACCGCGAGTAGCACGATCCCGGTCTCCGCGACCGAGCGCGTGCTGAACCAGAGGAGCAGCATGATGACGAGGAGCGTCACCGGCACGACGAGCTTCAGCTTCTCCTTCGCCCGCTCGAAGTACTCGAACTGCCCGCTCCACTCGAGCCGCACGCCTCGCGGCAACACCATGCGATCTGCCACGACCGCCTTCGCCTCCTCCACGTAGTCGGCGATCGGCCGGTCGGTGTCGATGAAGACGAACGAGACGAGCTTCCCGGCCTCGCTGCGGATCATCGGCGGACCGTTTACGAGCTCGACGTCGGCGACCTGCCCGAGCGGGACCTGCGCGCCCGATGGCGTCGCCACCAATGCCTCGGCCAGCAACTCCGGCGTGTCGCGGTACTCGCGGGCGTAGCGGACGTTGATCGGGTACCGCTCCCGTCCCTCGACGGTCTGCGAGACGTTCTCGCCGCCGATCGCGCCCGCCACGACATCGTTCACGTCCTCGACCCGCAGGCCGTAGCGGGACGCCTCCTCCCGCCGCACCCGGACGTCGACGTAGAATCCGCCGGTGGTGCGATCCGCGAACGCGCTCCGCGTGCCCGGGACCTGCGCCATGACCTCCTCGATCGCGACCGCCGCCTCCTCGATGCTCCGGAGGTCGTCGCCGAACACCCGGATCCCGAGCGGGCTCCGGATGCCGGTCGCAAGCATCTCGGTGCGCGTCTGGATCGGCATCCAGAAGACGTTCGGCATGCCCGGGTACCTGAGCTTCTCGTCCAGCTCCGCGATCAGCGCGTCCCAGGTGAGCCCCGGCCGCCACTCGTCCTTCGGCCTCAGAACAACCGTGGTCTCGAACATGGAGAGCGGCGCGGGGTCGGTCGGCGTCTCGGCGCGACCGGCCTTGCCGAACGCGCTCACCACCTCCGGGATCTCCTTCAGCTCGCGGTCCATCTGCTGAAGCACCCGGGTCGCTTCCGCGATCGACATCCCGGGCGGCGCGGTCGGCATGTAGAGGATCGCGCCCTCGTTCAGGGGCGGCATGAATTCGTTCCCGAGCCTCAGGTACGCCGGGACGGTCAGCGCCATCGCCACGAGCGACGCCGCGAGCACCTTCTTGCGGTGTTCGACTACGGACCGCACCACCGGCGTGTAGGCCGCGATGAGCCACCGGTTCAGCGGGTTGTTCGCCTCCGAGCGGATCGTGCCGCGGATGAGGAGCACCGCGAGCGCCGGGGTGAGCGTCACCGCCAGCACCGCGGCGAAGCCCATGCTGAAGGTCTTGGTGTAGGCGAGCGGCTCGAACAGGCGGCCCTCCGTCGCCCCGAGCGCGAACACCGGAACGAACGCGACGGTGAGGACGAGCAGCGAGCCGAAGATCGACGGCCCGACCTCCTGCATCGCCGAGACGAGCACGTCCCGGCGCGGTCCGGACCGGCCCGCCGCGTCCCAGGCCTCGAGCCGCTTGTGGACGTTGTCGATCAGGATGATCGACGCGTCGACCATCGCGCCGATCGCCACGATGATGCCGCCGAGCGACATGATGTTCGCGGTCAGCCCCTGGAAGTACATGGGGATGAACGCGAGCAGCACCGCGATCGGCAGCGTCAGGATCGGCACCAGCGCGCTGCGGACGTGCAGGAGGAAGACGAAGATGATGAGGCTCACCACCACCAACTCCTCGACCAGCGCGCGGGTAAGCGTGGCGATGGACGCCTCGATGAGGCCGGAGCGGTCGTAGGTCACGACCACTTCGACGCCCTCGGGCAGGCTGCGGCGGACCTCCTCGAGCCGCCGCTTCACCGCGTCGATCACCGCCAGCGCGTTCTCGCCGTAGCGCATGACCACGATGCCGCCCGCGACCTCGCCCTCGCCGTCAAGCTCGGCGATGCCGCGGCGCTGCTCTGGACCGAGCGACACGACCGCGATGTCGCGGACCCGAACCGGCGTCCCGGTCGCGGCCTCGGCGCGGAGCGGGATGCTCTCGAGGTCGGCAACTGATCGCACGTAGCCGCGGCCGCGCACGACGTGCTCGTGCCCCGCGAGCTCGAGCACGCTCCCGCCGACATCGACGTTCGAGGCGCGGATGGCGCGCCCGACGTCCCCGAGCGCGATGCCGTACGCGCGCAGCTTCGCGGGGTCGATCTGCACCTGGTACTGTTTCACCGCGCCGCCGATCGACGCGACCTCGGCGACGCCGGGCACGCTGGCGAGCGCGTAGCGCACGTTCCAGTCCTGCAGGCTGCGCAGGTCCGCGAGCGAGTGGTGGCCCGAGCGATCGACGAGCGCGTACTCGAACACCCATCCGACGCCGGTGGCGTCGGGGCCGAGCGTGGGGGTTACGCCCTCGGGCAGCCGGCCGGTGGCGGAAGCCATGTACTCGAGGACGCGGCTCCGCGCCCAGTACATGTCCGTGCCGTCCTCGAAGATGACGTAGACGAACGACATCCCGAACATCGACTGCCCGCGCACCGCCTTCACCTTCGGCGCGGAGAGCAGGGTAGTGGTGATCGGGTAGGTGATCTGGTCCTCCACGAGATCCGGGCTCCGCCCGATCCACTCCGTGAAGACGATCACCTGCGCGTCGGAGAGGTCGGGGATCGCGTCGAGGTCGGTGTCCCGGAGGAGCACGACGGCCCAGGCCGCCATCGCCGCGACGCCGAGCAGCGTCAGGAACGGGTGGTGCGCGCACGCCGCGATGACCCGGCCGACGAGGCCGGGACGGGCGGTCTCGGCCGGCGTCATTCCTCGCTCCAGGCCGCCGGCGTACGGATGCGGCTCTCGGCGGCGACGAGGAACGTCCCACTCGTGACCACGCGCTGGCCCCGCGAGAGCCCTTCGAGCACCTCGTAGGTCCCCCGGCCCTTGCGGCCGAGCTTCACGTCGCGGGGTTCGAGCCGGCCCTCGCCGCGATCGACGAACACCACCCGGCGCGGCCCGGTGTAGACGACCGCGGCCTCCGGCACCTGCAGCCGCTCGCCCCCTGCTAGCTCGAAGCGGACCTCGGCGTACATGTCCGGCTTGAGCGCGTGGCCCGGGTTGGGCAGCTCGACGCGGACGCGTCCCGTGCGCGTCGCCGCGTCGAGCGCCGGGTAGACGTACGCGACCTCGGCGCGGTAGAGCCCCTTCGCCTCGGGATCGTGGGGCAGGTCGACGGTGACCACCTGCCCGGGCTTCACGAGCGGAAGGTGCTGCTCGAAGACCTCGGCCTCGACCCAGACGCGGTCGAGGCCCGCGATGCGGAAGAGCGGCTGGCCCGCCTGCACCGCCGCGCCCTGCACGACCTGCTTCTCGATCACGTAGCCGGACGCCGGCGAGAGGAACGGGAGGTTCTCGATCGGCGCGCCGCGCCGTACGACCTCGTCGACCTGCCGCGTGGACACGCCGAGGAGCTCGAGCTTCCGCCGGGCCGCCCTCACGAGGGCGCCGCCGGGCGCGGCGGCGTGGGCGACGAGCAGCTCCTGCTGGGCGGCGTAGAGCGCCGGGCTGTACAGCGTGAAGAGCAGCTCGCCCGTCCGGACCGGCTGGCCGGTGGCGCTCGCGCGCAGACGGTGGACGAAGCCGTCGACCTTGAGCGTCACCTCGACGAGCGAGGTCTCGTCGTACTTGACGCGACCGAACGCCCGGAACGAGAGGTCGAGCGGCGCGACCTTCACCGCCGACGTGGTGACGCCGATGCGGTGGAGCCGCTGCGCGTCGAGCTGCAGCACCCCGCCCTCCGCGCCGGCGCGGGTCACCGGGGTGAGGTCCATGCCGCAGATCGGGCACGCGCCGGGGGCCTCGCTGCGCACCGAGGGGTGCATCGGGCAGGTGTGGTGCGCGATCTCGTGGGGCGCGGGGAGGTGCGCGGCGGTGGCTGCAGATCTCCACGTCGAGACGGCGCCGCAGCCCGGCATCCGCCGGCCCATGTAGGGGTTCTCGAGCTCGGGCGTCCGCTGGATCCACCGGTCGAAGCCCTCGACCATCGGGCACTCGAAGACGTAGGCGCCCTGCCGGAGGCGGGGCTCCGCGGCGGCGAGAGCGACGAGGTTCCGACTCACCTCGGCGAACGCCTCGCGCGCACTGTGGAGGTCCGCGGCCACCGTGAGGCGCGCCGCCGGCGCGGCCGCACGCGCGATTGGATCCGTGAGCTCCGGCCGCCGCGGGCCGACCGCCTCGCGCCCTGCCTCGAGCGAGGCGGCGAGCTCGTGCGCCGCCGGCGCGACGTCGTCAAGTCCATCGTCCGCGAGCGCGGCGCGGATCCGCTCGTAGGCGTCGAGGGCCGATCGCATGTAGGCGAGCGTCGCGGCCGGGAGCTCGACGGGCCCCGAGGCCGTGCCCGACGGGCGTCCCTCCGGGGTGGCCTGCCGGCCCACCAGCACGGCGACGACGACGAGTCCGAGAACGAGCAGGAGCGCCCGGATGAGCGGGCGGGCGAGGAGCGCGCGCGCGTTCATCGCCCACCTCCCTCGGCCGCGTCGCCCGCGACCCGGCCGACGGCCCTCGCGAGCGCCCCCTCGCGGCGGGCCACCTCGGCGATCGCCCGGACCCTGCGGAGCTCCACGGACCGGAGCCCGCGCGTCGCGTCCATCAGCGAGAGGAAAGCGGTCTGCCCTGCGGCGTAGCCCGCCGTCGCGGCCGCGACCCGCGCCCGGGCCGACGGCACCGCCCGGGCCTCGATCACCTCGAGCTGGGCCTGCGCCTCGACGAGCTCCGCCCGCGCCGCGTCGGCCTCGGCCCGGAGCTCGTCCTCGAGGCTGCGCAGCTCGCCGCCGGCACGCGCGCGCTCGGCCTCGGCCACGTCGATCGACGCGCTCCGGCGCTCGCGCCACACCGGCAGGTCGAGCGACACCCCGACCATGGCCCGGTGGGCCGGGTCCATCCACATCGTGCTGTACGACGCCATGACGCCGAGCTTCGGGAGGTTCTCCTGTGCGGCCAGCGCGACCGACGCGTCGGCGGCGCCCACGCCGGCGCGCGCTCCGGCGAGCGCCGGCCGACGCGCCAATGCCTGCGCCTGCAACTCCTCGGTGGGCAGCGGCGCGACGGTGCGCGCCGCTCGCTCCGCCGGCACCGGTGGCAGCGATGCCTCCGGCCGGCGGTGCAGGAGCCGGGTCATCCGGCCGACGACGACCGTGGCCCGGGCCTCGAGCGCGAGCCGCTCCTCCTCGAGCACCGCGAGCTCGAGGTCCGCCTGGAGCGGATCGTCCTGGGTGGCGCGACCGGCGGTGTACGCAGCGCTCGCGCTCGCTTTCGCCTGCTCGACGAGCCTCCGGTGCTCGTCGTTGACGCCGCGCGCGTGTGCGAGCTCGAAGGCGTCGTCGTAGAGCTGGGACGCCTCGCGGGCGAGCTCGAGGCGGAGCTCGCCGAGATCCGCGCCGACCGACGCCGCCCGCGCCCGTGCCACCTCGCCCCGGAGGCCGAGCGTGCCGGGGAACGGCAACATCTGCCGCAGCTCGACCGAGTGCCCGGCCTCGACGTCGGGGTGCCCGAGGCTGCCCGGGGCGATGGAGTAGCTGAGCTGCGGATCGTCGAGCGCTGTGACACGAGGCACCTCCGCGAGGGCACCGTGCAGCGCCGCGCGACCGGCTTCGAGCCCCGGGTTCCGCGCGAGCACAGCGCGGACGAAGCGCGCGCGCCCGAGCGTGGGGCCGGCCAGGAGGTCGTCGGCTTCGGCGCCGGGCGGCACCGCGCCTTCGCCGGGTGCTCGCGTAGCCTCCCGCCATGCGTCGGTGGTGGTGGTGGTGCAGGCGGCGAAGAGCGCGACGACGAGCGCGCCGATCGCGGGAGAGCTTCGATCGGACATGGGGGGCCTTCCACTGCCGCGCGGATGATCCGCGCAGGGCGTGGGCGGCCCTCGGCCGCCCGTCTGGAGAGGGAGCGCGCCCGCAGCTGCACGGGCGCCCGGGGACTCGCAGACGGGCTCAGATCACGTAGGTGCAGTGGCGTTCGAACAGGGGGGGGCCGGTGGCACGCGGCGGGAGCTCACGCGCGAGCGGGCGAACGTCGTCACGCGGCGCGGCGAACGTCGCCGTCTCCAACATGGGCGCGGCCAGGACCGCGGCGTCGGGCCGCTCGGGCCGCGCGTCGTCCTCGCCTCGCACGGCGACGACCGTGCAGCACGTCGAGGCGCGCCGCAGCGCGGGCTCGTCGTCGGATCCGCAGCAGCACGCCGCGCGGACCCGGCCATCCATGCCACACACGTAGAGCAGCGCGTCGAACGTCCCCACCGAAGCGGGGGCGGCGACCGCGAGCACGAGCGAGACGAGCCGGACGAGCACGACCCAGGTGTAGCCGACGCCTCCCCGGTCCGCAACCCGCGCCGGCGCGGCGGATTGTGCCGCGGCTCACCCGCATTTGTCGGGCGTGTAGCCCGCCTCGCACACGCACGAGCAAAACGCGCTCCAGTACGCGTCCGTCTGGCTGCACGAGAGGCGGGCGCGAACCCGCGCGGACGCGGCGGGGCCCGCGGGATCCGTCACGGTGAGCTCGAGGTCGAACGCCTCGCCCGCGATCCGCGCGCCGCGCAGACTCGGGCACGCCGGCACCATCGCCACCTGCCGACCGGCCCAGTCCGGCTCGCGGGTCCCCCCGGCGCCTTCGAGCATCGGGACGCCTTGCCGCAGGTCCTCGGCGACGACGCTCCCGTCCGCCGGCGAGCGGAGCACCGCGTGCAGGTCGGCCCGATCGGCGCAGAGGCCGGCGACCCGGGCGCCGACGAAGAGCACGTGACCGCCCTGGACCGCGCCGACGAGGTCGACCGTGCCGCCGTCGGGTACCTCGGCGGCGACCCGGTCCTCGCCGAGCTGCATCACCGCGACGATCGTGGGCGCGTCGCAGGCGGGCGCGCCGCCCCCCGCGCCGCCGGCCCCGGCTCCGCCCCGCCCCTCGGCGCCTCCGACGCCGCCACCGCCTAGGCCGCCGCCTGGATCGACCGAGCCCGCGGCGCCCCCCGCCCCGGCACGTTCGTCGCCCGCCGGCGCCGCGCAGCCGAGCAAGGCCAGGAGGCCGAGCGCGAGGCACGGAGCCGCAAGCATCCACCTGACGGGCGCGGGAGAGCCGCCGGAACACATGGCAGGAATCTAGCTGCAGTGGCGGCACGAGGAGAACCGACCTCCGTCAGGTCGGTGAGCATTGCCCGACGACCGTGGGGTTCATGGGGTCCCGGTCACGGCGGGATTCGACGACGTCGGCCGGATGCTGCAGGGCACGGCGCGAAGACCGGCGCCCGCGGGACGTGCATGGACGCCCGCGGGTTCGTCGACGCGGAGCTCGCCGACAGCAAGAGGCGGAGCAGCCTCGAGGCCCCGGCGACCTCGACCGTTTGGGCCGCCAGGGCTCACCAACGCCTCGCTCGCGTGGACGAGCAGCCTCGATGGACCCATCGGGACGGGCGAGCGATTCGACGCCTCGCTCAGCTCCGGGACGAACGTGGTCACGCTCACGGTAACCGAGGCCGACGGCAACGTCGCGTCGAGCTCGGTCACGCTGACGAGCACGCCCTGACGCCGCGGGCGGCGCGCGGGAGCCCGCGCCGCCGGTACGTGACCCACGCGACCGGCACCACCACCAGCGTGAGC
>CAZDGH010000260.1:0-8530 GCA_964504805.1 uncultured Myxococcales bacterium | reverse complement strand
GGCCCTCGAGCTGCCGGATCATCAGCTCGCTGTCGGCGAAGACGTCGACCTCGCGCGCGCCGAGCTCGATCGCCCGGCGCAGGCCGACGATGAGCCCCATGTACTCGGCGTGGTTGTTGGTCTGCTGCCCGAGGTACTTCCCGAGCCGCTCGACGACGGCGCCCTCGGGCGTGGAGAGCACCGCGCCGGCGCCGGCAGGGCCGGGGTTGCCGCGGGCCGCGCCGTCCGAGTGGACGCGGAGCCGGCGGTGCACGCCGCCGCCCTCGACCGGCCGGGCGTGCGCGGGAGGCGGGGGCGGCGCGGGCCGCGCCTGTACGGCGCGCGCGGTGCCGAGCCGCCGCTCCTCCTCGGAGCGCGCCGCGTCGGCGACGGCGTGGAGCAGGGAGCGCAGCTCCTCCTCTCGGAGCGAGGGGAACCGCTCGCGGGTCTTCTGGAGCGGCTCCTCCGCCGCGAGATACCGCAGCACCTCGGCCGGCGTGGGCCGCTCCGACGTCATGGCTACGGGTGCGTCGGCTTCTCGCCGCCGAACGCCTCGACCGAGTAGATGATCCGGCCGCACGACGGGCACTGGTCGAGCCGCGGGTGGGTGCGGAGCTCGTTGTAGAGCTGCGGCGGGATGTTCATGTTGCAGCCCTTGCAGGCCCCGCCGACGATCGGCGCGATCGCCGTGCCCTTCCGCTTCCGGATGGTCTCGTACTTCCGGAGCAGGACGGCGTCCGCCTTCTTGGCCGCCTCGGCGCGCTTCTCCTCGAGCGCCGCGCGGCGGCCGGAGAGCTCGTCGATCGCCTTCTTGATCTCCGCCGCCCGGGCGATGAGCGCGTCCGCCTTGTCCTTGTGGAGCCGCTCCTTGTCGTCCACCGCCGCGCGGGCCGCCTCGGCCTGCTGCGCCAGCTCCGCGATCGTCTCCTGGAGCGTGACGTTCTGCTTCTTGGCGATGTCGACCTCGCGGGCGAGGGCGCTGTACTCGCGGGTGGTGCGCTGCTCGGTGAGCCGCGCCTCCCACTTCTTCACCCGGTCCTTGGCGGCGGCGAGCTCCTCCTCCGCCGTCTTCTTCTGCTTCTCGACGTCGGCGAGCTTCGCCCGCTCGGCGTCGACGATGGACCGCGTGGCCTCGAGCTGCGCCTCGATCTCCGCGAGCTTCTTCGGGTGCTCGGCGCCCCCACGCTCGAGCTCCAGGATCTGGACGTCGATCTTCTGCAGGTCCTCGAGTGCCTTCACCTTGTCGAGCAACTGAATCTCTCCTTGGGTGCCGCGAGGTTCTTCTTGGTGGGCCCAGCAGGATTCGAACCTGCCTCTTTTCGATTATGAGTCGACGGCTCTACCGCTGAGCTATGGGCCCGCGTCGAGTGCCGCCGGGGGTATTCGGCTCACCATGGCGGGGCCCTTATACGCCTGCGCCGCCTCGGTGTCAGCCGGGCGGCGCAGGGACGTTCGGTCTAGCTCTCCACGAAGCTCTTCAGCCGCTTCGACCGGCTCGGGTGGCGCAGCTTCCGGAGCGCCTTCGCCTCGATCTGGCGGATGCGCTCGCGGGTCACCTCGAAGTCCTGGCCGACCTCCTCGAGCGTGTGGTCGCTCTTCTCCCCGATGCCGAACCGCATCCGGAGCACCTTCTCCTCGCGCGGCGTCAGCGTGGCGAGCACCTTCCGGGTCTGCTCGGCCAGGTTCATGTTGATGACCGCGTCGGACGGGCTGACGATCGCCTTGTCCTCGATGAAGTCGCCGAGGTGGCTGTCCTCCTCCTCGCCGATCGGGGTCTCGAGCGAGATCGGCTCCTTGGCGATCTTCAGGACCTTCCGCACCTTGTCGAGCGGCAGCTCCATCTTCTCCGCGATCTCCTCCGGGGTCGGCTCGCGGCCATACTCCTGGACCAGGTAGCGGCTGGTGCGGATCAGCTTGTTGATCGTCTCGATCATGTGCACCGGGATGCGGATGGTGCGGGCCTGATCGGCGATGGCGCGGGTGATGGCCTGGCGGATCCACCAGGTGGCGTAGGTGGAGAACTTGTAGCCGCGCTTGTACTCGAACTTGTCGACGGCCTTCATCAGGCCGATGTTCCCCTCCTGGATCAGGTCGAGGAACTGCAGGCCGCGGTTCGTGTACTTCTTCGCGATCGAGACCACCAGGCGGAGGTTCGCCTCGACCAGCTCGGCCTTGGCGCGCTCGGCCTTGCGCTCGCCGGAGGTGAGCGCGTTGTAGGTCTTGCGCAGGCCCTCGTTCGACATCAGGGCCTCCTCCTCCACGCGGCGGCTCTTCCGGGCCGCGTTGCGGAGCTGGCGGTCGACCTCCTCGAGCTCGTCGACGGTCACGCCGAGCTTCTTGCCGACCTTGGCCGCCGCCTTCGGGTTGTCGCGGACGTCGCGGAGCGCGGCGCGGATGTCCTTCGCCGGCATGCCGACCCGGCGCTCCACCGCCCGGACCTCGGAGTCCGCCTCGTCGACCCGCTTGATGAGGTCCTTGAGCCGGCCGACGATCCGGTCGATCTGCTTCTTGTTGAGCTTGAGCTCCTCGAGGAGCTCCGCCATCTGGTCCTGGAGCTCCTTCTTCTCGTTCTTGAGCTCCTTGCGCTTCGGCTCGGAGAGCTTGCGCTTCTCCATCGTCTCGTCGATGCGCGCGCACTCGCGATCGAGCTTCTTGATCTTCTCGATCGTCTTCACGACCTGGTCGGTCTTGGCGGCCTCGGCGGAGCTCTTGGCGCGGGCGACGGCCTCCTCGCCGGTCTCGCCCTCGGGCGCGGCCTCGACCTCGGCCTCCGCCTCCGGCTCCTCGCCCTGCGGGGTCTCGGGCGCGTCCTTCACCACGTCGCGGACGCGGATCTTGCCCTTCTGGAGCTTGTCGCCGAGCTCGACGATCTCGGCGATGGCGACCGGCGCGTGCAGCACCGCGCGGAGGACCTCCTTCTCGCCCTCCTCGATGCGCTTGGCGATCTCCACCTCGCCCTCGCGGGTGAGCAGCGACACCGAGCCCATCTTCCGCAGGTACATGCGGACCGGGTCGTTCGACTTGGCGTAGCCGGCGTCCTCCTCCTCCTCCTCCTCCTCCTCCTTCGAGGGCTCGGGCTCCGGGGAGACGGCGATCGTCGGCTTCGGCTCGGCGGCGGCGCCGACCTTGGCGGCGTCGACCACCGGGATCTCGTGCTCGCCGAACATCGACATCACGTCGTCGATCTGGTCGGAGGAGACGATGTCGGCCGGGAGGTTGTCGTTCACCTCGTCGTAGGTGAGGAAGCCCTTCTCGCGGCCCATCTCCAGGAGCGCCTTCACCTCCTTGCGCTCGCCGGGGCGGCCGTCGTCGTCGTCGTCCTCGTCGAGGGTGAGGGCGAGCTCCTCCTCCTCCTCCGGCTCCTCGCCGGGGAACGGCAGCTTCTGCCGCTCGGCCTCGGTGAGCTTGTGCTTCTTCTTGTCCTTGGCCTTCGCCTCGGGCTTCGGGGCCGGCGGCTCGACGACGACGTTCGCGGGCGTCTTGGCGGCGATGCGCGCGGCGGCCGCGATCACTGCCTCCTTGCCGGCCTCCTTCGACGCCTTGGGGTCGGACTTGCCCTTCTTGCCCTTCGGCTCCGGCTTCGCCGGAGCGGCCTTCGACGCGGCCTTCTTCGCGGAGGCGGAGGCCTTCTCGTCCTTCTTCGCCGGCTTCGCCTTCGCCGCCTTCGGCTCCGGCTTCGCGGCCGCCTTCTTGGCGTCCTTCTTGGCCGAAGGCTTGGTCGTCTGCGCCATGGACCTCGTCTCCTCTTTCCCGGGCTTCCGCCCCGCCGTGCCGTCCCGTGGGGGGACCGCCGCCGGCTTCGTCTCGTCCGTGCCCTTGGCCTTTCGATCCGACGCACGAGCGGCGAGATCGGCCAGCTTTTTTCCGACGTATCGGAACGGGTTCAAGGTGCCCGTCCCTTCCCGCGTTCTTCTGCCGCCGGTCCCGGCGGCGGTCGCGTGGTGTGCCTCTGTGGGTGCCGAGCGGTCATGGCGTCCCTCGCGCCAGCCGCCGCTGGAGCCCGGAGACCTGCGCGGCGAGGTCGTGGTGCAGCGCCTCGAGCTCCGCGCGCACCGACGGCTCGTCCGCCCGGCCGAGCTCCGCCTCGACGTCGTCGCGCTCGGCGATCGCCGCGCGGAGCTCGCCGCGGAGCCGGAGCTCCTCGACGCGGCCGAGGGCGTCCTGCACGCGCTGCTCCGGCGCGCGGACGTCGGCGCGCGCCGCCTGCGCGGTGGCGAGGAGCGCCTGCCGGAGCTGCGGCTCGACGCGGGCGAGGAGGTCGTCCTCCTCGAGCGCGCCGTCGGCGAAGCCGGCGCAGAGCCCGCGCAAGCCCGGGTGCACGAGCTGCGCCGCGGCCTGCGACGCGAACGTCGCCCGGAGCGGCGGGTGCGCCAGGAGCAGGGCGACGAGCCCGAGCTCGACGCGCTCGGGCGGCGGGCTGCGGAGCGAGCGCCCGCCGAGCGGGCCGCCGGTCGCCGCGACGGGAGGGGAGGGCGACATGTCCGCCCACGGCGGCGGCGGGTTGTCCTCGTCGTAGTCGGGCTCGGCGGGACGCGGCGCGGCCTTCCTCGGCTCCGGCCGCGGCGCCTCGGGGCGCGCGCGCTCGAACGAGCGCTCGACGTCTTGGACCTTCAGCGAGAGCTCCTTGGCGACCTCCCCGAGGAGGATCGCCCGCGGCGCGCCCTCGGGCAGCGCCGCGACCACCGGCTGCAGCTCGCGGAGCGCCGCCATGCGCCCCTCGTAGCCCGGCTCCTTGCCGGCGAGCGCCCGGGCGATCACGAACGACGAGAGCGGCCGGGCCGACCGCTCGAGGCCGTCGTAGCCCTCGCGGCCCTGCACGCGGAGGAAGGTGTCGGGGTCGTCGCCGTCCGGCAGCTCGACGACCTTGGTCGAGAGCGGCGAGGAGCGGCCCGGCGAGGCGCATCGCGCCCTTCCGCCCGGCCTCGTCGCCGTCGAGGAGCAGCTTCACCCGCTTCACCTCGAGCCGTGCGAGCAGGGAGAGGTGCTCGGGCGTGAGCGCGGTGGAGCAGAGCGCGACGACCGCCTTCTGGCCGGCCTCGCGCAGCGCGATGGCGTCGAAGTAGCCCTCGACGAGCGTGACCTCGCCCGAGCGGCGGATCGCGTCGCGGGCGGTGTCGAGCCCGTAGAGCGTGCGGCCCTTCACGTAGAGCGCCGTCTCGCGGGTGTTGATGTACTTGCGATCGTCCTCGCCCTCGACCACGCGGCCGCCGAACGCGATCACCCGGCCGTCCGGATCGCGGATCGGCACCATCAGCCGCCCGCGGAAGACGTCGTAGTACCGCTCGCCCCGGTCGTCGAGCTTCTTGCCGAGGAGCCCGGCGCGCTCCGCCGCCTCGAGCGGCACCTTGCGCGCGGCGAGGCGATCGCGGAGCTCGGTCCAGCCGAGCGGCGCGTAGCCGAGGCCGGCCTCCTTCGCGATCTCGTCGGAGACCCCGCGCTTCTCGAGGTGCGCCCGGCCCGGCGCGCCCCGGGGCGACCAGAGGTTCTCCTCGAAGAGCTCGGCGGCGACCTGGCAGGCCCAGAGCAGCTCGCGGCGCGCCTTGAGCTTCGCCTCCTCCTCCGGATCGAAGGAGAGGGAGACCCCGCTCTCGGCGGCGAGCGCCTGCATCGCCTCCACGAAGCCCTTTCCCTCGAACTCCATCAGGAAGCGGATGACGTCCCCACCCTTCTGGCAGCCGAAGCACTTGTACGACCGGCGCTCCGGGTTCACGTAGAAGGACGGGGACCGCTCCCCGTGGAACGGGCAGAGGCCGCGGAAGCTGCGGCCGGCCCGCTTGAGCTGCACATGGCGGCCGATCACCTGGACGATGTCGGTCCGCTCCACGATCTCGCGGATCTTGTCCTTCCCGATCAGCAGACCCGCATCCTCGACTTCTCCGGAGGCGCTACCCCCCGGCCAGCTTCTTCTTCACGAGCTCGGCGACGACCTTGCCGTCGGCCCGGCCCGCGGTCTTCGGCTGCACCGCCTTCATCACCGCGCCCATGTCCTTCGGGCCCTTGGCGCCGGTCGAGGCGACGGCCTCGTCGACGAGGGCGGCGAGCTCGGCCTCGGTGAGCTGTGCGGGGAGGTAGAGCTGCAGCACCTTCAGCTCGGCCTCCTCCTTCTCGGCGAGGTCCGCGCGGTTCGCCTTCTGGTACTCGGCGATCGCGTCGCGGCGCTTCTTCACCTCGCTCGTGACCACGCCGATGATGCCGGCGTCGTCGAGCGGGCCGGTCGCGCCGGGCTCGGTCTCCTTGTACTTCATGGCGCTCTTGATCATCCGGACCGTGGACAGCTTGAGCTGGTCCTTGGCCTTGAGCGCTTCCTTCATGTCGGAATCGAGCCGCTCGCGAAGGGACATCGCCTGGCCTCTCCCTCACCCTGTGGCGGCGCGCGCTGCGCGTCCTGCCGCCGAGAAGAAAAACGCGCGCCCGAAGCCACCGGTGGGAGCCGGGCGCCTCGGGCGCGATTCGCTTCATGTGCATCCGGGGGCGCGAGCGCCGCCGGATCTCACCCGTGATCCGATCGCCTGCGCGATCGGAGCCCGGCCTACATGCCCGCCTTGCGGAGCTTCTTCAGCGCCCGCTTCTTCGCAGCAAGCGCCTTCTTCTTCCGCTTCACGGAAGGCTTCTCGTAGTGCTCACGCTTGCGGATCTCCGAGAGGATCCCCGCCTTCTCGCACTGCTTCTTGAAGCGCTTCATCGCGTTCTCGAAGCTCTCGCCTTCCTTCACGCGCACGCCCGGCATTCGGGTGACACCTCCCCTCGACTCGATCTAAAGGCCGCGCCCGGCTCTCGCCCGCGCGGGAAACGCTGGAAATGGGCTGCCCGGACGCGAGTCCCGGCTGCCGAACCGCGCCACCTTATGAAAAAAATCCCGCTTGTCAAGGGGATGGGGCGCCTGGCGCCTGCCGGCCGGCGGCCGCGCTACGGCGCGAGCGGGACCGACTTCACCCGGTCGGGGTTGCGCTTCATCTCCTCCACCATCTTCGCGGTGGCAGATCCGCCCACCTGGTGCTCGCCGGTCTCGGCGAGGATCTTCCACCGGCCCGAGGCGTCCGGGCCGACGAGGAGCGAGAAGGGGTTGTCCTGCTTGCGGACCGGGCAGCTCTTGGTGCCGCGGATGCGCACGTTCGAGCCCTCGAGCGCGAAGGTGACGTCGCGGAAGGTGTCGTAGTCGCGCGCCCGGCGCGCCTGCACCATCGCGGCGCCGATCGTCTCCCGGAGCTGCGCGACGCTGAACTTCAGCACCTCCGCGTCCTCCGGCCCGCGGGCGGTGACCTCGATCCGCGCCGCAGGGTCGTAGAGGTCGAGGATCTTCGGGTCGAAGCTCGCCGCGTGCTCGACCCAGCTCTCGAACAGCGCCCTGGCGTGGCCGATCCGCGCCTGGTCCGCGGCGGGATCCTCCGCGGCGGGGGCGGCGGCGAGGACCAGCGCGGCGGCGAGCGGGAGCATGCAGAGAGGCTACCGGCGCCGGCCGCGGGCCGCCAGCCCGGCGCGGCGCCCGTCCCGCCGGCCGGAGGGTGGGTGACGGGGCGCGTCCCGGGCCTGTAGGCTCCCACCCGTGCTCGCGCGCCTCGGCGTCCTCGTCGTCTCGTGGATCGCCTTCGTGCCGCGGCCCGCGCTCGCCGACGACTGCCGCACCTCGTGCGAGCGTCACGTCACCGACCGGGCCGAGGCTGCGAAGCGGTGTGGCCGGTGCGTGCTCGAGGCGGACCCCGGAGCCTGGGCGAGCGCGCTCGGCAGCCACCCGCAGGCGAGGCCGTGGCTCGACTCCGCCCTGCGGGATCCGGACGACCGGATCCGGCTCGGCGCCGCCTACGGGATCGCCAGGCTCACCCGGCAGCCGGTGAACGAGGTGCTCTGCGGCGAGCTCGCCGAGGGCGGCGCGCGGGCCCGCGACGCGCTCGAGGTCCTGGCGCGGCACCCGAAGGCGTGGCGGCGCCCCGAGGACCCGCCCGGTGTCGGCGGCGCCTGCGACCGGACGACCCACCGCGAGCGCGCCGAGGCGGCGCTCGAGCCGGCGCGGCTCGCGCTGCTCTCGGAGCTCGATCGCCGCGTCTACGACCTCGAGGCCGACGAGCGGCTCCGCGCCCTGCGCCTCCTCGCCTCGCTCACCGACGAGCCGCCGGTCCGCGCCCTGGCGAAGACGCTGGCGCGGCGGCCGGCAGGCGCCGCCGATCGCATCGCCGCGTCGCTGCTCGTCTCGCTGGCGCGATCGGAGGACCGGCCGGTGTCGCGCCTCGCGCTCGAAGGCGCCGCCCCCGAGCTCCGCGGCGCGTACGACCGGCTCTTCGGCGCGCTGGCGCCGGAGATCGCCGGGGCCGAAGGGGGCCTCGCGGCGAAGGAGCCGGAGGCGCGCGCCCGCGCCGTCGCCGAGCTCGGCGTCTACGGCGAGCTGGCGCTCGAGCCGCTCGTCCGCGCCATGTCGCACGACCCCGACTGGAAGGTGCGCCACCGGGCGGCGCGGGCCCTCGGCCACGCCCGCGGCGAGACGCCCGAGGCGGTCCTCGCCGGGCTCGCGGCCGAGCCCGGCGACGAGGCCGTGCGCCGGCGCGCCGCCGAGACCCTC
>CAZDGH010000259.1:0-8587 GCA_964504805.1 uncultured Myxococcales bacterium | reverse complement strand
CGGCGCGGTCGTCGACGCGGCGCTCTCGGCGCGGGCGACGCTCGCGGTCGCCCTCGGCGTCGGGGTGGTGCTCGGGCTCGTCGCCGCGCAGGGCGGCGCGCCGGTCGCCGCGGTCGCGGCCGCCGTCCCGGAGCCTCCGCCGTACGTGCCCCCGATCACGCCGCCCGCGGACTTCCACCCGCGCGAGGAGGCCCACGGCCCGGTCGCCGGCGGCGGCCCGGCCGACCTCGCCTTCGTCGAGGCGCAGCTCGCCTCGCTGACCGCGGTGATGGAGCAGTTCCACCTCCGCGAGCAGCGCTACCCCCGCGACCAGGCGGAGTTCGAGCAGGCGGTGATGCTCGCCCAGCCGTGGTCGTTCCCGGCGAAGTTCCACGACGCCTGGGGCCGCTCGATCCGGTACCGGCCGGTGACCTGGGGCTACGACCTCGTCTCCGACGGCCCCGACCCGCGGAGCTACGCCGACGACGTCGGCGTCGAGGTCCGGGACGGCTGGGCCACCTACCGCGGGCTCCGCGACCGGCGCGGCTGACCGAGCGCCTGCTCGCGTGCGGCGCGCGGCGCGGTTCGCTACGATGCGACCCGTGCCCGGCCGCCCTGCTCCGCTCTCGCGATCGCTCCTGGTCGCGGCGACGCTGGCGCTGGCTTGCACCCGCGCCGGCCCACCGCCCGGTGGACCGCCTCGCGCGGACGAGCTCGAGCTCGCCCTCCTCTTCACCGGGGACGTCTGGGGCGAGCTCGAGCCGTGTGGCTGACCCAAGCGCCCGATGGGTGGGCTCGCCCGTGCGGCGAGCGTGGTCGACGGGATGCGAAAGGCGGGGGCCCCGGTGCTCCTCGTCGACGTCGGCGATCTGGCGCTGCCGGAAGGCTCGAGCCTCGGCGGGAACGACGTCGCGATCGGCCGCGGCAAGGCCACCGTCGCCTACCGCGCCCTCGGCGCCATGGGCGCAGCGGCCCACGTCCCTGGCGAGCTCGACCTCGCGCTCGGCGTCGACTTCGTCCGGCAGGCGGCGGCCGCGGCGAACGTGCCGGTGCTCGCCGGGAACCTCCTCGACGGCGATGGCGAGCCGCTCTTCCCGGCGAGCCGCGTCGTCGAGCTCGCCGGGGTCCGGATCCTCGTCGTCGGCGTCGTCGACCCGTCGGTGATCGGCGAGGACCTCCGCGCGCTCGGGCTCTCCGCGACCGATCCCGCCGCCGCCGCCGCGGAGGCCATCGAGGCGCACGAGGACGTCGACCTCGTCGTCGCCGCCGGCCACCTCGACGAGGGCATCGAGGCGCAGCTCCTCGCCGCGGTGCCGCGGATCGACGTGCTCGTCGCCGGCCACGGCGGCTCACCGATGCCCGGCGGTCGCCCGGGCGGCAACGGCGTCCTCTTCCGCGCCGCCGGCAAGGGCCGCTTCCTCGGCCGCGTCGACCTGCTCCTCGGCCCGGGCTTCCGGCCCGGCGCGCGCTTCGAGAACGGCGCCGCGCGCAAGCAGGCCGGCGCCGCGCTCGCCGAGGCGAAGGCGGTGCTCGCCGAGCTCACCGCCGCGCTCGGCGGCAAGCAGCCCCACGAGGCGTTCGCCGACGATCCGGCGCGGCGCTTCCGCTTCGCCGAGGCGGCGAGCCGGGCCGCCGAGGCCGAGGAGGAGCTCTCGCGCTTCCGCGGCAGGAGCCTGTTCGCCGCCACGCTCTTGCCGCTCGGGCCCGAGCTGCCCGATCACCCGGCGGTCGCCGCCGAGGTGGCGGCGTGGAAGCGGGGCGAGCTCCGGGCCTTCCGCGCCGTCGCCGCCGCCGCGCCGCCGATGGGCCCGGTCGCGCCGTACGCCGGCGTCGGCCCGTGCGTCGCCTGCCACCCGGTGCACGTGAGCCAGTGGCAGGGCACGCCCCACGCCCACGCCTACGAGACCCTCGTCGCCAAGGGCGCCGAGTTCAACCCGTCGTGCGTCGGCTGCCACACCGTCGGCCGCGGCGAGCCCGGCGGCTACCTCGAGCCGCAGGACGCGCCGGGCTTCGCCGGCGTGCAGTGCGAGTCGTGCCACGGCCCGTCGCTCGCCCACGCCCAGGGCGGCCCCCCGCCGCCGAAGACCGCGGGCGAGCCGCTCTGCGTCCGCTGCCACACGCCCGAGAACGACGACCACTGGGACCACGCCGCGAAGCTGCCGGCGATCCGCCACTGGGGCGAGGGCTTCCCGACGGTTCGTTGATCTTCCGGCCGGGCCCGGGCAAGGATCGCCGGATGGCCGATCCGAACGAGAAGCCGACCGAGCCCGACAAGCGCCGTCACCCCCGGGCGCAGCTCTCGCTCCTCATCCAGTTCCGGTTCGACTCGCTCGAGGACTTCATGAGCGAGTACGCCACCGACATGTCGATGGGCGGCATGTTCATCCGCACCAACGAGCCCCGCGAGGAGGGATCGATGGTGTACCTGCAGTTCTCGCTGAAGGACGGCTCCCGGCTGATCGAGGGCCTCGGCCGCGTCGTCCGCGTCAACCGCGGCGACGGCCGGCCCGACGGCATGGGGATCGAGTTCCTCAACTTCGACGAGGAGTCGATGGCGCTGATCGAGGAGATCGTGCGCCGGAACCTCGAGAAGCCCTAGGCCTTCGACACCGCCGTCCACCACGCCCGGAGCCGCTCGTCGCGCGCCTCGGCGGCGAGCTTCGGCGCGAAGCGCTTCCCGACCTTCCAGACGCGGCGGATGTCGTCCTTCGAGTCCCAGAACCCGACGGCGAGGCCGGCGAGGAACGCCGCGCCGAACGCGGTGGTCTCCACCATCTTCGGCCGCACCACCTCGGTCTGGAGCAGGTCGGCCTGGAACTGCATCAAGAGGTCGTTCTGCGACGCGCCGCCGTCGACCTTGAAGGACGGGATCGTCCGGCCCGAGTCCGACTTCATCGCCTCGGAGAGGTCGAAGATCTGGAAGGCGATCCCCTCGAGCGTCGCCCGGGCGAGGTGCGCCGCGGTGGTGCCGCGGTCGATGCCGGTGAAGAGGCCGCGGGCCTCGGGCCGCCAGTGCGGCGCGCCGAGGCCGGCGAGCGCCGGCACGAAGACGACGCCGTCGGCGCTCTTCACCTTCCTCGCGAGCGCCTCCACGTCGGAGGAGCGCTTGATGAGGCCGAGGCCGTCGCGCAGCCACTGCACCGCGGCGCCGGCGATGAACGACGAGCCCTCGAGCGCGTAGGCGGTCTCGCCGTTGCCGAGCTTCCACGCCACCGTCGAGAGCAGGCCGGCGCGGCTCTTCACCGGCTTCGCGCCCACGTTCATGAGCAGGAAGGCGCCGGTGCCGTAGGTGCACTTCGCCTCGCCGGGCTCGAAGCACGCCTGGCCGAACAGCGCCGCCTGCTGGTCGCCGGCGATGCCCGACACCGGGATGCCGTCGGGCAGCACCTTCAGGCCCTTGGTGGTGCCGTAGATCTCGGAGGAGGCGCGCACCTCCGGCAGCACCTCGCGCGGCACGCCGAGGACGCGGCAGAGCTCGTCGTCCCAGGCGAGCTGGTGCAGGTCGAAGAGGAGCGTGCGGCTCGCGTTCGAGACGTCGGTGACGTGCGCGGCGCGGCCGGTGAGCCGGTAGGCGAGGAAGGTGTCGATGGTGCCGAAGGCGAGCTCGCCGCGCTCCGCCTTCTCGCGGGCGCCGGCGACGTGGTCGAGCAGCCAGCGCAGCTTGGTGCCGGAGAAGTACGGGTCGAGCACGAGGCCGGTGCGCTGGCGGAACGCGTCCTCGAGGCCCTTCTCCTTCATCACCCGGCAGGCGTCGGCGGTGCGGCGGTCCTGCCAGACGATGGCGCGGGCGACCGGCTTGCCGGTGCCGCGGTGCCAGAGGCCGGTGGTCTCGCGCTGGTTGGTGATGCCGATGGCGGCGATGTCGGTGCCCTTCGCCTTCGCCTGGCGGAGCGCCTTCTGGATGGTGGCGAGGACGCTCTTCCAGATGTCCTCGAGGTCGTGCTCGACCCAGCCCGGCTTCGGGAAGTGCTGCCGGAACTCCTGGTTCACCTTCGCCTTCACCGCGAGCTTCTTGTCGAGGACGAGGACGGTGGTGCCGGTGGTGCCCTGGTCGACGGCGAGCACGTAGCGCGGGGGCATTCAGGTTCCTCCGTCGGCGTGGGCCCGGAAGAACCGCTCGATCTCCCGGGCGACCCGCTCCCGCTCGACGTCGAGGGCGAGCTGGTGGGCCGAGTGCGGGAAGACGACGAGGCGGGCCGGGCCGGAGCCGATCCGGCTGGAAGCGTACAGGGCGGCGCGTCGGGGCACCACGCGATCGTGCGCGCCGTACAGCACGAGCGCCGGCGCCCGCACGCGGGGCAGCGCCGCCCGCGCCCGCTCCTGCACCTCGTGCAGGTGCAGCGCGAGCGAGGTCGGCACCTCGGTGAGCGTCGGCTTCTTCCGGCGCATCTCGAGGTCGCTCAGGTTCGAGCCGCCCTTCTTCACCCGCGGCACGAGCCGCGACATGAACGGCAGCCGGAAGAAGTCCCGGTAGAAGCGGCTCGGGCCGTGGAAGTCGAGGGCGGGGGCGAGGAGGGCGAGGCCCTTCACCCGCTCCGGCCGCTCCGCCGCGGCGACGATCGAGAGGGCGCCGCCGAGGGAGAGGCCGGCGAGGAAGACCCGGTCGTGGCCGCGGTCGCGGAGGCGATCGAGGCCGTCGCGCACCGAGCCGAGCCAGCGCTCGGCGTCGCCGGTGGCGAGGGTCTCGGCGTCCTTGCCGTGGCCGTGGAGGAGCGGCGCGAGCACGCGGAAGCCGCGGCCGGCGAGGTGGCGCGCGAGCGGCGCGATCTCGAACGTCGAGCCGGTGAAGCCGTGGACGACGAGCGCCGCCTCCGGCCCGTCGCCGAGCTCGAGGGTCTCGGTGCTCGCTCCGTGCACGGAAGGTGCGTACCAGAGCGGCGCCGGCGCGGCCAGCTTGACGCCCGAGCGGTGGCGGGGCTACCGCTCGGCGCACGGCCCGGCGTGGCCGCGGAGGCCGCGATGAACGACAAGCCGAAGCCGCCCGACATGAAGCTGCAGGTGATCCTCGACGAGGAGACCGCCCAGGGGCAGTACGTCAACATGGCCACGGTCACCCACACCGAGACCGAGTTCACCCTCGACCTCATCTACGTGCAGCCGCAGCAGCCGAAGGCGAAGGTCCGCTCGCGGGTGATCACCAGCCCGAAGCACCTGAAGCGGCTCCTGCTCGCGCTGCAGGACAACGTCCGCAAGTACGAGGCGCAGTTCGGGCCGATCGAGCTCGGCGGCACCCACGAGTTCCCGCTCAATTGAGCCCGCACGGCGCGGCGGCGGCTCTGCTCGTCGTGGCCGCGCTGCCCGACGGGCTCGGGCTCGAGGTGCCCCGGCTCGCGCTGCGTCCGACCGTCGCGGCCCGTGCGGTGCGGCTCGCGAGCGCGCCGCAGGGGCCGCCCGTCGCGCCGGGGGACGAGGTCGGGCCGCCCGTCGCTGCGCCGCGCGTCGTCGTCGGCGACGAGGCCGGGGAAGCGCCGGTCGAGCGCGGCGGCGACCCGCGCGTCCCGCTCGCCCTGGTCCCGGTCGAGCTCGGCGCCGCGACGGCGGGCGCCGCGCTGTTCGGGCTCGGCCTCGGCTATGCCACCTACGAGCTCTTCGCGTCTCCGGGCGACGGGCTCTTCGACACCGCCATCTTCGCCTTCATGGCCGGCGTCTTCGGCGTCGGCGTGGCGCCGGCCGGCGCCGCCCTCGGCGCGTACGTCGCCGCCACGACCGCGCCGGACGCCGAGCCGCGCCTGCTGTGGACGATGGTCGGCGCGTACGGCGCGAGCCCGCTCGCCCTCGGGGCCGCGTCGCTGATGGTCGAAGCGGGAGCCGACGGACCGGCCTTGCTGCTCCCGTTCGCCCTCGTGCCGATCGGCGCCACGCTCGGGGCGCACCTCGGCGCGGGCGACCGGACGCTGCTCCCGGACGGCCTGGTCGTGCCCAGGGAGGTGTACGATCCGGCCGACGAGGACGAGGACGAGGAAGACGAAGACGACCTCGACGAGGACGCCTCGCGGCTCCTCCCGCGTACGCGCCGGGCGCGGGGCGTCGAGGCGCGCGCCCTCGTCGTGCCGCTCCTGCGGCTCTCGTTCTGAGCGCGGCGTGCGGCGGCTCGAGGAGCCCACCGTGCGCGAAGCCTCCCAGCGGCCCGGCTCCACCGCGCTCGTCGGTCGCGAGGCGCGGCTCCGGTGACGGCACACGTCGCCCTCGCCGCCCTGCTCGTCGCGGCGGCGCTGCCCGGCGCGCGGGTCACGGGGGCGACGTCCGACCGCCGGGTCGCGGCGGCGCTGCCCGGCGGCGACGCCCGCGACGTGTCGCGGCACGAGCTCCGGCCGTCGCCGTCCGTGGTCGCGGCCGAGACCCCGCCGGCCCGGCGGCGGCCGGTGCGTCCGCCCGGCACCCCCGGGGTCGAGCCGGGCGACGAGCTGGCGGCGCCTCCCGTCGCGCCCGGTGGCGGCGCGGGGGACGAGGTAGACGCGCCGCCGGCGGCGACCCGCGCCGCCGAGGCCGAGGCGCCGCCGACCTCGACGGATGGCAGCGTCCCTCCCGAAGCGGTCCCGCTCGAGCTCGTCGCCGCCACGGCCGGCAGCCTGGTCTTCGGCACGCTGGTGGGCCTCGGCGGGTTCGCGCTCACCATCGGCGACGGCGACCCGTTCGGCGCGGCCGCCGTGGCGCTCCTCGGGGGGTTCGTCGCCGCGCCCGCCGGCGCCGGCGCCGGCGCGTACCTCGTCGCCGCGAACATGCCTGGCGCCGAGCCGCGGCTGCTCTGGACCATGCTCGGCGCGTACGGCGGCGGCGTGCTCGCGGCCACCGGCGTGGCGATCCTCGGCGACACCGGGCACGAGGCCGTGTGGGCGGTGCCGCTCGTGTTCCTGCCGATCGGCGCGACCATGGGCGCGCACCTCGGGGCCGGAGCGCCGGGCCCCGACCCGGCGGACTTCTACGCGCCGGAGGACGCGGACGAGGGCGAGCTCGACGACGAGGAGGAAGACGAGGCGGAGGACGACCACGCCGAGGCCTCGCGCTTCCTGCCGCGGACGCCGCGGGCGCCGGCCGGCGCTTCCACGCGGACCCTCGTGGTGCCGCTGCTGCGGCTCTCGTTCTGACGCGGTGTCCGCGCCGCGGGCCCGGCCCGCCGCCGCGGCCGCCGCCGCGTGGCGATCGGGGCGGAAAGGTCCGCTCCGGCTGCGATCGCGCCCGGCACGACGCTCGCAATTCCGCTCCGTGTCGCCGGCGAGGTCCGGCGCGAACACGGAGGTGGACGCATGGAGGGTGGGAAGAAGCGGTTCGACGTGCTGACGATGCGCGACTACGAGACGAAGGACGGCGAGAAGAAGACGGTGTGGCGGCGGATCGGGACGGCCTTCGAGAACCGCGACGGCTCGTTCAACGTCGAGCTCGAGGCGGTGCCGGTGAGCGGGCGGATGCAGCTCCGCGAGCCCCGCGAGGACGATCGCGCGGGCGTGGCGGGCGTCGCCGAGCGCGGCAAGCAGCTCAAGCTCCGGAACGGCGCGACGGCGAACCCCGCCGAGGTGCCGTTCTAGTGAGGGCGCTCTCGAAGACGTGGGGGCGCGTGCTCCTCGCGCTGGCCGCGGCGGCGGCGCTGCTCGTGCCGTCGGGCGCGCTCGCCGGCGGCAAGCCGAAGGGCAAGACGCTGGTCGGGCAGGTGAACCTCAACGCGGCCACCGCGGAGGAGCTGCAGCTGCTCCCCGGCGTCGGCCCGGCGCGCGCCGAGAAGATCGTCGAGGCGCGGTCGAAGCGGCCGTTCAAGCAGCCGTGGGAGATCACCAAGGTGAAGGGGATCGGCCCGGCGTTCTTCAAGCAGCACAAGCAGCGCCTCAAGGTCGACGGCGCGACGACGCTCGCGTGGGTCGACGAGACGCAGGCCGGCGCCGAGGCGCCGGCGGCGACCTCGGCGAACCGGTCGGCGAAGGCGCCGTAGGGGAGGGGCCTCGCCGCCGACCTGGCGGCGGCGGGGCCGGGAGGCGTGGGGGGGGGGGGGGGGGGGGGGGGGGGGGGGGCGCGCGGCGGGGGGGGGGGGGGGGCCGCCGGCCGCGGCGGCGCGGGCCATGCGGGGGCCGCGGCGCACGTCGCCTTGACGGGGCGGAACCGCGTCGGCTACGTACCGGGTCGGACGGAGCCGTCGGGTGCCCGGTCGAACGCGACCGGGGAAAAGGGAAGCCGGTGCGAATCCGGCGCGGTCCCGCCACTGTCACCGGGTCGTGGTGCCCCCAGAGCAGCGACCACTCTCCCTCGCGTGGGAGGGGAAGGTCGGGGGTGCTGCAGGGAAGTCGCCTGCGCCCGGAAGCCAGGAAACCTGCCCGACGGTCCGAGAGCGAGGTGCCCGTCCCCGGCGCGGTGGTCGCGCCGGACGCACCGAGCGGCGATCGTCCGATCGCCACGCGGCCCCCCGGCGCGAGGGGGCACGCGAGGTCGTATGGCTGCCGGTCTCTCCGGCACCGGGGCGGAGGCCCCGCGGCTGCGCCCTGGCGCAGTGGCCGTGGTCTGCGCGGCGTGCGCGGGCGCGCTCGTGGCGCTCGCGCCTGCGGCGCCGCGAGCCGACGGCGCGGCGCCGACCCCTCGCGGATCGGCCGGTGCCGTCGACGCCGAGGTGGGCGCGGGCGGCGAC
>CAZDGH010000258.1:0-8676 GCA_964504805.1 uncultured Myxococcales bacterium | reverse complement strand
GCGCGGCGCCCGCGGTCGACTGCGGCGGCGTCTGCACCGACACGATCAGCGAGCCCGCGCACTGCGGCGGCTGCGGCCAGCCGTGCGCCCGCGGCCGCACCTGCGAGAACGGCGGCTGCGTCGATCGCTGCGGGGACGGCACCACCCAGCCCGGCGAGGACTGCGACCAGGGCGCGGCGAACAGCGACGTGCTCTCGGACGCCTGCCGCACCAGCTGCGTCGCCGCCGGCTGCGGCGACTCGGTGGTGGACCGCCTCGCCGGCGAGGAGTGCGACGACGGCGGCACCGCCGCGGGCGACGGCTGCGACGCGACCTGCCGCCGCGAGGCGCCGCCCTCGTGCGGCGACGGCGCGCTCGACCTCGCCGACGGCGAGCAGTGCGACGACGGCAACCTCGCCGCCGGCGACGGCTGCAGCCCGACCTGCCGCTTCGAGCCGGTAGGCGGGAGCTGCGGCGACGCCACCGTCGATCTCGGCGAGGTCTGCGACGACGGCAACGTCTCGAACGGCGACGCCTGCAACCCGACCTGCAACAACGCCAACACCACCACGCTCTTCGTCGGCCAGCCCGGCAACCCCGGCAGCCTCGACGGGATCGGCGGCGCCGCGCAGGTGAGCGGCGCGTCGACGATGGCGATCGACCAGACGTTCCTCTGGATCGGCGACGACCTCGGCCGCGCGGTGCGGCAGGTCGACCTCGCCACGGCGACCGTGGTCACCGTCGCCGGCGGCACCCAGGGCTACCGCGACGACCCGACAGGCCTGCAGGCGCGCTTCGGCAGCGTCGAGGCCCTCGCCACCGACGGGCTCACCGTCTGGATCGCCGACGGCGCGAACCACCGCATCCGCGCCATGTCGGCGACGCCGCCGTACGCGGTGCGCACCGTCGCCGGCAACGGCAACGCCGCGGTCACCGACGGCATCGGCACCGCCGCCGAGCTCGACGGCATCCGCGGCCTCACCTACTACGCGGGCTTCGTCTACTTCGTCGACGGGAACAGCTCGGTCCTGCGCCGGCTCGATCCGGTGAGCGGCGAGGTGGTGACCCTCGCGGGCACGGCGGGCCAGCAAGGGCAGGTCGACGGCGTCGGCGCCGCGGCGCGCTTCATCAGCCCGCGCTACATCGCCTCGGACGAGAGCGGGATGCTGTTCGTCTCCGACACCAACGGCAACCAGATCCGCACCTACAACACGGTCACCGGCTTCGTCGGCACCTTCGCGGGCTCCGGCGCGCAGGGCTACCAGGACGGCACCGGCACCGCGGCGCTCGTGCACCGGCCCCGCGGCATGACCTCGGACAACACCTCGATCTACTGGGCGGAGCAGAACCAGAACACGGTGCGCCAGGCGGTGATCGCCACCGCCGAGGTGACGACGATGGTGGGGCAGCACTGCGACGGCCAGCCGTGCCCCGGCGGCTACGTCGAGGGCACCGGCACCGCGGCGCAGCTGGACCAGCCGTGGTCGGTCGTCTACCACCACCCGTCGCGCTCGCTGTTCGTGCTCGACGGCGGCAACGCGGTGATCCGCCGCATCCAGTAGCAGGAACGCGAAGGGCCACCGTCCGCCCGGGACGGTGGCCCTCTCGCGCGGGGCGCGCCGGCCCTACGAGTTCGGCTGGGAAGTCGCCTTGCCGGCCTGCTTCCAGCCGGCGATGCCCGCCGGGAGGATCGCCACGTCGGTGAAGCCCGCCTCGACCGCGCGCTCGGCGGCGACGGTGGAGGCCGAGCACCGCTCGTTGGCGCAGTAGAAGACGACCTTGTCGCTCTTCGCCGCCGGCAGCTCCTTGGTCGCGTCGTACTTCGCGGCCGAGGTGAGCAGCTTCGCGCCCGGGATGACGCCCTCCTTGGAGCGGGTCGCGGCGCCGTTGGCGTCGAGGACGGTGAGCTTCGCGTCCTTCTTCTCGAGGAGCGCGGCGAGCTCGGGGACGGTGAGCTTGCCGATGGCCATGGTCTTCTCGTGCTCGCCCTCGCAGGCGGACGAGACGGCGGGGACGGCGGCGACGGCGGCGAGCAGGGACAGCGCGAGCAGGCGGGCGAGCATGGGTTCCTCCGTGGACGGACGGCGGAGGATAATACGGAGCCGTGACGACCGCCGCGCTGATCGCCCTCGCCCTCGCCGCCACCCCGGTCGAGGAGCCGCCGTCCCGCTGGACGCTCCTCGCCACGGCCGGCGGCGGCTGGCGCGGGGAGGGCGCCGGCGCGCAGGGGCAGGCGGGCCTCCGCTACGACCTCTCCGAGCGCTTCGCGGTCGAGGCCGTGCTCGGCGAGGGGCTCTACGACTGGCCGGGGCAGAGCATCGGCCGCATCGGCCTCACGGGCCGGCTCGAGTGGCCGTCGGACGTCGCGCGTCCGAGCGTGCTTCTCGGCTTCACCCACGCCCACGAGGAGCTCCTCGAGGACCTCCAGCTCTCGAGCCTCGCCGGCTTCAGCGACACGATGCGCCACCGCACCGGCGTCGAGGCCGGCGGCGGCTTCACCTTCCCGCTCGCCGGGCAGTACCCGGTCGGCGTGCTGCTCCAGGCGCGGGGCGGCTGGTACGTCGACGGCCGTCCCGGCGCGCTCCACGGCGCCTTCGACCTCGGCTTCACGCTCGATCTCTAGTCGCCGATCGTCTTCACCTGGGTGGAGCGGTTGCCGCCGGCGTCGATGGCGACGATCTCGACGCGCTTCTGCCCGCGGCGGATCTCGACCTCGGCGCGGTAGTCGCCGTCGCCTTCGACCTCGACGTCGCGGCCGTCGATGAGCACGGTGGAGCCGGGATCCACCTTGCCCTCGACGATGAGCTTCAGCGTCGCCTGGATCGCGGGCGCGGTGGTGTCGACCACGAGCTTCACCGTGGCCTCGGCGGCGTTGCCCGCCTTGTCCTTCGCCACGGCCTTCAGCTCCCGCTCGCCGTCCTGCACCGGGATCCTCGCGCGCCACACCGAGCCCTTCACCCGGCTCGCCGGCTTGCCGTCGATGGTGACCTCGGCGACGTCCTTGTCGGGCACGTCCACGGTCGCGTCGAGCTCCTTCTTGCTCCAGATCGTCTCGGGCTGCGGGTGGAGGAACGCGATCGTCGGCGGCCTGGCGTCGAAAGCGGTGACCTTCAGGCTCACCTTGGTCTCGGTGGTGCGGAGGCCCACCGCGTCGACGTCGGCGAGGTCCGAGGCGAGGTCGTCCGGATCGCCCTTGTAGCGGAAGGAGAGCGTCGCCGTGCTCCCGCCGCCGCGCACCTCGAGCCCCTCGAGCTCGGGCCTCTTCGCGAGCTCCGCCCGGAGCGCGTCGAGCTCGCCCTCGCGCAGCTCGGAGATCGCGACCTCCGCGGCGATCGGCTTCCGCTCCGCGAACGCGCGGGTCACGGCGTTGCCGCCCTCGGCACCCTGGCCGGCGCCTCCGTGGCTGCAGGCGGCGAAGACGACGAGGAGGAGCGGGGAGGAACGCAGCGCGCGCATGAGGTCTCCGCGAGGTGGACGCAGGACGATACGAGCCGCGCGCCGGCGCAGGACAAGGCGGTGGTACCCTCGGCCGGGGGATCGCCATGCGTCGCTTCGCCGTCGTCGCCGTCGTGCTGGTGCCCGGGATCGCCGCCGCGGGGGGCCTCCACCGGGACGAGTTCCCGGCGACGGTCGTCTCCGCCGAGACGGTCGCCGGCTACGAGCTCTCCGATCCGTTCGCCGGCGGGCTCGACGTGCCCGAGGCGGAGTGGCCGGTGCTGCGGCACCCCGACGTGCCGGTCTGCCGGGTGACGCTCTCCGTCGGCCACTCGTTCTTCCGCGGCCGGGAGCCGGTCGTCTTCGCGGCGCCCGAGCTCTGCGCGAAGGTCCGCAAGGGCGACGCGGTGAAGGTCGAGTACTACGGCCTCGCCCACATGTACCGCTTCGTCGGCCTGAAGCTCGCCGGCGTCTGGCACGAGCTCCCGCTCATGCGCGAGACGAAGTCGAAGGACTTCACCGCGTGCTTCGCGGGCCGCGACGTGGCCGGCTTCGAGGACTGCCCGAAGCTCGTGCACCCGAAGGCGCCCTAGCCGAACCGCACTGCCTCCCGCAGCGCCTTCGGCGCCGGGCCCTGCGCCTCGACGGCGAGCTCCGCGGCGGTCTCCGCGGCGACGAGGCCGTAGAGCAGGTGCGCGCCGAGGTTCACCGCCAGCTCGACCGGCGCGTGGCGCCAGGCGGGCCGCGAGATCCCGAGCGCCGGGAAGAGCGCGAAGAAGCCGAACGCCCACTGCGCCGCGCCGAAGAGCGGGCCGGTGAGCGCGGGGCGCCGGCCGCGGTCGAGGACGCCGAGCAGCGCGCCCCAGGCGGCGCCGTACCCGAGGTGCAGCGCGAGGGCGGCGGACTGGTGGCCCGGCTGGCCGCCGGGGATCCGCACGCGCCGCGCGAGCCACGCCTCGACGACCTGCGGGACGCCGCGGTCGACGAGGTGCGCCCGCTTCGCGGCGGTGCGCGCGGCGGACATGCAGCCGGCGGCGACGACGCCCCCGAGGGCGCCGGCCGTCGCGCGTCGTGCGAGGCAGGCCATGGCCCCAAGGTGGTCACCCGCGACGGAGCGCGCGCCCCCGGCCGCGGGACGGCCCCATCGTGGGCCGCTTGTCCCTCGGGCGAGCGGTCCTACCCTGGCTCCGTCGCGCTCCTGCCGAGCGCGTTCACGAGGAGAAGACCCATGGCGAACATCACGCGCCGCACGGCGGCGCCCGAGGCCGCGATCTGGGATCCGTTCCGCCGGATGCGGGAGCTGTTCGAGGACGTCGAGAGCCGGGCGCTCGAGCCCATGATGCGGGAGTTCACGCCGCGGTTCGACGTGAAGGAGACGAAGGACTCGTACATGTTCAAGGCCGACCTGCCCGGCGTGAAGGAGCAGGACGTCGACGTCTCCGTGACCGGCAACCGCCTCACCGTCAGCGGCAAGCGCGACGAGGAGCGCACCGAGGAGGGCGAGCGGTACTACGCGTACGAGCGCTCCTACGGCTCGTTCTCGCGGGCCTTCACCCTGCCCGAGGGCGTGGACGCGGACGCGGTGCGCGCCGAGCTGAAGAACGGCGTGCTCACGATCCGGATCCCGAAGCGCCCGGAGGTGCAGCCGCGCCGCATCACCGTCCAGGGCGAGGGCATGGGCGAGGCGAAGAAGGGCGCGAAGGCCTGATCCGCCCGCGGCTCTCCGGCGTCAGAAGGCGCCGGAGAGCGCGAGCGTGCCCCCGCCGCCCGGCGCGGGCGCGCCGGCGAAGAGGAGCCCGCCCTTCCGGTGGAGCTCCGGGACGCCGAGGCCGATCGCGGTGCCGACCACGGCGCCGGCGAGCACGTCGGTCGGGAAGTGCATGCCCGCGCCGACGCGCATCGCCATCACCGTCAGCGTCAGCACGCCGGCGCCGCCGTAGAGCCCGATCCGCTCCGCGGGCCGGAGGTCGGAGGCGAGGTCCATCGCGCGCGCGGTGGTGAACGTCGCGCACGCGGTCCACGACGTGTGCCCCGACCAGAACGACAGGTCGTCGTCGCGGCGGCCCAGGCGCTCGGTCCAGGTGTACGGCCGCGGCCGCCGCGCGAACTCCTTGACGATCTCCGTGGCCATGCCGTTGAGCGCGAGCGCCTCGCCGTAGAGGAGCAGCCGCCCCGCCAGCTGGTCGCGCGCGGCGCCGTCGGCCGCGGCGGCGCCGAGGCCGAGCGCGATCGAGCTGCCGAGGACGACGTCGCTCTGCCTCGAGATCCCGGGGTCGCGCCGGTAGCGCGCCCACGAGTCGAGGCCCCCCGGCTTCGCGCCCGGCGGGCCCTCCACGGTGGCGGCGTCGTTGGTGGAGAGGAAGAAGCCGCCCCAGACCGCCAGGGCGCCGGCGGTGATCGCGCCGTCGACGACCGGCGAGACCTCGAGGCCGTCGGCGGCGGCGGCGGGCGTGGCGGCGAGGAGGACGACGAGCGGGAGCGCGCGCATGGTCAGAACTGGATCCCGGCGGAGAACCGGTGCTGGGCGTAGAGGACGGGCCACCCGGTGAGCTGCGGCGCGGGCAGCGCCAGATCGAAGGCGTCGACGGTGAGCGCCACGTCCTCGTCGAGCTGGAAGACGAGGCCGAGGAGCCGCAGGCCGAGGAAGACGCCGGTGGTGCCGACGTCGCTGCCGATCATCTCCTCGTTCAGGATCGAGAGCCCGCCGAGGAGGCCGGCGCGGAGGAGCACGTCGTCGCGGATCGGGTGCAGGTAGTGGGCGACGAGGCCGGCGTTGGTGGAGCCGAGGCTCGTCCGCCGCGCCTCGACGCTGTACCAGGGGTTCAGCTCGGCGAAGCCGCCGAGCTCGACGCGGCGCCACGACCAGAGCGCGGCGCCGCCGCCGGCGTAGGCCGGGTTCTGCACCGACATCGAGGCGCGGAGCTCGAGGTGCAGCCCCTCCTCGCGCGGCGCGGCGGAGGCCGGCGCGGCGAGGGCCAGGACCGCGAGCGCCGCGAGGGGCCCCGTGCCGCGACGGCGCTTCCTGCCGCCGGCGGCGAGGAGCGCGGCGCCGCCGAGCGCGAGCAGGCCGAGCGCGCCGACCGGCGGCGCCTTCGCCGCGCCGCAGCCGGCGCACGAGCAGATCTCCGCGTCGCTCATCCCGCTCTCCATCACCCAGGCGTGGGTCTCGCTGCCGCAGTAGGCGTCGTCGGCGGAGCAGCCGGGCTCGTACGAGAGCCACGCGTCGAGGAACCCCTCGAGCCGCGCGCGCCGCTCCTCGACGGTCCCCGGCACCGTGAGCGCCTCGAGGAAGTCGGCGCTGGCGACGCGGGCGGCGTCGAGGCGCGGCGCGAGGACCGGGCTGTCGCCGAGGGTGCAGTCGTCGAGGGCGGTCTCGTGGCCGTGGCCGTCGCGCGGCTCGTCGAGCGTGCACGACACCTGCTCGACCCAGTTCATCACGTGGACGACGCGGCGCTGGTCGGGCGTCCGGTAGGTGTGCGTGAACGAGTCCTGCACCGCGTGCAGCGCGCGACCGGCGTTGGCGTAGAACGACGAGAGCGGGTAGCGGACCGTGCCCGCGAACGGCACCGCCACGTCGAGCAGCTCGCGCGCGTCGGGGTCGACCCCGCCGGCCTCGTCGAGGCTCGCGAGCGCGTCCCAGTAGAGCCGCTCGATGGTGCGGCGGCAGTCGCGGAGCGCGGCCTCGTCGCCCTCGGGGCCGTCCTGCTCCTCGGAGCGGAGGCAGTGCTCGCCCTGGTCGCCCGGCGCGTTGTGGGTCCGCGCCAGGTCGTCCCAGTCGAAGCCCGGCGCGCCGTGGAGATCCGGGTAGCGCACGCCGAGGACGAGCGAGAGCGCGTAGAGGTTCGAGTCGTACCGCGAGGCATCGAGCTCGAGCGAGCCGGGGAGCTTCCGGTCCTCGCCCGCGAGCGGCGGCGGGGTCCGGACGTAGCCCACCCGCCCGAGCGCGTCGTGGGTGATCCGCTCGTGGCAGCTGTGGTGGAGCGGATCCTCGATCTGCCACGCCGCCGCCGGCGCGGGCAGGAGCGCGAGCAGGGCGGGGAGGGCGCGGCGCATGTGCGCCGGAAGATAGCAGGCGGCCGGGCGCTGCACCGGATCGGATCGCGCCGGTGCGCCGGAGCGGCGCGATGGCGCCGCGGATCGCCGGGCACGCCGCTCGCAAACGGAGCGCGCAGGAGGTGTCGCCATGGGTGCTCCGGGCCAGAAGATCGTCCCCCTGCCGCAGCGCGAGCCGCGTCCCCGCGAGGACGGAGGCTGGCGCGCGGGGAAGCCGGTGGAGGATCCCGACAAGCTCAAGCGGTGGGGCTTCGTCACCGCGCGGCCGAGCGAGTTCCTCGTCCACGTCCGCCGCGGCGAGGTGCTCGAGAGGAGCTCGGGGCAGGGCGCCACCTGCTTCAAGTGGCCGTGGGACGCGGTGGCGGTGGTGCCGACCTCCCTGCAGCAGCTCCGCTTCCGCGCCGACCAGGTCACCGCCGAGAAGGTCGGCGTCGAGGTGGTCGGCCTCGCGGTCTACCGGATCGCCGAGCCGCTCCTCGCCTACCGCGTGCTGAACTTCAGCTACCCCGAGCGCGCGCAGGAGAAGCTCGAGGAGACGCTCGGCGCGATGTTCGTCGGCGCGGTGCGGCGGCTGGTCGCGAACCTCACCGTCGAGGAGTGCCTGCAGAAGCGGAAGACGGCGCTCGCGGCGGAGCTCGTCCGGGAGATCGCGCCGGTCGTCGCAGGCAAGGGCCGGCCGTCCGACACCACCGCGCAGGGCTGGGGCGTGGTCCTCGACACCATCGAGATCCAGGAGGTGCGCGTCCTCTCCGAGAAGGTCTTCGCGGCGATGCAGGCGCCGTTCCGCGCCGCGCTCGAGCGGCAGGCGCGCGAGGCGAAGGCGGCGGCGGAGAAGGAGGTCGCGACCCAGGAAGCGGCCCACCGCCGCGCGATCGAGGAGGCGAAGATCGCCGCCGAGGCCGCGGTCCGCGAGCGGCGGGCCGAGGCCGCGCGCGCGGCCGCCGAGGCGGAGGCCCAGGACGCGATCCGCCGCACCCAGCTCGAGGCGCACCGGGCCGAGGCCGCGCTCGCCGCCCACGAGCTGAAGGCGCGCGCCCAGGCCGCGGCCGCCGCCCTCGCCCGCGCCGAGGCCGCGCTCTCGCTCGAGCTGCGCCGCGGCGAGGTCGAGCTCGAGACCGCCGCCGGCCGCGCGCGCGCCGAGGTCGAGCGCGCCGGCGCCGAGGCCGCGCACCAGCGCGCCGCCGCCGAGGCGCAGCACGTCACCGCCCA
>CAZDGH010000257.1:6147-8682 GCA_964504805.1 uncultured Myxococcales bacterium | reverse complement strand
AGGACGAGCTTGCCGGCGTCGCCGCCGGCGGCGAGGAGCATGCCGTGGCTCTCGATGCCGCGGAGCTTCTTCGGCGCCAGGTTCGCGACCACCACCACCTGCTTCCCGGGCAGCGCCCCGGGCGCGTAGTGCTGGGCGATCCCGGCGACGATCGTCCGCGGGCCGGCGGGCTCGGCGAGGTCGACCGTGAGGCGCAGGAGCTTGTCCGCGCCCTCGACCTTCGCGGCCTCGAGGATCCGGCCGACCTTGAGCTCGATCTTCGCGAAGTCCTCGTAGCCGATGATCCCGGGCGGGGCCTCGGCGGGCTTCGCCTCCTTCGCGGCCTTCTCGGGCTTCGCCGCCGCGGGCTTCGCGGGCGCCGCCGTGGCCTCCGGGCTCTCGGGCCAGAGCTTCTCGAGCGCCGCGTCGTCGATCGGCTGCGCCAGGTGCGAGACCTCGCCGAGCGTCGTCCCGGCCGGCAGCGGGTACCCGCCCCCGTCGAGCCGCGCCGGATCGAGCTTCGGCCCGCCGAGCATCGCCTCGAGCCGCTGCGCCGAGCGCGGCAGGATCGGCGCGAGCCAGGTGCCGAGCACCCACGCCACGTTCGCCGCCAGGGTGAGGTCCGCCCGGGCGCCGGCCTCGTCGCCCTGCTTCCGCTTCGTCCAGGGCGCGCGGTCCTGCACGAACTTGTTGGCCTCGAAGCCGAGCTGCACCAGCGCCTGGGTCGCGTCGCGGAGCTCGAACGCCTCGTACGCGGCGCGGACCTTCCGGTGCGTCTCGAGGGCCTTCGCCCAGAGCGCCCGCGAGGCCTCGTCGTCGAGCGGCGCCGAGAGCGTCCCCGCGAGGTCCTTCTTCAGCGGCGTCAGGGCGCGGCTGACGAAGTTCGCCAGGGTCTTCACCAGCTCGGCGTTGACCCGGTTCTTGATCTCCTCGCCCGAGAGCGGGACGTCGTTCGCCGCCGAGGTGAGGTTCGAGGCGTAGAACCAGCGCAGCGCCTCGGGATCGATCCCGGCGTCGAGGAGCTGCCGCGCGGTGACGAGGGCCTTGCCGGAGCGGCTCTTCGAGATCTTCTCGCCGCCCAGCGTCAGCATCCCGTGGACCTGCACGCGGTCGGGGACCGCCAGGCCGGCCGCGTGCAGCATCGCCGGCCAGAACAGGGTGTGGAAGTAGACGATGTCCTTGCCGATGAAGTGGACGATCCGGGCGCCGGCGCCGGCGGACCAGTACCGCGCCAACGCCTGCTCCTCGCCGAGCAGCTTCACCGTCGACGACAGGTAGCCGATCGGCGCGTCGAGCCAGACGTAGAAGAACTTCCCCTCGGCGCCCGGGATCGGGAAGCCGAAGTACGGGCCGTCGCGGGAGACGCACCAGTCCTCGAGGCCGCCGTCGAGCCAGCCCTTGACCCAGTTCCGCACCGACGGGTGCAGGAACCCCTCGCGGGCGACGAGCTCCTCGAGGAACGGCTGGAAGTCGCCGAGCTTGAAGAAGAGGTGCTGCGAGGTGCGGCGCTCCGGCGGCTTCCGGCAGATCGCGCAGTACGGCTCCTTCAGCTCGGTCGGCGCGTAGACCTTCTTGCAGACCTCGCAGACGTCGCCGTACTGGTCCGCGGCGCCGCAGCTCGGGCAGGTGCCCTTGACGAAGCGATCGGGGAGGAAGCGCGCGTCGGTCGCGCAGTACCACTGCTCGAGCGGCTTCTCGACGATGTGGCCCTTCCGCTTCGCGCGCTCGTAGATCTCCGCCGCCCAGCGACGGTTCTCCTCGGAGTGGGTCGTGTGGAAGACGTCGAACTCGATCAGGAAGTCCGCGAAGTCGCGCTTCTGCTCCTCGTGCCACCGGGCGACGAAGGCCTCGGGCGCGACGCCGGCCTTGGCGGCGTTGAGCTCGATCGGCGTGCCGTGGGTGTCGGACGCGCAGACGTAGATCGCGTCGCGGCCGGCGAGCTTCAGGTACCGCACCCAGATGTCGGTCTGCAGGTACTCGACGAGGTGGCCGACGTGGGCCGGGCCGTTCGCGTACGGCAGCGCGGAGGTGACGAGGACTCGTTCGGCCAAGGGCGTGCTCCAGGGACGTGCGGCGGCGAAGCCGGGATCCTAGGGATCCCGCGCGCCGCGGCAACGCGAATCGGGGAGGCCTAGAAGCGGACGACGGGGAGCGAGACGACCATGCGGCCGACGGGCTGCTCCGGTCCGCGCTCGACGGCGTCGGCGGGGGCGCGCTCCACCTGCGGGAGGACGACCTTCGCCACCTGCCGGAGCTCGGCGACGAGCGGCCGCGCGTCCAGGCCGACGGACGCGGCGGCGCTCACCAGCGGCTCCACCGCGGACAGGCTCGCGCCGTCGCTCGCGAGGGCCGTGGCCGGCGCGAGGAGCAGGGTCGAGATCGCCAGGGTGAGGAACGTGCGCACCATCGAGGTGGGCGGGTGTAGCAGAGCGCCTCCAGGGGTGCAAGCCCCCAGGAACACGGCGTCTCCGGAGATCGCCCCGCGCGAGCGCGGAGCGATCTCCGGAGCTCGCGCTTCGCGCGAAGCGCGCCGTTTCGTTCGCAGCGCCCGTCGGG
>CAZDGH010000257.1:0-6137 GCA_964504805.1 uncultured Myxococcales bacterium | reverse complement strand
CCGGGGGGGCGCGCGCCGCGCGCCTGGGGGGGCGGGCCGCCCGGGGGGCCCCGCGCCCCGTCCCGGGGCCCCCGCGGCCGCCCGGGCGGCGGCAGAGCGCGAAGAGGAGCCGCTCGACGTCGAGCCGGCCGCCGCCGCTCTTGAGCGCCTGGTCCACCGCGGCGACCTGGCAGAGGCCGGCGGCGAGCTCGTCGCGGGTGAACCGGGCGGCGGCCTCGGCCTTGAACTTCGCCTGGTTCGGGTTCGCCATCTTGAGGCCGGCCTCCTGGTACGCCGCGACCCAGGACGAAGCGGCGCCGCCGAAGCCCGGGATGCGGCCGCCGGTGGCCCGGGTCGCCTCCGAGGCGGCGAGGAGCTGCCGGACGCAGGTGGCGATCGAGCCCAGGGCCTGGAGCAGCGCCCCGCCCGCCTCGAGGAGCTGCTCGAGGCCGCGGAGCGCGCCGTCGAGGTCGCGCTTCTCGATCGAGTTGGTGAGCAGGAACTCGATCTCGTGGGAGCGCTCCACCACCGCGTCGACGTCGGCGGCGTCGATGGTGGCGCGGTCGCCGACGAAGAGCGCCACCTTCTCGAGCTCGCCCGAGAGGAGCCGCACCTGGTCGCCGCCGACGAGCTCCTCGAGGCGCCGCACCGCCGCGGGCGTGAGCTTCTTCCCGAGCGGCTCGGCCAGCTCCCGCGCCAGCGCCGCGACGTCGCGGCCCTCGCGCCCCTGCGCCTTGAAGGAGAGCTCGACCCCGGCCTCCTTCAGCTTCTTGAAGAGGCCGAGCCGGCCGTCGAGGCCGTGGGCGGAGACGACGAGGTGGTTGCCCTTCGGCACGCCCTTCTCGAGCAGCCGCTCGAGCTCGGCGAGGTCGCCGCTCGGCGCCGAGACGCCGTGCTGCGCCGCCCACGACGCGGCCTCGCGGCAGAAGGCGAGGTCGTCGGCGGAGGCGGCGATGCCGGCGGCGTCGTCCCAGGCGGCGGCGTCGGCCTTCGCGGGATCGACGCCGGCCTTCTGCGCCAGCGCGAGGAGCCGCCTCGTGGCCTCCTTCTCCCTGCCCTGCCCCCACAGCTCCCGGAGCCGCGCGAGCTGGTCGGCCTTCCCGGCCTTCTTCGGCGCGAGGAACTCCGGCTCCCGGAGCCACACCACCTTCTCGCCGCGGAACATCGGGATCGTCGCCAGGTCGCGGGCGACCTCGGCGGGCGAGGCCGCGGCCTCGAGGATCGACAGGTTCAGGTCGCGCTGCGAGGCGGGCACGATGGCGGCGACGAGCTCCTCCGCCGCCTTGCGGGCGAGGAACTCCTCGCCGTGGAGCAGGTAGATCGCCGCGGCCTTGCCGGCCTTCGCGTCGGCGACGAGCGGCTCGATCACGCGGCCTCCGGCAGCGCGAGCGACAGGAAGAGCCGCTCGAGGACGAGTCGCGGCGCGGCCTGCCGGAGCACGGCGTCGCGGGCGCGGGAGGCGAGCCGCGCCCGGCGGAGGGCCTCCGGGGCGCCGCGGGCGGCGGCCGCGCGGATCGCGGCGGCGAGATCGCGGTGCGCGAACGCGTCGTCGGCGACGCCGTCGCAGGCGGCGGCGACGTCCCGGTAGAAGAGCGCGAGCTCCGCGAGGGCGGAGGCCGCCTCGTCGCGGCCGGCGGCGGCGAGCCGCTCCGCGAGCCGGAGCGCCGGCCGGAGATCGGCCGGGCCGAGCGCCTCGATCTCGGCGAGCCGCTCGGCGCGCCCCGCGAGCGCCTTCGCGTCGAGCGCCAGCGCCTCCCCGAGCGAGCCGCCGGCGAGCGCGGCGATGACGTGGGCGGTCGCCTCGTCGACCCCGCTCGCGGCCCGGACCTTCGCGGCGACGAGCGGCAGCGGCAGCGGCACGAACGGCACCCGCACGCAGCGCGAGCGGATCGTCGGCAGGAGCCGGTCGGCGGCGTCGGCGACGAGCAGGATCACCGTGCCCTGCGGCGGCTCCTCGAGGGTCTTCAGGAACGCGTTCTGCGCCGCGGCGTTGAGGCCGTCGGCGCCGGCGAGGATCACCGGCCGGAAGCCGCCCTCGAGCGGCGGGATCGAGAGCGCCGCCTCGAGCCGGCGGATCTGCTCGACCTTGAGCTCGCGCGACGGCGACCCGGAGAGGTCCTCGCGGGCGAGGAGCCCGCGCGCCACCGCCTCGGCCTCGGGCAGCACCTGCAGCAGATCCGGGTGCACGCCGCGCGCGGCCTTGCGGCACGCGTCGCAGCCGCCGCAGGCGTCGGTCGCGCCGGGGGCGCGCGCCGTGCAGAGCAGCGAGGCGGCGAACGCCCGCGCCGCCGTCTCCTTGCCGACGCCCGGCGGCCCGGCGAGCAGCCAGGCGTGGTGCACGCGGTCGCGCGCGAGCGCCGCGCCGAGGAGCGCGACGGCGCGGGGCTGGCCTTCGAGCGCGGAGAGCTTCACGGGCCGCGGACTGTAGCGGCGGAACGGAGGCCGCGCCAGCGGCGCTAACGGCAGGGCGGCGGCGAGGGTCGTCACGGTGGGCGCGTTGTCCGGGGCCTCCCCGGTGCGCAACGTCCCCCCGGACCGCCCGGTCCCGAGGAGGAGCCGATGAAGCGCACGCTCGCCACCCTGGCCGCCATGTGGATCGCGGCCGGCTGCGCCACGATCGAGCGCGGGATCGACCGCGGCACCGAGGCGATCTCCTACGCGGTGCTGCCGACCTCCGCCGAGATCCAGCTCGGCAGCCAGCTCGCCGCCGACATCGAGCGGCAGGAGGACGCGGTCGACGACCGCGAGGTGCAGAAGTACGTCGACCGCATCGGCCAGCGGCTGGTGAAGGCGGCGGGCGACGACGTGGCGAAGGGGATGAAGTTCCACTTCACCGTCATCGACCGGCCGAACGAGGTGAACGCCTTCGCGATCCCGGGCGGCCACGTCTACGTCTTCTCGGGGCTGATGAAGGCGGCGGCGAGCGAGGCCGAGCTGGCCTCGGTGCTCGCCCACGAGATCGCCCACGTGACGAGCCGCCACGGCGCCGACACCCTCGTCAAGGCGATGGGGCTCCAGGCGATCGCGGGCCTCGCCCTCGGGCAGGACCCGAACGCGCTGGCGGCGATCGCCGCGAACCTCGCCGGCGGCGGCTACCTCGCCCACAACAGCCGCGCGAACGAGTCGCAGGCCGACGCCCGCGGCCTCGCCTACCTCATCCGCGCCGGGTACGACCCCGACGCGTTCCCGGCGTTCTTCTCGAAGCTGGCGCGGCTCCAGGGCAAGACCAACGCCGTCGCGGGCTTCTTCGCGACGCACCCGGATCCCGGCGAGCGCGCCAAGATCGCCCGGCGCCACCTGAAGGCGCGGAACCTCCACGAGGGCAAGCAGGAGGTCGTCGGCGGCTTCGACCAGGCGATCGCCTCCCTCGGCGGCCCGTCGCGGATCGCGGGGAAGTCCGGCTCGACGAGGGACGCGCCGGGCCGGAAGGTCGCGCGCGAGGAGCAGAAGCCCGAAGCGAAGCCCCGCACCGATCGGCCGCCGCCGCCGATCCGGCGCTGACGTTTGACCCCCTCGCAGGCGGCACGGGACAATGGCCGCCGTGCTCGAGACCTACCTCTTCTTCGCCGTCGCCGGTCTCGGCTGGGCCGTGGGCTCGTTCGCCCTCGGCAAGCTCTTCGGCCACGGCGACGGCGACGGCGGCGGCGCAGAGGCCGACCTCGAGGTCTCGCACGAGCTCGGCGAGGGCGGCCACGGCGAGGCCTCCGGCTCGGGCGAAGGCGGCCCGGTCTCCCTCCCGCTCTTCTCGCCCACCGCCATCTCCGGCTACGCCACCGGCTTCGGCGGCACCGGCCTCATCCTCGTCGGCGGCCTCGGGATCACCGACCCGTGGCACCACGTGCCCGGCGCCCTCGCCGGCGCCGCCGCCCTCGGCCTCGCCACCGCCTGGACGACGGTGAAGCTGCTCCACGCCGGCGAGACCTCGAGCGAGGGCCAGCTGGCGTCGATGCCGGGGCGCACCGGCGAGCTGACCGTCGGGATCCCCGCCGGCGGCCTCGGCGAGATCGCCTACCTCGCGGGCGGCGTCCGCTCGACCGCCGCGGCGCGGACGCCCGACGGCGCCGCCGTCCCCCGCGGCGCCAAGGTGCGGGTGGTGCGGGTCGAGGGCGCGACCTTCGTCGTGGCGCCGCTCGAGCTGCCGCCGCCGGAATCGACCGGCTAGTCCGAACCAACCGCCCGGCGGCTGCGTGTCACCGTCCGGGATCGATCTGCGCCGCCACCGGGCGGCTGGAGGAGCGATGGACGCGATCTTGGGCGCAGCGGCGCTCGTCGGCTTCGGCCTCGTCACCGTGCTGGGCCTGCTCTCGCGCTACCGCAAGGTGGGCCCGAACGAGGCGCTGGTCATCTCCGGCATGGTGAAGAACCGCCGGCTCGACCCGAGCCGGAGCCTCGGCTTCAAGATCCAGGTCGGCGGCGGCGCCTTCGTCTGGCCGGCGATCCAGAAGGCCGACACCCTCTCCCTCGAGGTGATGACCATCCACGTCCACACGCCCGAGGTCTACACGGACCAGGGCATCCCCATCCAGGTGGACGGCATCGCCCAGATCAAGGTCGACTCCACCGACGTGGCCATCGCCACCGCCGCCGAGCAGTTCCTCGGACGCGGGCGCAACGAGATCATGGAGGTCGCGCTCCAGACGATCGAGGGCCACCTCCGGGCCATCCTCGGCACCATGAAGGTCGAGGACATCTACAAGAACCGCGAGCAGTTCGCCCAGAAGGTCCTCGAGGTCGCCGTCGCCGACATGGCGAACATGGGCCTCAGGATCGTCTCGTTCACCCTCCGTGACATCAAGGACGGCAACGGCTACCTCGACGCCCTCGGCAAGCCGCGCCTCGCCGAGGTGAAGCGCGACGCCTCGATGAAGGAGGCGAAGGCGCTCTCCGAGGCGCAGATCGCCCAGGCCGAGGCGAACCGCGACGCGGCGATCCGCTCCGCCGCGGCCAAGAAGGAGGGCGACGTCGCCCGGTACCAGGCCGAGACCTCGGTCGCCGAGGCGAGCCGCGACTACGAGGCGAAGCGCGCCGAGTACGCGGTGAGCGTCAACGAGAAGAAGGCCGAGGCCGACCTCGCCTACGACCTCGCCCGGTACCGGAAGGCGCAGGAGGTGAAGAAGGAGGAGGTCGCGGTCGAGATCGTCGAGAAGGAGCAGATGGCGATCATGCAGGAGCGCGAGATCCTGCGCCGCGAGAAGGAGCTCGAGGCGACGGTGCGCAAGCCGGCCGACGCCAAGCGCTACGCCGCGGAGGTCGAGGCCGAGGCGGAGAAGTACCGGCTCACCGCCGAGGCCGAGGGCCGCGCCGCCGCCCAGAAGGCCCAGGGCCTCGCCGAGGCCGAGGTGCTGAAGGCGAAGGGCCTCGCCGACGCCGAGGCGATCCGCGCCCGCGGCTCCGCCGAGGCCGAGGTGATCCGCGCCCGCGGCCTCGCCGAGGCCGAGGCGATGCGGAAGAAGGCCGAGGCCTTCCAGGGCTACAACGCCGCCGCGGTGGTGGAGCTCATGGTCGGCGTGCTGCCGGAGATGGCCCGCGCCGTATCCGAGCCGCTCTCGAAGATGGAGAAGATGGTCGTCGTCTCGAGCGGCGGCGCCGACGGCAGCGGCGCCGGCGCGTCGAAGCTCACCGCCGACGTGGCGACGATCCTGTCGCAGCTGCCGCCGGTGGTGGAGAGCCTCTCGGGCGTCTCGCTGACCGACCTGGTGAAGAAGATCCCGGGGCTGGAGGCGGCGGGGGCGAAGGCCAAGGACGAGGTGGTGGAGGCGAAGCCGAACGTCGCGAAGCCGGCGCCGAAGGGCTGAGCCGGTGCTCCTCGACGAGCTGCTCGCGGCGACGCGGCGCGAGGCGCCGGACGGCGTGCCGGCGGCGGGGGCGAAGGCGCTCTGCGTCGTGGCGTGCTCGGACCCGCACCTCGACCGGGCGCTCCTGCCGCTGCTCGGCCTCGGCCCCGGCGACGCGGTGCTGGTGCGGGTGCCCGGCGCCGCGCTGCCGGACGCGCCGGCGGCGCTGGCGCGGCTCGTGGCGGTGGCGGTGCACGGCGCCGGGTGCAAGGAGATCGTGATCGCGGCCCACGCCGGGTGCTCGCTGGCGACGCTCGACGTGCCGGCGGCGCTCGAGCGGGCGCGCGCGGCGGGCGTGGCGTCGTCGGCGTTCGGCGGGGATCC
>CAZDGH010000256.1:0-8698 GCA_964504805.1 uncultured Myxococcales bacterium | reverse complement strand
CGGCCTCGCGGTGGTGCCGCCGCTCGGACACGCCGGCGAGGAGGGCTCGTTCGAGGTGGAGCTGCCGCGGGCCGCGCTGCCGGCCGCGCTCGCGGCGCTGCCGGCGGGGAGCCGGCTCCGGCTGGTGCGGATCGCCCGCGAGGCGGTCGTCGCCTGCGCGCCGCCCGCGGCCGGGGTCGCGCTCTGCTCGGTCGCCGGCGCGCGGCTGCTCGCCGCGCCGGAAGCGGGCACGCCTGCCGCCGAGGCGCCGCACGGCCCCGAGCAGGAGCTGTTCGCCCGCATCGTCCTCGCCGCCGGGAGCGCCCCGTGAACTCGACGCCCCGCGACGCGGCGATGTGCACCTACTGCCCGAAGCTGTGCCGGAGCGCCTGCCCGGTCTCGGCGGCGACGCACCGCGAGGCGCTCATCCCGCGCGAGAAGGTCGCCTCGGTGGGCCTCGCCGCCGAGCGCGGCGCCGCCGACGACGCCTCGACCGACGCGGCGTATGCCTGCACCGGCTGCATGCGCTGCCACGAGCACTGCCGGCTCGGCGTCATGCCCGCGGAGATCCTCTACCGGCACCGCGCCGACGCCGTGGCGGCGGGCACCGCGCCCGCCGCCGCCCTCGACCTCGCGCGGCGCTTCCTCGAGCAGGGCGGGCCGCACGAGGATCTCGCCGGGCAGCTCTCGCGGATCGCCGCCCGCGCGCCGGTGGGCACCGCCCAGGCGAAGGCCGGCCTCTTCGCCGGCTGCACCGCGGTGGCGAAGGTGCCGGGCGAGGTCCGCGCCGCGTTCGCGGTGGCGCAGGCGCTCGGCGCGCCGCTCGCCGCCGAGCCCGCCGGCGGCCTCTGCTGCGGCTACCCGCTCCTCGCCGCCGGACACCGCGAGGCGTTCGCCGAGCACGCCCGGAAGTTCGCGGCGCGGCTGCGGCGCGGGACGATCTACGCGCTCGATCCAGGCTGCGCCTGGACGCTCTCGGTGGCGTACGCCGAGGCCGGCGTCGAGGTCGCCGCCGAGGTGCGGCCGTTCGTGGACTTCGTCGCCGAGCGCCTCGACGCCGCCCGCGGGCGGCCGCGGCTCGCCGAGGCGGTCGTCTACCACGACGCCTGCAAGCTCGGCCGCGGCCTCGGTCGCTACGAGGAGCCGCGGGTGGCGCTCCGGGCCGCGGTCGAGGAGGTGCGGGAGCCGATCTGGACCCGCGCCGACGCCCGCTGCTCCGGCGGCGGCGGGATCCTCCCGCGGACGATGCCCGAGGCGTCGGACGGGATCGCCGCCACCCGCGCCGAGGAGCTCGGCGCGATCGCGCCGCGGGCGGTGACCGCCTGCCCGGCGTCCCTGCGCAGGCTCGAGAAGGCCGGCGCCGCGGTCGAGGGGCTGGCCTCGATCCTGGCGCGCTGGCTGGGGGTGTGACGATGGACCGGAAGGTCGTCTTCGTGGTGAACCCGAAGAGCGCGAACGGCGAGACCGGCAAGGTCTGGCGCTCGATCGCCGAGAAGTTCCGCTCGCGCATCGGCGACTTCGGCGAGCTGTTCACCTCGCGGCCGATGGAGGCCGCGGAGCTTACGCGGCGCTCGCTCGAGGGCGGCGCCGACGTCGTCGTCGCGGTCGGCGGCGACGGCACCACCAACGAGGTGGTGAACGGCTTCTTCGCCGGCGGGAAGCCCGTGCGCCCGGGCGCGGCGCTGGCGGTGCTGCCGCGCGGCACCGGCGGCGACTTCCCGAAGACGTTCAAGTGGGCGAACACGGTGGACTCCGCCGTGGCGAGGCTGTCGGCGATGCGGCTCGAGCCGCTCGACGCCGGGCGCATCCGCTACACGAGCCACGACGGGAAGCCCGAGGAGCGGTTCTTCGTCAACATCGCCTCCTGCGGCACCTCGGGCCTCGTCGACCGGTACGTGAACCGCTCGTCGAAGGCGCTCGGCGGGAAGCTCTCCTTCATGATCGCGTCGACGCGGGCGATGCTCGCGTACAAGGATCTGCCGATCCAAGTGCGCTTCGACGACGGTCCGTGGGAGGAGCTGTCGATCACCTGCCTCGCGGTCGCGAACGGGCAGTACTTCGGCGGCGGCATGTGGGTCGCGCCCGAGGCCCGGCCGAACGACGGCACCTTCGACGTCACCATCTGGAGCGGCTTCTCGCTGGCGGACTTCGCCATCCAGACCCGGAAGATCTACGACGGCCGCCACGTGCAGCTGAAGGGCACGCGGGTCCTCCGCGCCAGGAAGGTCGAGGCGCTCTGCGACCAGGAGTGCCTGCTCGACATCGACGGCGAGGCGCCGGGGCGGCTGCCCGCGACATGGGAGATCCTGCCCGGCGCGCTCAAGGTGGTCGCATGAGCGACCCGCTCGAGAGGTTCCGCGCCGCGTTCGCGGCGGCGCAGGCGAAGGGCGTGCCGATGCCGGAGGCCGCGGCGCTCGCCACCGCCGACGAGCGCGGCAGGCCGTCGGTGCGGATGGTGCTGCTCAAGGGCACCGACGACCGGGGCTTCGTCTTCTACACGAACCTCGGCAGCCGGAAGGCGAAGGAGCTCGCGGTCCAGCCGTGGGCGTCGCTGTGCTTCCACTGGCTCGCGCTCGAGGAGCAGGTCCGGGTCGAGGGGCCGACGGAGCGCGTCTCCGACGCGGAGGCCGACGCCTACTTCGCCTCGCGGCCCCGCGGCAGCCAGCTCGGCGCCTGGGCCTCGAAGCAGAGCGAGACGCTGACCTCGCGCGAGGTCCTCGAGGCGCGGCTGCGCGAGGTGGAGGCGCGGTTCGCCGGGCGGCCGGTCGAGCGCCCGCCGTTCTGGTCCGGCTTCCGGGTGCTCCCGGAGCGGATCGAGTTCTGGAAGGGGCGCCCGGACCGGCTCCACGTCCGCGACGTCTACCTGCGCAGGCCCGAGGGCTGGACGGGGACGGTGCTCTACCCCTGACCCGGGGGGCGCGCGTACGATCGAGGCTTCCTTCGCGGAGCCTGCGACATGACGACCCTCCTCCCGCTCCTCCTCCTCGCCGCGGCGCCCGCGGAGCGGCTCCACGCCATCCCGACCGAGGCCGCGGCGCGCGCCGTCTGCGCGGCGACGCAGCCGATCGGGAGGACGCGGCCCGGCGAGCCGGGCGTCGACGAGCGGAAGAGGCGCCGCCGCGCGGCGCTCGCCGGCACCTACGAGGCGGTGATCCCGGCGCACCAGCTCCCGCTCGACGACGTCGACGAGGCGGCGCGGGAGCTCGTCTTCAAGCGCCCGGGCGTGCTCCGCCCCGGCGCCGGCGTGCAGCTGTTCGTCGTGGACGACGAGGTGGTGGTCACCGCCTCGGCGTCGCTCCCGGAGAGGGCCTCGCCGCCGCGGCCTCGCGCGTCGCCGCGCAGGAGCGCGCGACCTTCCGGCTCCGCTACGCGCTCGGCGAGCTGGCCGGGGCCGGACCGTGCGCGGCGCCCAAGCCGGGGACGACGCCGGTGATCGCCGTCGAGCCGCTCCGCTGGGAGCTCGTCGACGAGGCCGGGACCGTCGTCGCCTCGGGGGTGCCCGAGGGCGTGGCGGAGCGGCGCGCGCCTCCGGGCGGCACGCCTTCGGTGGCGGTGGAGCCGGCGACGGTCGACGGCGAGGGCCCGCCGGCGAGCGCGGTGACGCAGAAGGCGAAGGACGCCGCGCCGCGGCTCCAGGGCTGCTTCCAGGGCGCGCTCGAGAAGGAGCCGGCCCTCGACGGCTCGGTCGTGTTCCGCGTCGACATCGGCGCCGACGGCAGGGCGAAGGCGGTCGACGTCACCGCCGACTCGGTCGCGAGCGACGGCCTCGTCGCCTGCGCGAAGCAGGTGCTGGTGGCGATCGAGTGGGGCAAGGGCGGCCCGTCGTCGGCGCTGGTGCCGGTGCACTTCGAGCGCAAGTAGCCGCGCGCCGGCGGCCGCGCGACCGCATTCCACGGGAATACGTCGGCGACCGCTCGAGGAGCGGGAGCGCGAACACCTCGCGTACGCTCTCCGTGCACCCGAACCACGGAGCCGGGCCATGCGGAGGACAGGGATGGCGGCGCTGGCGATCGCGCTGCTCGCCGGCGGCGCTTGCGGCGACGACGGCGAAGGCGGCGGCGAGGCGCAGCCACCGGACCTCGGCGCCGACACCGACGGGGACGGGATCCCGGACGGCGACGAGGGCCGCGAAGAAGAGCGGAACACCGACGGCGACGCGTGGCCGGACTGGCGGGACCTCGACTCGGACGGCGACGGGATCCCGGACGCGTCGGAGCGCGGCGGCGCCGCGGCCGCCGCCGACACCGACGGGGACGGGACCCCGGACTACCTCGACACCGACGCCGACGGCGACGGCATCCCCGACGCGGTCGAGCCGGCGGGCGACGCCGACGGCGACGGCATCCCGGACGCGCTCGAGCCCGACGGCGACGGGGATCTCATCCTCGATCGGCAGGAGGGCGCCGACGATCTCGATCGGGACGGCCGCCCGAACCCGCTCGACGACGACTCCGACGGCGACGGCATCTCCGACCGGCTCGAGGCCGGGGACGACGACCTCGCCACGTCGCCGGTCGACACCGACCTCGACGGCCAGCCAGACTTCCTCGACCTCGACTCGGACGGCGACCTCGTGCCCGACGCCCAGGAGGACCTGAACGGCAACGGCCTCGTCGACCCGTGCGCCGCCGTCGGGGCGCAGCGGTGCGAGTCCTCGCCGACGAGCGCCGACACCGACGGGGACGGCACGCCGGACCTCGTGGAGCACGTCGCGGGCTCGAACCCCGCCGATCCGACGAGCGACATCCCCGAGGGCGACTTCTTCTTCGTCCTCCCGCACCAGGGGCCGTCGCAGTCCGGTACGTTCACGTTCTCCACGACCCTCCGGAAGGCCGACGTCTTCTTCTCCGTCGACACCACCGGCAGCTTCGACCAGGAGATCGCCTCGATCCAGGGCTCGCTGCGGGACGTGATCGTCCCCGGCGTACGCGCGGCGATCCCCGACGTCGGCTTCGGCGTCGGGCGGTTCGAGGACTTCCCGCTCGAGCCCTACGGGCTGCCCGGCGACCTCCCGTACGAGCTCCTCCAGGTCGTCACCGAGGATCCCGACGCGGTCGCCGCGGGCGTCGCGGCGCTGCCGCCGGCGGCGGGCGGGCTCGACACCCCGGAGGCCGGCATCGAGGCGCTGTACCAGTGGGCGGCGGGGACGGGCGTGCCGTCGTTCGCGCTCCCGCCGTTCACCTCCGGCGGCGCGGGCGGCGTCGGCTTCCGGCCGGACGCGCTGCCGATCGTGGTGCAGATCACCGACGCGCGGTCCCACGCGCCGGACGACTACGCCGCGTTCTCCGGCGAGGCCCACTCCGCCGAGGAGGCGATCGCGGCGCTCTCCGCGCTCGGCGCCCGGGTCATCGGCGTCGACAGCCTCGAGAACGCCGGCACGCCGGACGATCCGCGGGCGGAGCTCGAGCTCCTCGCCCACGCCACCGGGGCGACGGTGCCGCCCGACGCCGGGGGGAGCTGCGCCACCGGCGTCGGAGGCGCGCCCCGGCCGGCCGCCGGCGGCGCGTGCCCGCTCGTGTTCGACGTGCTCCCGGACGGCTCGGGGCTCGGCACGCTCATCGTAGACGCCATCGTCCAGCTGGCGTCGTTCGGCACCCTCGACATCTCCACGCGGCTCGAGGGGGCCACCGAGGACCTGACCGGCGCGCCGCTGCCCGCGGGCGTCACCACCGCCGCGTTCGTCACCGCGGTCACGCCGGTGGCGCCCCCGCCTCCGGGCGCGACGATCGTCGGCGACGCGTTCGTCGAGGTGACGCCGGGATCGGCCGTGGCGTTCGAGGTCACCGCGGCCAACGACTTCCTGCCGCCGGAGCCGACCGACCAGCTCTTCCAGGTCGAGATCGAGGTCCTCGGCGACGCCGTCACGGTGCTCGACGTGAAGCGCGTCTTCGTGATCGTCCCACGGGTGATCGAGCCCCCCGGGAGCATCGAATGAGGAACGCCATGGCCATCGACTCCCGTCACGCCACGGCGCTCGTCCTCGCGGCCGCGGTGGCGCTGCAGGGTGCGCCCGCCGCCGCCGACAGCGTCGCGCAGGTGCAGACCGCGAAGCGGATCAGCCGCCAGACCGTGGTGCTGATCGACCCGCAGGGCAGGCCCGGCGTCGTGCCGGGTGGCACCGACACCGTCGCGCAGCCCGGCGACATCCTCACCTTCATCATCCAGTTCACGCCGGTGCCGAACGGCGCCACCCGCGGCCTCGGCGGCTACATCACCGACTACGTCCCGCGGGGCACCGAGGTCGTCGGCGCCCGGATCGTCGATCGCGACGGCAACACCGTGCCGCCCCACCGCGGCGGGCTCTGCTCCGACGGCGTCGGCCCGCGCGGCCCCGGCAGCTTCGTCGGCGGCCTCCCTCAGGGCTCTCTCTCGCAGCTCTACGCGGACACCGGCATCTTCTTCAGCACCGACCCTCGGACGGCGCGCAGCCCCGACGGCTCGCAGCCGGGCGAGGCGTTCGTCTCGCTGTTCAACGGGCTGGAGATGAACCCCGACCCGACCGGCTCCGGCAACCTCGCGAGCATCCTCGGCGCCGGGAACGTCGTCTACGCGCACAACGCCTGGGATCTCGCGCAGGTGCTCGCGTTCGGCGTGAACGGCGGCGCGATCCGCACCGACGGCGAGGGCAACACGCCGGACATGTACGGCTCGGCGGTGGCCGGACCGGAGACCTGGTACCCGCTCGAGGCGACGTACACCGGTCCCGCCGGAGGGACGCCGGACCTGGCCACGGTCGCCGCGCTCGGGCAGGTCGGTCCGTGGCGGCGCATCCGCACCGCCGGCGCCGAGACCGGCACCCGCGGCGCCAGCCCGGACGCGAACGGAGACATGCCGGACCCGGGCGGCTCGGTGCGGCTCGGCGTCCCGGCCGTGGACGCGAGCGGCGCGCCGCTCGGCTGGGACCTCTCCCCGGCGAACCCGCTGCCCTCCTTCGATCCCGCCAACCCCGACGCGCCGTACACGACCGCGGTGCGCTTCGCCGTCGGCGAGCTCGTGGTGGGCGAGGAGTACTTCGCCGAGATCTCGCTGCGCGTGCTGTCGACGCCGCTCGATCCGGTGAGCGGCCTCGACGTCAACTGCGCCGAGGTCTTCGGCGGCGACGCTTCCTCGCAGAACGTCGCCGGGACCAGCGGGGGCAAGGACAACACCTGGCGGTACTTCCTGCCGGCGCCCTCGTGCGTCGTCCTCAACAACTTCTTCGAGCTCTCGGTCGACAAGCTCGTGGCCCTCCCCGGCGACACCCTCGCGTACACGATCGAGGGGAAGAACCTCTCGTCGCTGTCCCAGACGGGCGTGGCGGTGCGGCAGTGCTTCCCGGCCGGACGGCTCACGGCCACCGGACTCGGCGGCGGAACGCTCGACGCCACCGGCGCGGGCTGCGCCGATCCGGCGGCCGAGGACGCGATCGTCTGGACCATCCCGAGCCTGGCGCCGGGCGAGGCGTACCGGTTCGACACCACGTTCGACGTCACCGGCGGCGGCGCGACGGCGCTCGTCCGCGCGATCTACACCTCGGACGCGCTGCCGGCGCCGGGCTTCCAGGTCGTGGCGCTCACGAACGTCCGCGCGCTCACGGTGGTGCGGCTCTCGGCAACGGCGACCCCGGGGCTCGTGCCCGCGGCGCCTGCCACGGTCCGCTACGACGTGGCGGTGGAGAACGCGGGCACCGGGACCGCCGGCGGCGGCGGCTGCAACGCGCCGGGCTGCAGGGTCGTGGTGACGCTCCCGCAGGGCTTCGCCTTCGTGCCGGGCACGGCCACGAGGGACGGCGGCGCCATCGGCGATCCCGCGCTCTCCGGCCAGGCGCTCACCTTCGGCGGGCTCCCGGACGTGGCGCCGGGCAACACGCTGGCGCTCGCCTTCGACGCGACCATCCCGGCGGGGCAGGCGCCCGGCGCGTACACGATCGGCGTCGACTCCTGGCTCGACGACGTGGGCTTCGGCCGCGACGTCGCGGACTCGCGGGTCGGGATCGCCGAGGTGCTGGTCGGGATCGAGCGGAGCGTGCCGCCGGCGATCGCCGGGCCGCTCCTCGCCGGCCAGACCACGGTCCGCGGCACCAGCGTCGAGGCCGCCGGCACGGCGATCGTGGTGCTCGTCAACGGGAACCCGGCCGGCACCGCGACCACCGACGCGGCCGGCGGGTGGGCGGCGGCGGTGCCCGACCTCTTCGCGGGGCAGCGGGTGAGCGCCACCGCGCAGGCGCCCGGCGAGCTCCCGAGCCCCGCGTCGGCGCCGCCGGAGATCGTGCAGGCGGTGAGCAGCGTGGGCGCCTGCAACGACGGCGCCGACAACGACGGCGACGGCCTCACCGACTTCCCCGCGGATCCGGGCTGCACGGACGCGGTGGACATCGACGAGACCGACGTGCCGGCGTGCTCCGACGGGATCGACAACGACGGCGACGGCCTCACCGACTTCCCCGGGGATCCGAGCTGCTCCTCGTTCGTCGATCTCGACGAGGGCGACGCGCCGGCCTGCGCCAACGGCCTCGACGACGACGGGAACGGCGTCGCGGACTTCCCCGACGATCCGGGCTGCGCCGCCGCCGACGACGGCACCGAGGCGACCGCGCCGGCTTGCGCCAACGGCGTCGACGACGACGGCGACGGGCTCGTCGACTACCCGGCGGACGACGGCTGCAGCTCGGCGACGATGGACGACGAGACCGGGCTCGGCGGCGGTGCGGGCGGCGCGGGCGGCGGCGGCGGTGCGGGCG
>CAZDGH010000255.1:0-8706 GCA_964504805.1 uncultured Myxococcales bacterium | reverse complement strand
ACGAGCCGTTCGACGCCTACGTGCACCGCTACGCCAACCCCGAGGTGCCGTTCGAGCACGTCAACGCGCCGAGAAGCGCGCCGCCGACTGAGCGAGACGCGCTGTTCTTCGGACCGGCGGCTGTTCGGTTCGCCAAGACCCTCGGCAGCAAGCTGCAGCGCGGCTACGACCGGCTGGTGAACGTCTTCGGCGCCGATCACGGCGGCTACGTGCCGCGGATGAAGGCCGCGGTGCAGGCCCTCGGCAAGCCGGCCGACGCGCTCCAGATCCCGCTCGTCCAGATGGTGAACCTGCTCAAGGGCGGGGAAGCCGTGAAGATGGGCAAGCGGAGCGGCAACTTCGTCACCCTCCGCTGGCTGCTCGACGAGGTCGGCCCGGACGCGGTGCGCGTGTTCTTCCTCATGCGCCGCTCCGACGCGATGCTCGACTTCGACCTCGACCTCGCCAAGAGCCAGTCGAAGGACAACCCCGTCTACTACGTGCAGTACGGCCACGCGCGCTGCGCCGCGATCCTGCGCATGGCGACCGAGCGGGGCCTCCCCGCGCCGGCCTTCGATCCCGAGGCGGTGGACGCGCTCACCATCCCCGAGGAGATCGAGCTCGCCAAGCGCATCCTCGCGTTCCCCGAGGTCGTCGCCGGCGCGGCCGGCGCGCTCGAGCCGCACCGGATCGTCTTCTTCATCCAGGAGACGACCGCGGTCTTCCAGCGCTACTACGAGGTCGGCAAGCGCACCCGCGAGAAGGTCATCTCGGACGATCCGAAGAAGACCGCCGCTCGCCTCTACCTGATCGCCTGCATGAAGCGCGTCTTCCACAACGCCCTCGCGCTGCTCGGGGTCACCGCCCCGGAGCGCATGGCGCGGGAGGACGAGGAGTAGGACCCATGAGGGACGCCGCCCGCATCAAGGAGAAGATCGAGGTCCGGCTCGACAGCCGGCAGGTCGTCTCGCTCCTGCTCGGCGCCGCCGTCGTGCTCGGCGTCGTCTTCTACCTGGGCGTCACGGTCGGCAAGGACCTCGCCCTCGCCCAGCAGCCCGGGCCGGGCCCCGTCGACGTCCTCGCCAGGCTCGACGAGAAGACGGTCGCGGTCGAGGACAAGCTCACCTTCCCGGACGCGCTCACCGAGGAGCCCGCCGCGGCCGCGGCGGTCGCCCCGGCGCCGAAGCCCGAGCCGGTGAAGCCCGAGCCGAAGCCCGAGCCCGCAAAGCACGAGCCCGCCCTGGCCGTGGCGCCCGCGCCGGAGCCCGGAGCCCGGAGCCCGGAGCCCGGAGCCCGGAGCCCGGAGCCCGCGCTGCCGAGCGCCGCCGAGCTCCTCGCCGCCGCCGATCAGCGCGTGCCGAAGCCGCTGGATCCGTCGCTCGCCCAGGCGCCCGCCGAGCCGGAGACCCGCACCGACGCCGGGGGCGCGCCGGCGCGGGAGCCCGCGCCGCCGACCGGGGGCTTCACGGTGCAGGCCGGCGCGATGCCGGACCGCGGCGAGGCGGACGGCTTCGCCGACAAGCTCCGGGCGAAGGGCTTCGCGCCGTACGTGATCGCCGCCGAGATCCCGGGGAAGGGCACCTTCTACCGGGTGCGCCTCGGCAAGTTCGGCACCCGCGACGCGGCCGACCGCTACCTCGCCGACTTCAAGCGCGAGACCGGCCTCTCCGCGTTCGTGACCGCCGCAGGGAAGTGATGGACGTCCCGCGCCGCGTGGAGAAGCCCTGGGGCCACGAGCTGTGGTGGGCGGTCACAGACCGCTACGTGGGCAAGATCCTCCACGTGAAGGCCGGCCACCGCCTCTCCCTGCAGTTCCACCGGGTGAAGGACGAGACCATCCACCTGCTCGCCGGCGAGCTCACCCTCCAGGTCGACACCGGAGAAGGCCTCACCGATCGCAGCCTCGCGCCCGGCGAGAGCTTCCGCATCACGCCCGGCACGAAGCACCGGATGATCGCCGTGACCGACTGCGACATCCTCGAGGCCTCGACCCCCGAGGTCGACGACGTCGTCCGCCTCGAAGACGCCTACGGCCGCACGACCTGACGCCGGCCGGAGCCCGGAGCCCGCCTCTAGGTCGACGTCCTCTTCGTCCACTTGTCGACCTGCCCGTCGCCGTCGGTGTCCTCGCCGATGCGATCGATCTCGTCGCCCTCGAGGTACTCCCAGGTGTCGACGCGGCCGTCGGCGTTGGTGTCGCGCTCCTTGCGGACGAGCTTTCCCTTCTGGAAGAACTTCCAGAGGTCGGTGCGGTTGTCGAAGTCGAGGTCGAGCTCGGCCCGGGTCTTCTGGCCCTTCTCGTAGAAGTTCACGACGTCGATCTTCCCGTCGAAGTCGAGGTCGAGGGCCTCGCGCTCGAGGGTGCCCTTCGCGTCGTAGAAGTAGCGGACGTCGACCTTGCCGTCCCAGTTGACGTCGAGCTCCTTGCGGACGAGCTGCTCGGCGTCCTGGGCGCCGACGAAGAACTTCCAGACGTCGGGCTTCTTGTCGCGGTTGAGGTCGTACTCCTTCACCGTCTCGTCGCCGCGCTGCCCGGAGGCGAGCTCGTCGATGGTGCCGCCGGCGGCGTCCGCGGGGTCGGCCCGGCCCGTGGCCTCGGTGCCGCCGCAGGCGGCGAGCGCCGCGGCGAGGAGGGCGGGGAGCAGGGGGAGCACGGAGCGGCACATGGCGGGAGATTGTGGCGGACCCGGCCGGTTCCGGCAATCGAAACGGGGGGTTCCTTGACCATCGAGGTATTGCCACATATGGTAACGTCCCATGGCGCGCAAGAAGATCTCCACGACCATCTACATCACGCCCGAGCAGAACGAGCGGCTGAAGCAGCTCAACGACAAGACGAAGGTCCCGGTCGCCGAGTACATCCGGCAGGGCATCGACCTCGTCCTCGAGAAGTACAAGTCGCAGCTGCCCGGGCAGCTCACCTTCGACGATCGGCGGTAGCCCGCCAGGGGGCGCGGCCCGCGGGGCGTGGTGGCCCGGGCGCGCGTTGCTAGCTTCCCCGCGGACCTCCGAGGGGCCGGCCCGCGGGCCGGACCCGTCGCATCGAAAGGCGGATTCGGATGAAGGTGCTGGTCACCGGCGGCGCCGGGTTCATCGGCTCGAACGTCGCCGACGCGCTGCTCGAGCGAGGCCACGAGGTCGTGGTCCTCGACGACCTCTCGAGCGGCAAGACCGAGAACGTGCCGGCGGCGGCGAAGCTGGTGAAGGGCGACATCCGGTCGGCGGCGGCCGCCGAGCTCGTCCGGAGCGGCGGCTTCGACGCGGTCTGCCATCACGCGGCGCAGATCGACGTGCGCAAGTCGGTGGCGGATCCGCGCCTCGACGCCGACGTGAACCTGCTCGGCATGCTCAACCTGCTCGAGGCGTCCGTCGCCGGCGGCGTGAAGCGCTTCCTCTTCGCGTCGTCGGGCGGCGCCTGCTACGGCGAGCAGGACGTCTTCCCGGCGCCGGAGACGCACCCGACGCGCCCGGTCTCGCCGTACGGCGTCTCGAAGGCGGCGGGCGAGCTCTACCTCGGCTACTACGCCACGGAGAAGAAGCTCTCGTACTGCGCGCTCCGCTACGCCAACGTCTACGGACCGCGGCAGGATCCACACGGTGAGGCAGGCGTGGTGGCGATCTTCTCCGGCCGGGCGCTCGCCGGGACGCCGTGCACGATCTTCGGCGACGGCAAGCAGACCCGCGACTACGTCTTCGTCGGCGACGTCGCCCGCGCCAACGTCCTCGCGCTCGAGAGCCGCTACGTCGGCCCGCTCAACGTCGGCACCGGCCGCGAGACCGACGTGGTGACGCTCGCCGCCCTGGTCGGGCGCGCCGCGGGCTCGTCCGCGGATCCGGTCTTCGCGCCGGCGAAGGCCGGCGAGCAGCGGCGCTCCTGCGTCGACCCGGCGAAGGCGGCCGAGGTGCTCGGCTGGAGGCCCGAGGTGACGCTCGAGGACGGCCTCGCGCGCACGGTCGCGTTCTTCCGCGGGCGCGCGGCGGCGTAGCGAGGCGGCAGCCCTTCGGACGGTCTTCCGGGGCCCGGGCGCGAGGATGCGTCCCGGGCTTCGGCGTGTTATGGGGCCGTCCGACATGCCCGCCGAGAACGCCCACCTCCGCAACTTCTCGATCATCGCCCACATCGACCACGGCAAGTCGACCCTCGCCGACCGGCTGCTCGAGGCGACCGGCACCATCACCCAGCGCGAGACCAAGGAGCAGTTCCTCGACTCGATGGACCTCGAGCGCGAGCGCGGGATCACCATCAAGGCGCAGACGGTCCGGATGCGCTACCAGGCGAAGGACGGGAAGGAGTACGTCCTCAACCTCATCGACACGCCCGGCCACGTCGACTTCCAGTACGAGGTGTCGCGGAGCCTGGCCGCCTGCGAGGGCGCGCTCCTCGTCGTCGACGCGACCCAGGGCGTCGAGGCCCAGACGCTGGCGAACGTCTACCTCGCGCTCGAGCACGACCACGAGGTCATCCCGGTCATCAACAAGGTCGACCTCCCGTCGGCCGACGTCGAGGGGACGAAGGCGGAGATCGAGGAGGTCATCGGCCTCGACGCCTCGGGCGCGGTGCCCGCCTCCGCCAAGGAGGGCCTCGGCATCCAGGACATCCTGGAGGCGGTGGTGGCGCGGATCCCGCCGCCGAGCGGCTCCGCCGACAAGCCGCTCAAGGCCCTCATCTTCGACAGCTGGTACGACAGCTACCGCGGCGTGGTGATGCTGGTGCGGCTCCTCGAGGGCCGCCTCACGCCGAAGCAGCAGATCAAGCTCTGGTCGAACAACAAGCAGTTCGAGGTCCAGGAGCTCGGCCACTTCGCGCCGAAGCCGCGGGCCGCGAAGGAGCTCATCGCCGGCGAGGTGGGCTTCCTGGTCGCCAACGTCAAGGACGTCCACGACGCCAAGGTCGGCGACACGGTGACCGACGCGGCGACGCCCGCCGACGCGCCGTTCCCGGGCTTCAAGGAGATCAAGCCGATGGTCTTCTCCGGGATCTTCCCGGTGGAGGCCCACGAGTACGAGAACCTCCGCGACGCCCTCGACAAGCTGAAGCTCAACGACGCGGCGTTCACCTACGAGCCCGAGACGTCGCAGGCGCTCGGCTTCGGCTTCCGCTGCGGCTACCTCGGCCTCCTGCACATGGAGATCGTGCAGGAGCGCCTCGAGCGCGAGTACAACCTCTCGCTGATCACCACCGCGCCGAGCGTCGTCTACAAGGTCTACACGACCGACGGGCAGATGACGGCGATCGACAACCCGGCGAAGCTGCCGCCCGTCCAGAAGATCGAGAAGCTCGAGGAGCCGATCCTGACCGTGCACGTGCACGTGCCCAACGAGTACGTGGGCGCGATCCTCAAGCTCTGCGAGGACCGGCGCGGCGTGCAGAAGGACCTGAAGTACCTGGGCCCGAAGCGCGTGCAGATCACCTACGAGCTGCCGATGGCCGAGGTGGTCTTCGACTTCTTCGACAAGATGAAGTCGCTCACCAAGGGCTACGCGTCCCTCGACTACGAGCTCCTGGGCTACCAGGAGGCGCCGCTGGTGAAGCTCGACATCCTCGTCAACGGCGAGCCGGTCGACGCGCTCTCGGTGATCGTCCACCGCGACCGCGCCTACCAGCGCGGCAAGGACGTCTGCGCCAAGCTGCGCGAGGTGATCCCGCGGCAGATGTTCGAGGTGGCGATCCAGGCGGCGATCGGCGGCAAGATCATCTCCCGCGAGACCGTGAAGGCGATGCGCAAGAACGTGCTCGCCAAGTGCTACGGTGGCGACATCAGCCGGAAGCGGAAGCTCCTCGAGAAGCAGAAGGAGGGCAAGCGCCGGATGAAGCAGGTCGGCAGCGTGGAGATCCCGCAGGAAGCCTTCCTCGCCGTGCTCAAGGTCGAGGACTGAGGGCCCGTGGCCAAGAAGAAGAGCGCCGCGGCGAGAGCGGAGAAGCCCGAGGCCGCGCCGGAGAAGGACGCCAAGAAGGGCAAGGCGGCCGAGGAGAAGCCGAAGGGCGTCGTCGGCACCATCCGCTCGGTCGGGCCCGCGGTGGCGGTGGCCCTCGTCATCCGCGCCTTCCTCTTCGAGCCGTTCTCGATCCCCTCGGGCTCGATGCTGCCGACGCTGCAGATCGGCGACTACGTCATCGTCACCAAGTTCGCCTACGGCGTCCGCGTGCCGTTCACGAACGTGATGGCCTGGCAGCGGCGCGCCCCGGAGCGCGGCGACGTGATCGTCTTCGACCACCCGGTGAAGGGCGGCGAGGACCTGATCAAGCGGGTGGTCGGGCTCCCCGGCGACGAGGTGAAGCTCGTCGACGGCGTGGTGCACGTGAACGGCGCCCCGCAGGGCCGCGAGCTCCGCGACGAGTCCTACGCCTTCGACGACTACAGCGACTTCGATCGGCGCTGGATCTCCTCGCACGGCGCGCTGTTCGTGGAGCGGCTCGAGGCCGGCGACCGGACGCACCCGCACTTCGTCATCCAGCAGCAGCAGGTGCAGCCGCAGCAGGGCCCGTACCTCGTCCCCGAGGGCCACGTCTTCGTGCTCGGCGACAACCGCGACAACTCCGCCGACTCGCGGTCGATGGCCACCTGGTACGTGCCGTTCGGCAACATCCGCGGCCGCGCCGACGTGATCGGGTTCTCCTGGGGCCCGAAGAAGCTCCGCACCGATCGCATCTTCCGGGCGATCGACGCCGGGGTCCCGGGGGAGTGACCGGGCGCTCGCCGCGCCGGGCGCTGGCGTCGTCGCTCTCCGAGGCGCGCGACGCCCTGTCCCGCGGGAAGCGCAAGCTGGGCCCGCACGCGGTCGCCGAGGACCCGGCGGGGCTCGCCGAGGCGGCCGCGGCGCTCTCGGGCGCCGACGAGGCGCGGATCGCCAACGCCGGCAGCGCCCTCGACGCCGCCTGGGCCCGCCACCTCGAGGCGCACCGGAAGTCGGCGCTGCGCGAGTACGCCGAGGTGGTGGTGATCGCCGTGGCGCTGGCGGCGCTCCTGCGGCTCTTCGTCGCCGAGGCGTACCGGATCCCCTCGGGGTCGATGGCGCCGACGCTGCTGCCGGGCGACCAGATCCTGGTCTCGAAGCTCGCCTACGGCCTCCGGCTGCCCCTCGGCGGCCGGGTGCTCTGGGAGCGGCCGGGCCCGGCGCGCGGGGACCTCGTGGTCTTCGTCAGCCCGAACGATCCGGCGAAGGTGTTCGTGAAGCGCGTCGTCGGGCTCGCGGGGGAGGAGATCACCGTCGTCGGAGAGGTCGTCCACGTCGACGGCGTGCCGCAGCCGCGCGCCAGGGTGGTGGACCGCCTCGACTTCTGGAACCTGCGCGAGGAGCTCGGCGCCTGGCACCACGAGACCGGCCGCGTCTACCTCGAGGAGCTCGGCGGGCGGCGCCACCTCACCCTGCAGTCGCCGACGCTCTCCTCCGACCGGCCGGCCGAGGGCCCGTTCGCCGTCCCGCCCGGCCACGTCTTCGTCGTCGGCGACAACCGCGACGACTCCGACGACGGCAGGAGCGGCCGCGGCTGGTACGTGCCGCTCGAGAACGTCAAGGGCGAGGCGGTGCTGGTCTGGCTCTCCCGCGGCCGCCGCGGCGACGGGACCGACGGGCTCCGCTGGGACCGGCTCGGGCTGCCGATCGACGGCCGGATCCCGGACGCCGAGGAGCGGGCGGAGCTCGAGGCGGCGGCGGCCGAGGTGGCGGCGTCGGTGCCGTAGCGGCCTCGTCGCGTCCTTGCGCCGCCTCGCGGCGCTTTGCGAAGATGGCGTCATGCTCGTGCTCCACCGCCGCCGCGCCTCCCAGTCCGGGAAGGTGAACGGCATGTTCATCGTCTTCCTGCTGGTGACGTTCCTGCTCGGGTGCGTGGCGGTGACCTTCCTCCCGCCGTGGATGCGCAACCGCCGGATCCAGGCGGCGATGCAGGAGCAGGTGTTCCAGGCCTGGAACATCCGCGACGACAAGCTGATCAAGGGGAACATCAAGCGGCGCCGCGACGAGCTCTGGGGCAAGGAGCCGAACCCGGACGGCAAGTACCCCGAGTTCGAGGAGACCGACGTCGAGGTCGAGCGCGACACCGAGGCGAACCTGATCAAGATCGACCTCACCTACACGGTGGTGACGAAGTACCCGTTCCTCGACAAGACGCACGAGATGACCTTCGTGAACCACGCCGAGGGCACCACCCTGTCGCCGGCGGCGCTCGAGAAGGGCGAGAAGAAGAGCGAGTTCTGGAAGTGGCTGACCGAGTGATCGCCGCGCCGCTCGACGACGTGCGGGTGCTCCTCGACGCGGCGGCCGTCGAGCAGGCGGTCGGGCGCCTGGCCGAGGCGATCCTCGCGGCGAACCGGGGGGCCGAGGGGCTCTGCTTCGTGGGGATCGAGCGCGGCGGGCCGCCGCTCGCGCGCAGGCTCTCCGCGGCGATCGAGGCGCGGGAGAAGGTCGCGCCGCCGATCGGGACCCTCGACATCACCCTCTACCGCGACGACCTCGGCGCCCACCCGGTGCCGCAGGTCGGCCCGACCCGGATCCCCTTCGACCTCGGCGGCAAGAGCGTGGTGCTCGTCGACGACGTGCTCTACACCGGCCGCACGGTGCGGGCAGCGCTCGACGAGCTGATCGACTTCGGCCGGCCCCGCCGCGTGCAGCTCGCGGTGCTGGTGTCGCGCCCCGGCCGCGAGCTGCCGATCCAGGCCGACTTCGTCGGCGCCGAGGTCGACGCCCGGCAGGGCGAGAACATCGACGTGCGCCTCGCCGAGCGCGGCC
>CAZDGH010000254.1:8395-8710 GCA_964504805.1 uncultured Myxococcales bacterium | reverse complement strand
GGGCGCCGGCCCGAGGAGGTGACGCTCGTCGCCGTCTCGAAGACCAAGCCGGCCGCGGCGATCCGCGAGGCCCACGCCCTCGGGCAGCGGGACTTCGGCGAGAACTACGCGCAGGAGCTCCGCGACAAGCTCGCCGCGCTCGCCGACCTCGAGGGCGTGCGCTGGCACGCCATCGGCCCGCTGCAGACGAACAAGGCGAAGTACGTCGCCGGCAAGGTGGCGCTGGTGCACACCCTCGACCGCGTCGAGCTCGCCCGCGAGCTGGCGCGGCGGGCCGGCGGCGCCGTCGTGCGCTGCCTGGTCGAGGTCAACGTC
>CAZDGH010000254.1:2408-8385 GCA_964504805.1 uncultured Myxococcales bacterium | reverse complement strand
GGCGAGGAGCCGCAGAAGAGCGGCGTCGTTCCCGCCGAGCTCCCGGCCCGGCTCGCCGAGCTCCGGGCGGTGCCGGGGATCGAGCTGGCCGGGCTGATGTGCATCCCGCCCCACGGCGACGACCCCGAGGCGTCGCGCCCGCACTACCGGCGCCTCCGCGAGCTCCGCGACGCGCACCTGCCGGGCGGCGCGCTGTCGATGGGCATGAGCGACGACCTCGAGGTCGCGGTGCAGGAGGGCGCGACCCTGGTCCGCGTCGGCACGGCGATCTTCGGCGCGCGGTAGGATCGCGGCCGAGAGGTGCGGCATGGCGCGGTGGTGGCGTGCGGCGGCGGGTGCCCTCGCGCTGGCGGGGTGCGTGGACGGCTCCCTCGCCGAGGCGGTCGACCCGTGCGCGGACGGCGGGTGCGGCGGAGGCGGCGGCGGCGGCGGGGGCGGCGGCGCGCCCGGCGACGGGTGCGCCACCGAGGCCGACTGCGGCGTGCACCGGGTCCGGCCCGACGTCTTCCAGGACAGCGCCTCGGTCGCGACCGGCGAGCGGGTGGTCTGCGCCCCGGAGCCGGGCCGCTGCGACGCCCCGCCCTGCCCGCCGCGGCTCGCGTGCGTGCCCTCGCGGCCGCGGGCCCGGCCGGGCGGGATGCGCTGCCGCGCCGACGAGGACTGCACCGCCGGCCGCTGCGTCTTCCCGGTCGACGGCGCGCCCGGGACCTGCTTCCGCGCCTGCGCCTCCGACGGCGAGTGCCCGCTCCTCGCCGGCCGGCCGGAGGTGGGGCTCTCCTGCCGCGAGATCGCGATCGACGGCGCCACCTTCGGCACCTGCCTCCCGCCCGACGACGCGCCGGAGCGGACGCTGTGCCGCGACGCCTGCGACTGCGCCGACGATCCGGCCTGCGACCCGGCCGCGCTCGCGGCCGGCGCGCCGCTCGCGTGCAGGTTCTTCGGCCACCCGGACGGCGAGGCCGCGCTCGACGCGGTGCCGCTCTGCGTGCCGCCCGGCGGCGACCGTTCCGACGGCGCGCGCTGCGACGACGATCCGCTCGCCTGCCGCGGCGGCGCCTGCGTGCAGGGCTGCCTCGCGACGCGGCAGGGCGACGCCGGGGTCCACTTCTGCGAGCTCGCCGGCACGCGCCGCTGCACGAGCCCGTGCGCTCCCGGCGCCGCCTGCGCCGATCGCCTCGCCTGCGCCGAGGGCTCGTCGCAGGAGACCGTCGGCCTCTGGCAGGACCGCGTCGAGAACGACCTCGGGAGCCCGCGGGTCGGCCGCGACGTGCGCCTCTGCCGGCTCCCGGACCAGGGCTGCTTCGACGAGCTCGACTGCGTGCCGCGCGCGGAGCGGGCCGACGGCGCCGGCTCGTGGTCCACCGCGCGGCTCCGGTGCACCGTGGACGCCGCGGCCCGTGCGACGCTCTGCCTCGATCCGGCCGGCCGCGGCGCGCCGCCGGGCGCCCCCTGCGCCGGCCACGACGACTGCGACTCCGCGCTCTGCGTCGAGGCGCGGGCCGGCGGCCGCGTCTGCTCGGTGCCGTGCGATCCCGACCCGGGGTTCGACCGCTGCCGCGAGCTGCCCGCGGTCCTCGGCCCCGAGGGCGCGCTCTTCGCGACCACCGCCTGCGAGGAGGTCGCCTACGGCGCGGCCTTCCGCGTCAGGGCGTGCCGATAGCGACCCTTCTGCGCCCGCCCGGAACGGTTGCGGCCGCGGATCCGGGGACCTAGCCTTCGAGGTCGCCCCGGACCACCCTTGCGGTACGCCCTCCTCCCGCTCGTCTGCCTCGCGCTCGCCGCGCCCGCACGGGCGGAGATCCCGTTCGCGCGGGAGACGGGCGGGCCGCGGCTGCCGGGCTTCCGCGACGCCCTCGTCCTCGAGGCGCCGACGCTCGACGACGTGTACGTGGCGCCGCGCCGCCCCGGGAAGAACCGGGTGCGGTGGTACGGCTTCGACTTCCGCGAGGTCGCGCTGCCCGAGCTGCCGGGCGCCGGCGTCCGGCTCTTCTACTACACCGCCGAGGAGCCGGCGGCCGAGGTCGCCGCGCAGATCATCCGCGAGGACTACCTGCGCCTCGCCCACGCCTTCGACTACGTGCCGGCGCGCGAGGTGCCGTACGTCCTCTACGCGAGCCACTCCGAGTTCCAGGCGACGAACGCGTTCCCGATCTCCGAGGGTGTGCTCGGCGTCACCAGCCCGATCGATCTCACCCTGGCGCTGCCGTTCTTCGGCGACCTCGAGCAGTTCCGCCACACCTCGACCCACGAGCTCGCCCACGAGTTCACCATCCAGATGGTGCGGAGCTTCGCCGAGGTCGCCGATCGCCCGTCGGGCCTCGGCGGCTTCCCGCTCTGGTTCATCGAGGGGCTCGCCGAGTACGCGGCGTACGGCGGCCTCGATCCCGGCGCGCGTCCCGGCCCGGGGACGCCGGAGGGCGCCTCGGGGCCGACGCTCCCCGGCCTCGATCCCGAGGCCGAGGCCTGGGCGCGCGACCTCCTCTACAACCCCGACGCGATGGAGGGCTACCTCCGCCTCGACTACTTCGCGGACATCCCGCGTGGCTACGTCCACACCTACAAGCTCGGGCAGGTCCGGGTGGCGTTCCTCGGCGCGACGTTCGGCCGCGAGCTCGTCCTCTGGCTCCTCAAGAACGCGCACCACATGGGGCTCGCCACCGAGCTCGGCGAGGGCATCACCTTCGAGAAGCTGGTCGAGATCGGCACCGGCTTCGACGCCGCCACCGTGGACCGGATGTTCGAGGACTGGCTGAAGCGGCGGTACCTCCCGGCGTACGCCGACGCGCGCTCGCGGGTGCCGCAGGTCGAGCTGGTCGACGAGCTGCCCACCGAGCCCGAGGCGGTGATCACCTCGCCGGACGGCCGCACCCTGCTCGTCCGCGGCTTCGACCGCGAGCTCGGGCAGGCGCACCTGTACCTGCTCGACGCCGAGAAGCCCGCGAAGCGCCCGCAGCTGGTGGTGAAGGACTCGCTGCCGTCGCTCGAGTCGCTGCACGTGCTCTCGAGGCGCACCTTCGCGCTCGCCGACGACAAGATCGCCTGGATCGGCCGCAAGGGAGACGGCGACCGCCTCTGGGTGGCGCGCCTCGAGCGGCGGAAGGCCGACGACGGCGACCTGTTCCGGATCGAGGACGAGGTCGAGTACGTGCTCACCGACGCCGGCATCATCGAGGCCGGCGACCCGACCTTCTCGCCCGACGGCAAGGAGCTCGCCCTCGGCGGCATCGGCCAGGGCGGCTTCCGCGACGTCTTCGTGGTGCCGCTCGATCCCTCGGGCAGCGTCGCCGGGGTGCGGCGGATCACCCGCTCGATCCACGCCGAGGCCGATCTCCACTGGCACGCCGACGGCATCTACCTGGCCTCCGACGCGACGCCCGACGGCGCGTCGAACCTCTTCCGCCTCGATCCCGCCACCGGCGCGTTCACCCCGCTCGTCACCGGCGCCTGGGACATGTGGACGCCGGTGCCGACGCCGGCGGGCCTGCTCTTCGCGTCGGACCGCGGCGGCCGCTGGGACCTGCACCGCCTCGAGGGCGATCGGGTGGTGCGCCTCACCGACGTCGCCACGATGATCCGCACGCCGGCGCCCGGGCCCGGCGGCTCCGTCTACGCCATCCTCGTCCACGGCGGCCGCTTCCGGCTGGCGCGGGTGCCGGCGGTGGAGCTGCTCCGGCTCGAGCCGGTGCCGCCCTTGCCCGAGGGCCGGGACGCCGCGGCCTGGATCCCGCCGAGCCTCGACCTGCCGCCCGACGCGCCGGAATACGAGCCGTTCGAGCACTACGGCATCGACGCCGGCGCCATCGCCCTCGGCACCCAGGCGGTCGCGTTCGGCGGCCTCGCCTTCTCGGATCTCCTCCGCGACAAGATCACCGCGGTCCAGCTGGCGGTGTACGGCGAGCTCGAGCTCACCGACGCCGCGGTGATCTACCTCGATCGCTCCTCGCGCCTCGCCTGGCTCGCCGGCGCGTTCCACACCTTCCAGCCGCGGCGGGATCGCACCTTCCCCGACAAGGAGGGGAGCCCCGCCTTCTTCCTCGAGCGCGAGTACGGCGCCACCGGCGGGCTCTCCTACCCGCTCAACGCCTTCGAGCGGCTCGAGGTGCAGCTCGTCGCCGAGGCGGTGGTCCGCGATCACTACTCGGATCCGGCCGACCGCCCGGCGTGGCGCGAGCTCACCGGCGGCAGCGAGCCGCAGCTGCTCCTGCAGGGGAGCTACGGCCTCGACACCGTGCGCTTCCACCCGTTCGCCGGTCCGATCGCCGGCGGCAGCGCGCTCCTGCTCTTCGGCGGCGGCGTGCTCCCGCAGCGCCTCGAGGGCGACGAGGGCGTCCACGGCTTCGCCGAAGCCGACCTGCAGCACTACCTCTACCTCGGCGGACGCACCTCGGTGCTCGGCCGCGCCGCCGCGGGCACCGGCTTCGGGAGCCGCTTCTCGAAGCAGTACTACCTCTCGTCGGTGGACAACCTCCGCGGCTTCCACTGGGGCGACGAGCGGCTGCTCGGCACCAACTACTACGTGGCGAACGTGGAGCTGTCGTTCCCGCTCGACTGGCTCGTGCGCCTGGCGCTCTTCGAGGGCCTGCGCGGCGTCGTCGCCACCGACTTCGGCGGCGTCAACGACGAGCCGAAGGAGCTCTGGGAGTCGCGCGCGCTCGCGCTGGTCCTCGGCCTCGACTTCCTCGCCGGCCCCCTCGCGCTCCGCCTCCACTTCGGGTACCCGATCGTGATCGGCCCCGTCGTCCCCGCGGACGGCTGGGTCACCAACCTGGCCCTGAGGCTCCGCTACTGATGCTCGAGCTCGCCCTCGCCGTCGTCCTCGCCGCCCGCGGCCCGTACGTGCAGGACGTCCGCCCCGACGGCGCGACGGTGGTGGTGCAGCCGGACGGCGACGACCCGGTCCGGATCGCCTCGGGCGCGCCGGGCGCCCTCGGCCCGCCCGTCGAGGCGGCGCGGCAGGGCCGGCTGCGGCTCGCGCGGCTCGAGGCCCCGTCCGGCGCGACGGCGCTCGCCTACCGCGTCGAGGGCGACGACGCCGAGCACGTGGTGCCGCTGCCGCGCCCCGGCGCGCTGCGCTTCTGCGCCGTCGGCGACTCCGGCGCGGGCTCGGTGGCGCAGGTCCAGGTCGCCGCGCGGCTCGCCGAGGAACGGCCGGCGCTCGTGCTCGTCGCCGGCGACGTCGTCTACCCGACCGGCGCCGACGCCTCCTACGACGCCGGTTTCTTCGGCCCGTACCGGGCGCTCCTGCCGACGGTGCCGTTCTACCCGGCCCTCGGGAACCACGACCTGATGACCGAGGACGGCGCGGCGTACCTCGCGAACTTCGTCCTGCCCGACGGCCCCGGGAAGGAGCGCTACTACTCCTTCGACCGCGGCGACGTGCACTTCGTCGCCCTCGACTCCAACGAGGACCTCTCGGAGGGCGGCGCGCAGGCCCGCTGGCTCCGGGCCGATCTCGCCGCGGCGAGGCCGCCGATCCGCGTCGCCTTCTTCCACCACCCCCCGTTCACGAGCGGCCCGCACGGCCCCGACGAGCCCGAGTCGACCGCGATGCGCCAGGTCTTCGCGCCGATCCTCGCCGCCGGCGGCGTCCGGATCGTCATCGCCGGGCACGACCACCACTACGAGCGCTTCGGCCCGGCCGGCGGCGTGACCTACTTCGTCACCGGCGGCGGCGGCGCGCGCCTCCGCCCGATCGTCCGCACCGCCGCGTCGAAGGCCGCCGACGACACCCGCCACCACGCGCTCTGCTTCGACGCCTCCGCGTCCGGCGTGCGCTTCCGCGCCCTCGCCGCCGACGGCACCGTGCTCGACGAGGGCCAGGTCGATCTCGCCGCGCCCCTCGACCCCGCCGCCGCCTCGAAGCTCGCCTCCGCCGCGCCCCCCCCCCCCCCCACCCCCCCCCCCCCCCGCGGGGGGGGGCCCCCCCCCCCAGGGGCCCCCCCCGCGGGGGGGGGGCGGGGGGTAGGGGGCCGCCCAC
>CAZDGH010000254.1:0-2398 GCA_964504805.1 uncultured Myxococcales bacterium | reverse complement strand
CTCCCCGCCTCCCGCCCCCCCGGCGGCTGCGGCTGCACCTCCGCCGAAGGACCGCTGCTCGCGCTGGCGGCGCTGCTCTTCGGAGCCCGCTCACGCCGGCGCGCAGCCCCCTAGCCGGCCGGAGCCCGGAGCCTGGAGCCCGGAGCCTGGCCCCGGAGCCCGGAGCCCGCTCAGATTTCCTTGAACTTCAACCGCCCCTCCTCGCTCACCGTCACCCGCCACTCGATCCCGCAGTAGTTGCAGCGCAGCTCGTCGCCGTGGCCGAAGCCGTCGGTCGGGTTGTTGGCGTTGCAGTCGGGGCAGTCGAAGTCGGAGAACCGACGGCCTTGGCCGGTGCCCTCCAGCTCCTTCTTCTCGTCGTCCTCGTCCCCAGCTCCGTAATCGTCGAGCGGCATGCGCGTCTCCGTGTCACCAGCGCGAGAGGAAGTCGTCGAGGTCGCGGCGCGCCTGCTCGCGGGCGGCGAGCGCCTGCTCGAGCACGCGGCGCAGCTCGAAGCTGCGGGCGGCCGGCGCGCCGAGCAGCTCCAGCGGCACCTCGGCCACGGCGGTGGCGGAGCCCGCGACCGCGGAGAACCGCCGGGGCCCTCCACGGAGCAGCTCCCACTCGCCGAAGAACTCGCCCTTGGCGGCGGTGGCGATCTCGACCAGCTCCTTGCCGCGGCCGACGCGGATCCGCACCTCGCCGGCGAGCACCAGGAAGAGCGAGCGCCCCGCCTCGCCCTCGGTGACGATCGCCGTGCCCGCCGGCACGCGGTAGGCGTCGACCCTGCGGACCTCGGCGGCGAGGCCGGCCTCCTCGAGGGCGGCGAAGATCGGCGCGACGGCGAGCGCCTCGTCGCCGTCGAGCAACGTCGCCACGTCGGCCCGCTGCAGCGCGAGCCGGGTGAGCTCCGTCTTCGCCCCCTCGTCGGCCATCAGAGCTCCGCGGGCGGCAGCGTCCTGTAGTTGGCGTCGACGTGGTCCATGAGCTCGAGGATCGCCTGCTCGTACTTGGTCTCGTCGCCGTCGCCGTACCCGGCGCGATCCACGTAGAAGCTGCCGGTGGAGCACTCGCGCTTCCAGCCCGGGAGGTCCTCGTGCTCGTTGCCCTCGTCGTCCCAGAGCGAGCAGCTCTTCTCGCCGCTCTCGTGGACGAAGCAGCAGTTCCCGTCCACGTAGACCATGATCATCTTCCGGATCTTCCCCTCGTTCATGTAGAGGTCGAAGAGGATGTTGGAGACGAAGAAGCCGTCGCTGCCCGCGGCCTGCATGCCGTAGCCGTGGCCCATGAACAGCACCGGGTAGCGGACGTCGGCGTTCTCCGGCGCGTCGTAGCCCGGCGGCAGCACGATGGCGAAGTCGCGCTCGGCGCCGAGCACCTGGGAGTCGAACTTCATCGAGAAGGCGCGGCTGTTGAACTCGCTGTCGTCGCCCGGCGGGTCGGGGATCATGCGCCACCGCGCCGAGAGCCACTTCATCATCACGTAGAAGCGGTTCACCGCCTGCTGCGGCGTGCCCACGTGGTCGCCGTCGCCGCGCTCGAGCTCGAGCGGCGTCGCGTCCGGCTTGCCGTAGAGGAAGAGCGTGAACCGCGGCGCCTGCTCCATCGGCACCAGGAAGGGGTCGAAGCCGTCCTCCTCGTAGGGCCCGCCCGGCAGGTCGAGGAAGCCGTCGTAGCGCGCGGCCTCGTCGGGGAACGTGCCGGCGAGCTCGCCGAAGACGTGCGCCGCCTGGACGCCGAAGTTGAAGACGTCGCGGATGCCGCCCTCGACGTACCAGGAGACGCGCTCCTTGTCGGCCTGGCTCCACCGCCGGAACGCGAGCCGCGGGTCGTACTCCACGAACCTCGCGTAGCCGGGCGACATGCTGAAGGCGCCGTCGCCCTCGCCGAGGTCGCCGGTGCCGTCGACGCCGTCGAGGCCGAAGTCCTCGTACGGCTCGCCCTCCTCGTGCAGCCAGTCGCGCTCGGTGCCGAAGGGGTTCCGCTCCCAGTGGTAGTCGTCGGCGTTCGGGTCCTCGAGGCCGCCGGCGGCCGGGCTCGCCGACGGGTCGTCGACACAGCCGCCCTGCCCGTCCTCGAGCTCGCTCGGGCAGCCGTCCTCGCCGACGTCCTCCCAGCGCTCGCGGCCGTTGTGGAGGAGCGGCTCGCCGTAGTCGCGCCGGCCGTTGCGGTTCAGGTCGACCGCCAGCGCGGAGATCATCGTCTGCCGGTGCGGGTAGCACGGGTCGTACGCGCCCTTGAGCGCGTAGAAGAGCTCCTTGTTCCGGCCCTTCGTCGCCTCCTGGTACCCGCCCTCGTCGGCGCAGAACGCCGCCGGGTCCGAGCTCTGGCACCAGTCCATCGGCCGCTCGGTGTCCTTGCAGTAGTAGATCGGCTCCTCGCCGTCGCAGAAGCTGATCACCGGGTACGTGCCGTCGG
>CAZDGH010000253.1:0-8741 GCA_964504805.1 uncultured Myxococcales bacterium | reverse complement strand
CCTGGCCGCCGGCGCCGGCTTCGCCTTCGTCTTCGCCCGGGGCTTCGCGGCCGCCTTGCCGGCCGGCCGATCAGAAGACGAGCTGGTAGCCCGCTTGCGCTGTGGTCCCGCCGGCCGAGAGGCCTTTCGACGCACCTTCCACCTCGCCACTTGCGACGTTGAACCGCCCCTCGACCGCGATCCGTCCCGGCCCGGCCGGCAGCCCGAGCCCCGCGATCGCGGCGCCGCCCGGCGTCGCCGCCGAGGCGCTCGACTCGGGCACCGGCGCCGCGGCCCCCGGCGTCGTGTCCACGCCGGTGAAGAAGACGCCCGCCGCCACGCCGGCGTACGGCTTGACCACCTCGCCGCCCAGCGGGAGCCGGTAGGTGGCCGTGGCCATCACCGGCAGCACCCAGATCGTGGTGGAGAGATCCGCGGCGGCCGCGGACGGCAGGCCCTGGATCGGGATGCCGGTCGCCTCGATGGAGTAGCTGTAGTAGTCGACGCTGAGCCCCACCGCGAGCTGCCCCTCGATCGCCACGCCGGCGTCGACCGAGAGGCCGACGGCGAGGCCGGTGGCGGCGAACTGCGGCTGCACCGCCAGGCCCACCCTCGGCGAGACGATCACCAGCGTACCGGCGTCGTCGGACGCGGCAGGCGGCGCCTCGTCCTCGACGGTGGCGGCGGGCGCGTCGCCGGCGCCCACCTCGCTCGCGACCAGCGTCTTCGACTCGTCGTCCCGCGCGTGCGGCGGCACCAGCGGCGCGAGCGGCGCGAGCGGTGCGAGCGGGGCGAGCGGCGCCAGCTCCAGGCCGCCGCCGCCGGTCACGGTCGACGCGAACGCGAAGGAGACGAGGAGCGTCGAGGCGCCCTCGGATCGGACGGTGACGACGTGCTCGCCGTCCTCCACCGCGATCGTCTCGATCACCGCCGCCGAGGCCTTGCCCCGCTTGCCGGCGGAGGCCTCGGGCTTGCCGCGCACGGCGATGGAGGCGCCGACCGCGGCGCCGTCGCGCTCCACGTGCGCCGCCGCGCCGCCGCGCTCCCGGCCCACCAGGCGGCGGAGCCGGAGCGTCACGTCGCCGGGGCCGATCACCCGGACGCCGAGCGCGCGTCCCGGCGGCACCACCCGGTAGACGAGGCCCTCCTCGCCGGCGACCTTGACGCCCTCGGCCTTGCCGACGAGCTCGAGGCCCTCCTCCGCCGCGGCGGCGGGGAAGGCGGCCGCGAGGAGCGCGGCGGCCGCGATCGCGCGGCAGGAGGAGGGTCGCATGGCCGTAGCCTAGCCCAGGGCCGCCGGCCCGATCACTCGTAGCGGAGGACGACGACGTCGGGCTTCGCCGGGGCCTTCGCCGCCGGGTCGACCTCGAGCGTGTGGCTCTCGACCTTCTTCACCGTGTCGAACTTCGCCAGGAAGGCGTCGGTCGGGCCGAGCTCCTTCACCGTCAGCACCGGCGTCTTGAAGTGCATCGGCACGACCACCCGCGACGGCGCGAGCTGCTTCACCACCTCGGCGGCGACGTCGGGCCCGATGGTGTAGTGCCCGCCGGTGGGGATCAGCAGCACGTCGACCTTGCCGAGCTCCTTCACCTGGGCGTCGGTCAGCTTGTGGCCGAGGTCGCCGAGGTGGACGACCCGCAGCCCGCCGGTCTCGAAGACGAAGACGACGTTCTTGCCGAACTTCGCGCCGCCCTGGTCGTCGTGGAGGACCCGCACGGTCGAGATCTTCACGTCCTTCACCGTGGTGTCCGGCTTCGGCGCGTACTCCTTGCCGTCGGGCGTGGTCAGGCCCCGCAGCACCTTGCCGCCCTGCTGGAAGTCCACGTTCACGTGGTCGGGGTGCTCGTGGCTGATCGTCACCACGTCGGAGGGGATCTTCTCCTTCGGCAGCGTGTAGCCGATGCCGCCGGGGATCGGGTCCATCACCACAGTGGTGCCGCCGGGCGTCTTCATCACGAACGCCGACTGGCCGTACCACCGCAGCGAGAGCTTCTTGGCCTCGGCGGCACGCGCTGCGCCGGCGAGCGCGCCGGCGCCGACCGCCACGGCGAGCGCCGCGAGCTTCCAGGTCCTGGTCTGCACGGGTCACCTCGGCAAGCAGCCGGAGAGCTGGTGGAGGCCGCCGTCCGGCATGTTGAACGAGACGGCGCCGCAGCTCGTGCCCTCTCCACAGTCGGCGTCGTCGCGGCAGGGACCGTAGCAGATGCTCCGGTTGCAGGGCGGGGCGAAAGCGCACTGGCCGTCGTCGCAGTCGGTGAGCCCGTCGAGGTCGTCGTCGAGGCCGTTGCCGCAGACCTCCGCGCAGGCCGCGGCGCGGGCGCAGTCCGGGTCGGCGCAGTCGACGAGGCCGTCGCCGTCCTCGTCGGCGCCACCCGCGCAGGCCTCCCCGGCGGGGGCGCAGGGCGCGGCCGACGAGCAGTCCGGATCCGCACAGTCGGCGCGGCCGTCGAAGTCCTCGTCGCCCGCCGCCTCGCAGCGCTCCCGGGCGGCGCCGCCGTTGCCGGCGGGGAAGCAGATCGCGCTCGCGCAATCGGCCTCGCCGTCGCACGCCGCGCCGGCGCCGCCCGGGCCGAAGGCGACGTTGCAGGAGAGGCGCAGGTCGCCGAACGGGTTGGCCGGATCGAGCTCGGGCTGGCAGGCGCGGCCGGGGCAGTCCTCGTTCGCACCGCAGGGGCCGCCCCAGCAGAGCGAGACCTGGTCGAAGCCGTCGGGGTCGCCGTCGGGGCCGGTCTGGAACGCGACCGCGCGGCAGAGGAGCGGGTCGGGGCAGTCGGCGTCGACCTCGCAGCGCCCCATGCAGTAGCCGTCCTCCGGCGGCTCGTTGCCGAGGGCGTCGTCGCGGCAGAGGCCGGAGGCGCAGTCCTCCGGCGCGGTGCAAAGGTCGCCCGCGGCGCCCGGGCCCAGCGGCGGCACGCACTCGCCGAAGAGCTCCATGGCGACGTCGTCGAGGAAGAGCCCGCACGTCAGATCGCCGAAGCGCGCGCAGTCGGCGTCGAGCTCGCACCGCGTGCGGCAGCCGGGCAGCGTCGCGGTGCCGCCGTCCGGGAGATCGAAGGTGTACGTCGAGCAGACGGAGCCCGGCCCGCAGTCGGCGTCGTCGGTGCAGGCGCCGTAGCAGAGCGCGGGCGTGCCGCCGGGCGCGAGGCAGAGGCCGGAGCGGCAGTCGGCGTCCTCGTCGCACGGGGCGGCGGGGCCGGAGAAGCCGTCGCCGTACGCGCAGCGGTTCTCGAGGCCGTCGGGCCCGCCGAGCTGCGGGCGGCAGCCCTGCCCCGGGTCGCAGTCGTCGTCGCTCGCGCACGGCGCGAGGAACGAGGTCGGCGGCGAGCAGAGGCCCACCTCCGCCGAGACCGGGCCGAGCGGGAACCCGGTGCACGCCTCGCCGGGCGGGCAGGGATCGGGATCGCCGCCGGGCTCGCACGGCCGGCGGCAGCGGGCGCCGGTGGTGCCCTCGGGCAGGCAGAGCAGGTCGGCGCGGCACGGGCGCGCGTCGTCGCAGGCGCGGCCGAGGGCGACGCCGCCCTCGTCGGGCACGCACGCGCCCGCGGGCCGGCCGCCGTCGAAGGCGACGTCGCCGTTCGCGTCGCCGACGAGCGAGCAGAGGCGCCCGACGTCGCACGCGGGCGCGTACGGATCGCAGCTCGCGCGGCAGAGCGCCGGGTCGCCGACGCAGAGGAAGCCCGGCGCGCAGCTGCCGTCCTGCCGGCACGGCTCGCCGTCCTCGGGCCCCGGATCGCAGCTGCCGTCGGCGCGGCAGGTGGAGCCCGGGCAGTCGGCGTCGGTCGCGCAGACGACGCACGCGCCCTCGCTCCCGCACCGCGGCGTGGGCGCGGCGCAGTCGAGGTCGTCGGTGCAGGCGACGCAGCGGCGCGCCTCGCCGCAGCGCTCCCTGCCGTCGCGGCCGGCGCAGTCGGCGTCCTCGAGGCACTGCACGCACGCGCCCGCGTCGCGATCGCACACCGGGTAGAAGGCGTCCTCGCAGTGGCGGTCGAGGAAGCACTCCACGCAGGTGAGGTCCTCGATCCGGCACTGCTGGCCGGGCGGGCAGCCGAGGCTGACGCAGTCGCCGACGACGCAGGCGTCGCTCGCGTCGTCGCAGGCCTCGCCGGCCTCGCAGTCGTCGTTCGTCGCGCACGAGGAGCGCACGCAGGCGCGGCCGCCCTCGACGTCGCGGCAGGCGGTGCCGCGGGCGCAGTCGTCGGTGGTCTCGCACGCGCCGCGCCCCGGGTCGGGCTCGCAGACGCCGCACGCGCCGCACACCTCGCCGGCGGGGCAGCCGTCGTCGTCCTCGCAGGCGGCCTCGACGCCGTCGCAGGCGCCGGGCTCCTCGGGCGGCGGGGCGGCGCCGCCTTCGCCACCGCCGCAGGCGGCGAGCGCCAGGGCGAGGAACGTGCCGAGCGCGAGGCGCTCCGCGGAGCCGCGGGCCATGGGACCTCCGGTGGAAGGGGCCATCTTCGGGAGCGTGCCGCGGCGGGTCAATCGCGAGCCGCGGCGCCTGCGCGCCGTCATGCGAGGCGACGCAGCGCGGCGTGACAGCCCCGGGGGTCGCCTCCTATACCCCGCCCCCCCAGTGACGCGAGGACACCATGGAGATCTTCCGGGCACTTGCGGAGCGGCAGTACGAGGCGCTCCACCTCCTCCACGACGCGAAGACCGGCCTCCGGGGCCTGGTGGCGGTCCACGACACCACCCTCGGGCCCGGCCTCGGCGGCACCCGCGCGCTCTCCACCTACGAGAGCGAGGACGAGGCGATCGTCGACGTGCTCCGCCTCGCCCGCGGCATGACCTACAAGGCCGCGCTCGCGGGGCTCCCCCACGGCGGCGGCAAGGCGGTGATCTGGCTGCCCAAGGGGCCGTTCGATCGCGCCGCGCTCTTCACCGCCTTCGGCAAGGCCGTGGACGGCCTCGGCGGCCGCTACATCACCACCGAGGACTCCGGCACCTCGCCCGAGGACATGGACGTGGTGCGCCGGGTGACGAAGAACGTCGTCGGCAGCCCGAAGTCGAAGGGCGGCTCCGGCGACCCGTCGCCGATGACCGCCTACGGCGTCCTCCGCGGCATCGAGGCGGTCGCGAAGTTCGCGTTCGGCCGCGGCGACCTCCAGGGCCTGCGGGTGGCGGTGCTCGGGGTCGGCCACGTCGGCTACCCGCTCGCCCGGCTGCTCAAGGAGCAGGGCGCGTCGCTCTGGGTCGCCGACGTGAACGAGGCGTCGGTGCGCCGCGCGCAGGACGAGCTCGGCGCCAGGGCCGTGGCGCCGAAGGACTTCTGGGGCCTCGAGGTCGACGTGCTCGCGCCGTGCGCGCTCGGCGGCGGCGTGAACGACGAGACCATCCCGCAGCTCCGGGCCAGGGCGATCGCCGGCGCCGCGAACAACCAGCTGAAGGAAGACCGGCACGGCGCCGAGCTCTCGAAGCGCGGCATCGTCTACGCGCCGGACTACGCCATCAACGCCGGCGGCCTCATCAACGTCGCCCAGGAGTGGGCCGGCTACGACGAGGCGAAGGCGCGGGCGCGCACCACGCAGATCTACGACACCATCCTCGAGATCCTCTCGCGCGCGAAGGCCGAGGGCAGCCGCCCCGAGGTCGTCGCCGACCGCATCGTCGAGGAGCGGCTCGCGAAGGCGCGGGCCGCGAGGTAGGCGCTCAGGCCTGCGCGCGCTCGAGCAGCGCGCGCAGGTCGTCGGCGCCGAAGCGGTACACGGTGCGGCAGAACTCGCAGGTGAGCACCGCGCCGCCGTCCTTCTCGATCATGTCGGCGAGCTCCGCCGCGCCGGCGGCGATGACGCCCTTCTCGGCCCGCTCGCGGCTGCAGGTGCAGCGGAAGGCGAGCGGCACCCGCTCGAGCACCTCCACCTCCTCGAGGCCGGGGAGCCGCGGCAGCGAGCCGTCCGCGGGCGCCGCGGCGAGCGCGCCGCCGGAGAGCGCCTCCCGGAGCACCTGCACCGCCTCGTCGTCGCCGCCGGGGAGCTTCTGCACCAGCACGCCGCGCACCGTCTCCGGCGCGCTGCTCGTGGGCCCGCGCACGTCGATCGAGAGCGCGGTGGGGATCTGCTCCGAGGTCTCGAAGTAGCGCGCCAGCATCCCGTCGAGCCGCGGCCGGTCGAGGTCGAGCGAGCCGCGGTACAGCTCGCCGCCCGGGAGCTCGCGCAGCACCGAGAACGCCGCGCCGCGACCGAACGACGCCACCATGTCCGACGGATCGCGCCCCGGCGCCGGCGGCACGCCCGGCGCGCCGACGTACGCCTTCACCCGGCCGTCGGCGGAGGCGTCGGCGAAGACCAGCCTTAGCGGCCCCTCGCCGCTCACCTGCACGGTCACCCGCTGCCCGTCCTTGCCGAGCGCCGCCACGAGCGACGCCCCCGCCACCGCGTGGGCGAGCGCCCAGGCGGCGGTCGGCGCGCAGCCGTGGATCCGCGCCGCCTCGTGGGCGGTGTGCGCCGCGCTGACGAAGACGACACGGAGGTTCGGCCCGGGGAGGAGCGCGCGGAGGAGGTGATCGTCGGCCATGGCTGCGACGGTAACGCGCCCGCGGCCCGCGGGCACGTGCGGCGAGCAGCCGCGATCGAGACCGTGCCGACCGCCCTTGCGCGGCCTCTACCACCGGAGCTGCGAGCAGAAGGGTGAGGTGAGCTCGTCGTCGAGGACCAGGCCGTCGGGGCCTTCCGGCGACGCATACGCGCAGAGGATCTCCATCTCACCGACGAAGGTGCCGTCCAGGCGATCGGCCTCATCGGAGACGACCCCGCTCACCACGATCCGATCGGAGGTCGGGTCCGGGCCCAGGTCGATCGCCACCGTCCCGCCGACCGCGACCAGTCTGCCCGCCGTGTCCTCCAGGCTCACGTTCGCGCCGTTCGGGCCGGCGGTCTCCATGATCGGAACTTCGATACGGCGGGCCAGCAGGGACTCGAGACCCGTCGAGACGTTGAGGATCCAGACCGAACCGTCGCGCGACGTCGCCTCGGCGCTCAGCGAGACCTGACCCTCGTTGCGGCCCTCGGACACGCCGAGCTGCATTCGCTGGCCCTCGAGCCTCTCGCCGGAGGCCAAGTTGACCCGTACCGAGGCTGCGTCCTCCTCGACCGAAGCATCACCCGCCGTGTCCTGGCTACAGCCCGCGAGGACGAGCAAGGCCGCAACGAGGACCCAGCCTGCCTTTCGGACGTCCCTCAAGCCTCCGCCGACACGCTCCGGATCGTCTCGCGGAGCCCGTGCTTCGGCTTGAAGCCGGTGTCCTTCACGAACCGGCTCCCCTCCACCGTGCACAGGTACTGGATGAAGTCGATCTCCCCCGGCGGGAAGCTCGCCAGCCGCAGCTTGAAGAGCCGGTTCAGCACCGGGCGCGCGGCGATGTGCGGCACCGCGAACGGCCGGCGGCCGAGCTCCTCGAGGGCGGCGGTGAGCGGCACCTCGCCGGGGCCGACGACGTTGTAGACGCCGCGGAGGCCGGGCTTCATCGCGGCGATCATCGCGCGGCAGACGTCCTCGTAGTGGATGAGCTGCACCATCGGGTCGAAGCCCATCAGCGTCCACGGCCGCTCGAGGCGCAGGTAGTTCGACGGCGCGTTCTTGATCTGCGGCCCGACGATGTGGACCGGCCGCAGGATGACCGTCTCGACCTCGGGGTGCTTCCAGATGAACGACTGCGCCAGGATGTCGAGCTCGACGAGATCGCGGATCTCGCCGAAGCGCGCGGCCGCCATCAGCGGCGCGTCCTCGGTGAGGAAGTTGGTGTTGTCCGGGTGCGGCCCGTAGACGTTCGAGGAGGACAGCACCACCAGCTTCTTCACCCCGTGCCGCGCGCAGTAGTCGAGCGCCTTCGCCGTGCCGAGCACGTTGAAGTGGTGGTGGTCCTCCGCGCTCATCCGCGGGTCGTGGAGGATGCCCATGTGGATGAGGGCGCGGACGTTGCCCTTGCGGAAGAGGTCCTCGGCCTTCCGCTTGCGGATGTCGAGCTGGTGGATCTCGAGGTCCTTCGGCCGGCCGGGGAACGGGCGCCGGTCGATCCCGATGATCCGCTCCTTGCCGTGGAGCAGCTTCGCGAGCGTGCGCCCGAGGTTCCCGGAGATGCCGGTGATGGCGACGGCGGGCTTCTGCGCGGCCACGAAGGCTCCTTAGAAGAAGACGCTCTTCCGATCGCGCAGGCCCTGGTTGAGCATCGACTGCACGGCGGCCTTCACCTGCTTCACCTTGCGCTCGAGCTCCGCGTCCTCGTCGTCCGCGCGGCCGGTGAAGCGCATCGGGTCGCCGAAGTAGATGTGGTAGCGCGAGGGCAGCGGCACCGGCAGCACGGTCGGCGTGATCGGGAACGCCGGCATCTTGAGCAGCTTCGCCACCGGCTTGAGATCGAGCAGCGCCGGCGCCTGCTCCTCGGCGCCGACGACCGCCACCGGCACGATCGGCGTGTCGGTCTCGAGGGCGAGGCGCATGAAGCCGAGGCCGAACTCGGTGAGCTGGTAGCGCTGGGAGTAGAGCTTGCTGATGCCGCGGGCGCCTTCCGGGAAGACGAGGATCGCCTCCTCGTTGCGGAGGAGCCGGAGGCAGTTCTCCGGGGTGCCCACCACCTGGCCGCAGCGGGCCATGAAGGTCGACACGTACGGCAGCGACGGCACCCACTTCTCGACCATCGCGCGCATGGTCCGCGGCGGCCGGGCCTCGGTCATCAGCGCGATGCCGATCATCGCCCCGTCGAGCGGGAGCTGCCCGGAGTGGTTCGAGACCAGGAGCACGCGGCCCGTCGGCACCTTCTCGATGCCGTAGGT
>CAZDGH010000252.1:0-8782 GCA_964504805.1 uncultured Myxococcales bacterium | reverse complement strand
GCGGCGCGCTCGAGCGAGGCGCGCTCGCCCGCCGCGTCGCCCGCCGCCGCCTGTGCCGACGAGAGCTCGAGCCACGCCTCGGGCGCGAGCGCGAGCCGCTCCGCGGTCTCCCGGGCGACCGCGACGGCCTCGTCTCGCCGCGCCATCGAGAGGAGCTGGCGCACCAGCGCCGTCGAGGCGACGAGCGCCCGCGGGTGGGCGGCGTGCACCTCGCGGAGCCGCGCGAGGAGCTCGTCGGGCGGGAGCGACTCGCAGGCCACCTCGGCGTAGGCGGCGGCGCCGTCGCCCGGCTCCGGCTGCCGCACCAGCTCGTGGTGCACGAGCGCGAGCGCCTCCCGCCGCGCCTCGGCGGTCGCGCAGGTGCGGAGGAGCGACGAGACGGCGAAGCCGCTGCCGGCGTCGATGGCGAGGCTCCTGCGGTACGCCGCGGCGGCCTCGTCGAGGCGACCCGCCTTCTCGTGCCAGGTCCCGCGCACGTTCCACAGCGCCCACGAGCCGGGCTCGAGGCGCTCGGCCGCCTCCAGCGACCGCTCCGCCTCGTCGAGCCGCCCCAGGCCGACGAGCCGCGACGCCCGCTCCCGGTGGGCCCACGCGTCGGTCGGCCACAGCTCGACCATCCGTCCGAGCAGCGCGAGCGACCGCTCCGGATCCTCCGCGACGACCCATTGCCAGAGGGCGTGGATCAGCCCGTACTGTCTGGGAAACCGCGCCGACGCCGCCTCGAGGTGCGCGATGGCGGCCTCCCGGCCCTCGACGCCCGCGAGGAGCTCCGCGAGCGCCTCGTGGGCGTCGATCGCGAGCGGCTCGGAGGCGAGCAGCTCGCGCCAGGTCGCGATCGCGGCGGCCGGCTCGCCGCGGAGGGCCGCGAGCCTCGCCGCGGTCCGCCGGAACGCGCTCCTCGACGCCAGCGGCTCCGCCCGCGCGAGCAGCGCCGCGGCCTCGTCGAGCGCGCCCCCGCGGGCCCGCCGCTCCGCGGCCCAGAGCAGGAGGAAGCCGTCGTCGGGGCGGAGCTCGAGGGCGCGCGCGAGGACGGCCTGCGCCTCCTCCCGTCGCTCGAGGCGGAGGAGCGCCTGGTGCAGCGTGCGCGCCGGCAGGCTGGACCGCCGCCCCGCGCGCTCGAAGCGATCGCGCAGGAACCGGAGCGCTTCGTCGGCGGCCTCCGGCGACGCGAGCCTCGCAGCCTCGAGGTACGCGCGCGCCGGCTCCTCGCGGGTGCCGTCGAGGCAAGCGGCGATGCGGTGCAGCGCCAGCGCCTCGTCGCGGCGATCCTGCGCCGCGTGGAGGTCGGCGAAGACCTGCCACGCCTGCCCGTCGTCGGGCCGGCTCCGGATCGCGCGGCGGAGGAGCCTCCCCGCCTCGTCGTGCCGGGAAGCGTCGGCCACCAGCTCGGAGGCGAGCGCGCGGATCAGGATGACCGCCGCGTCGACGCGGGCGGCGTGCGCCTCGAGCGCGGCGAGCCGATCGGCCCAGCGGCCGAGCTCGCCGAGGTACCCGGCCCGCGAGAGCTGCGCGTTCGCGTCGTGGGGGTGCAGCGCGAGCGCCCGCTCCACGGCGGCGAGCCCGGCGTGCGGATCCTGGTCGTACGCCGCGAGGGCGCGGGCCGCGTGGATCGCGAGCCGGTGCCCCGGCGCTTCGCGCTCGAGGGCGGTCGCCGCGGCGCCGGCCGCGGGCCGGTCGTGGCGTCCGAGCGCGAGCTCGACCTCGTGGAAGCGGTCGTGCAGCGCCGCCTCCGGGAGGTCGAGCCCGTCGAGGCGCGACGCCTCGGCCGCGGGGACCATCGCCATCCCGCGCGGGCCGCAGCGCGCGTACCGCTCGAGCGCGGGATCGGCGGCGAACTCGACGAGGCGTGGAACGAACGGGTCGCGGACCAGGAAGGTGCGGCGCCTGGCGTCGTAGCCGATCACCGCCTGCAGGTGCGCGTTGCCGGGCTCGACGGTGGTGAGCGTGAAGGGCACGCCGCGGTCGAGCAGCGCGACCGCCGCGTCCCAGGTGACGGTGAACTCGCGGACCGCGAAGCCCTGCGACTCCGCCCAGGTCCGCTCCGCGACGCGCGGCGTCCCGTCCCAGCAGATCTCGTCGGCGATCTCCAGGTGATCGGCCGGCCGGCTCCAGACGTTGGCGATCGCGGCGAGGGTCGCGGGCGCACAGCCGAGGTGGTGCTGCCGCACGAACGAGACCGGCAGGCGCACGCGCCGGAGCGGCACCTCCCGCTCGAGCCGCTCGGCGAGCGCCAGGTGGAACGGCGATCCCGAGGCCCGGGCGAGCTCGATCGCGGCCTCGACGTCGCCGAGGTGGTACGCCACGTCCGAGCGCCTCGCAGCGAGCGAGGCCGTCACCTCCGGCTCGAGCGCCGGGCAGAGCGAGACGCCGCGATCGAGCGCGTCGCGGGCCTCTTCGAAGCGCTCCCGCTCGTAGCAGGCGGCGGCGAGCGCGAGCGTCACCGACGCGGAGGTGAGCCGCTCCGACGCCTCCGCCAGCAGGCGGAGCGAGTCGTCGGCGTCTCCGGCGAGCTCCAGCAGGTGCGCCGTCGCGAGGACGGCCGGGCGGTACCAGGGACGCATCGCCAGGGCGCGGCGGCCCGCGGCGAGCGCCTCGTCGTAGCGGTCCTGCCGCTCGAGCACCTCCGAGCGGACGACCTCGATCCAGGGCTCCTCGGGGGCGAGCTCCGTCGCCCGGGCGAGCCATCGCTCCGCGGCCTCGAAGTCGCGGAGCGCGCCGAGCACCCCAGCCCACGCGGTGCAGCCGAGGGCGCGCTGCGGCGCGGTGCCGCCGAGCTCGTCGCCGTGGCCGCGGAGGAAGCGCCACGCGGAGAGCGGCCCGCGGGTCTCGTGGATCGCGCCGACGCCGTTGTAGCGCGCGCCGGGATCGTCCGGCCGCTCGCGCAGCGCCCGGAGGAAGTGGAGCCTCGCAGCGCGCGGAGCGCCGACCTGCGCGAGCACGCGCGCCGCGACGATGCGCGCCTCGACCCCGACGAAGCGCCGCGGGTCGCCGACCCGGCTCGCCGCCTCCCACGCCTCGATCGCGAGACCCCGCTGGTGCAGCTCTCGGATAGGCGCGAGCTGCTCCGGCGTCGGCGCGATCTCTCCCGGTCGCGCGCCGGGGGCTGGGGCGGCTGGGAGCATGTCGGCCCTCAGAGGACGTACCGCTCGCCCCCGTCGCACAGCACGGTGACGACCCGCGCCGTGGGCGGCAGCTCGCCGGCGATCTGCACCGCGCCCCAGAGCGCCGCGCCGGACGACGGGCCGACGAACAGGCCCTCCTCGCGGGCCGCCCGCGACATCATCTTCAGGCCGTGGTCGTCGCGGACCTTGAGGACGCGATCGATCACGCTGCGGTCGAGGGTGTCGGGGACGAAGCCGGCGCCGATGCCCTGCAGCGCGTGAAGGCCCGCCTCGCCGCCGGAGAGCACCGCGGAGGCGTGGGGCTCGACGGCGACGACGAGCACCTTCGGGTTCCGCTCGCGGAGGTAGCGGCCGACGCCGCTGATGGTGCCGCCGGTGCCGACGCCGGCGACGAAGGCGTCGACCTTGCCGCCCGAGTCCTCCCAGATCTCCGGGCCGGTGGTGCGGTAGTGCGCCTCGGGGTTCGCGGGGTTCGAGAACTGGCCGAGGGAGATCGCGCCCCGCTCCCTGGCGATCCGGCCGGCCTCCTCCACCGCGCCGCCCATGCCGTCGAGCGCCGGGGTGAGCACGACCTCGGCGCCGAGGGCGGCCAGCGTGCGGCGCCGCTCGATCGACATGTCGTCGGGCATGACGACCACGCAGCGGTAGCCGCGCGCCGCGCAGATGAGCGCGAGGCCGATGCCGGTGTTGCCCGACGTCGGCTCGACGATGGTCATCCCCGGCTTCAGCTTCCCGTCGCGCTCGGCGGCGAGCACCATCGAGAGCGCGATCCGGTCCTTCACCGAGCCGCCGGGGTTGGTGCGCTCGAACTTGGCGACGATCTCCGCGCCGCCCGGCGGCCCGAGCCGCTTCACCCGGACGAGCGGCGTCCTGCCGATGAGCTCCACCACGCCGTCCGCGATCCGCTCCGCCATGGGGCACCTCTTCAGTCGCGGTCCGTGCCGAACCGGCTGCGCACGCTCCGCTCGAGCGGCGCGAAGAACAGCTTCTCCGAGCCGAGCCCGAGGCAGATGATCACCACCATCACCGCGAACACCCGGGCCACGTCGTTGAGCTCGCGGCCGAGCTGCAGCAGCGTGCCCAGGCCGCCGGACACGTAGAGCAGCTCCGCGGCCATGAGCGAGCGCCAGGCGAAGGTCCAGCCGAGCTTCGCGCCCGACACCAGCGCCGGCAGGCTCGCCGGGAAGAGCACGGTGGTGTAGAGCGCGACGCCCTTCGCGCCCAGGGTCCGCGCGGCGCGGACCCAGATCGGCGAGAGGTTGCGCACGCCGGCCTCGCGGGCGAGCGCGACCGCGAGCACGCTGCCGGCGATCACCACGAAGAGGATCGCCGCCTCGGAGAGGCCGAACCAGAGCAGCGCCACCGGCAACCAGCAGATCGACGGCAGCGCCTGGAGCCCGAGCACCGGCGTGCCGAGGATCTCGTGGACCCAGCGGTTGCGCGCCAGGAGGAGCCCGAGCGGGATCCCCACCGCCAGCGAGGTGCCGTAGCCGACGACGAGCCGGAGCATGCTCTTGCCGATCGCCAGCCAGAGCGTGCCGTCGGCGGCGATCTCGTAGAGCGAGACCGCGACCTCCGAGGGTCCGGGGAAGATCCAGGGCGGCCAGGGGCCGTACCTAGATGCCGCCTCCCAGAGGACCACCAGGAGGACGAGCCACGCGGCTCGCCGGAGTCCTGTAGTCATCCCCGAGCTCCTCCCGGACGACGCGCTCGATCTCCGCCTTGAGGTCCTGGTGCACCCGGGCGGCGAGCAGGGCCACGTCCCGATCCTCGAAGCTCCGCGGGCGCGGCAGGTCGATGTCGAACACCGTCTTGATCCGGCCGGGGCGCGTCGCCATCACCGCCACGCGCGTCCCGAGCACCACCGCCTCGCGCACGTTGTGGGTGACGAACACCACCGTCTTCTTCGTCTCCGCCCAGACCCGCTGCAGCTCCTGGAGCAGCACGTCGCGCGTCTGGGCGTCGAGCGCGGCGAACGGCTCGTCCATGAGCAGGATCTTCGGGTCCGCCGCCAGGGCGCGGGCGAGCGCCACGCGCTGCCGCATCCCGCCCGAGAGCTCGTGCACGAACGCCTTGCGGTACTTCGAGAGGTGCACGAGCCGGAGCAGCTCCTCGACCCGCGCCTCGATCCGCGCCCCGTCCCACCCCGCGCGCTCGAGCGGGTAGGCGACGTTCCCGGCGACGGTGCGCCACGGGAAGAGCGCGTGCTCCTGGAACATCACCCCGCGGTCGGGGCCGGGCTCGCGGATCGGGACGCCGAACGCCTCGACCGAGCCGTGGTCGACGTGCTCGAGGCCCGCCATCACGTACAGGAGCGTCGACTTCCCGCAGCCCGACGGCCCGCAGAGGCAGAGGAACTCCCCCTCGGCGACGTCGAGCTGGACGTCCTCGAGCGCGGCGGTGGCGCCTCGCTTCGTGGTGAAGGTGCGGGTCGCGCCGGCGACGCGGATCGCCGGCGGGCGCCCGGGCGCGTCGGCGTTCGGCTCGGCGGCTGCGCGGGCGCTCGGGATCAAGGGGACCGGGGGCGTCGGGGAGACGCGGCAGGTTCCCACGCTCCCCGCGCGCCCGGCAAGGCTTCCGGTGCCGTCGCGCCCGCCCGTCCCCCGGGCGGGCGTCCGGCCGGCGTCAAGGGAACGGCGGCGGCGGCGGCGGGCCCCCGCAGCAGTCGGGGCAGAAGGCGCAGTCCTCGCCCCGGTCGCAGACGCCGTTCATGTTGCAGCCGCCGCCTCCGCCGCCGCAGGCGCCGCAGTCGACCTGGCAGTCGAAGCAGGTCTCGAGCGCCGGGTCGCAGACGCCGTCGCCGCAGCCCGGGCAGGCGCCGCAGTCGACGCCGCAGCTCGCGCACCCCTCGCTCGCCGGGTCGCAGACGCCGTCGCCGCAGCCCGGGCAGGCGCCGCAGTCGGCGACGCACGACGAGCAGCTCTCCGACGCCTGGCAGAGCCCGTCGCCGCAGAAGTCGCCGCAGCTGCCGCAGTCGGCGCTGCACGACTCGCACGACTCGCCGCCCTCGAACTCGCAGATGCCGTCGCCGCAGTTCGTCCGGCAGCGGCCGCCGCAGTCGAAGCAGGTCCAGCAGGTCTCGCCGAGCGCCGCCTGGCACTGGCCGTCGCCGCAGGAGGGCGGCGGGCCGCAGTCCACCGAGCAGCTCTCCGGCGCCTCGCCGGCGTCGCAGCTGCCGTTGCCGCAGCCGCCGCAGGCGCCGCAGTCGCCGGAGCACGAGTGGCAGTCCTCGCTCGGGAACTCGCAGATGCCGTCGCCGCAGGCCTGGCAGAGGCCGCAGTCCGACGAGCAGCTGGCGCAGCTCTCGGAGGCGGCGTCGCACAGCCCGTCGCCGCAGCCGGGGCACGCGCCGCAGTCGCCGGTGCAGGTGCGGCAGTCCTCGGACGCCTGGCAGGCGCCGTCCCCGCAGAAGCTGCCGTCGCAGCGGCCGCAGTCGCCGGGGCAGGCGGTGCAGTCCTCGCCGGCGCGGCCGTCGCACATGCCGTCGCCGCAGATCGGGCACGGGCCGCAGTCGATCCCGCAGCCGCCGCAGTCCTCGCCGCCGTTGCACATGCCGTCGCCGCAGAACGGGCAGAAGCCGCAGTCGTCCGGGCAGTCCTGGCAGCTCTCGCTCGACGCGTCGCAGATGCCGTCGCCGCAGCCGGGGCAGCCGCCGCAGTCGTCGGGGCAGCTCGCGCACGACTCGCCCAGCGCCGGATCGCAGGCGCCGTCGCCGCAGCCCGGGCACGGGCCGCAGTCCGCCTGGCAGAGCCGGCAGTCCTCGCCGGCGCCGCACTGGCCGTCGCCGCAGAACGCCGGGCAGGCGCCGCAGTCGCCGGCGCAGCTCTGGCAGTCCTCGCCGTTGAAGGGCTCGCAGACGCCGTCGCCGCAGACCGAGAGGCACGCCGGCGCGCGGCAGTCGATCGGGCAGCTCGCGCAGGTCTCGCCGGCCGCGGCGTCGCAGAGGCCGTCGCCGCACGACGGGCAGAAGCCGCAGTCCATCGAGCACTGGCCGCAGGACTCGACGGCAGGATCGCAGATCCCGTCGCCGCAGCCGCCGCAGGCCCCGCAGTCGGCGGCGCAGCTCCAGCAGCCCTCGTTCCAGGGATCGCAGACGCCGTCGCCGCAGCCCGGGCAGGCGCCGCAGTCGACGCCGCAGCTCGCGCAGCTCTCGGTGGCGGCGTCGCAGGTGCCGTCGCCGCAGCCCGGGCAGGCGCCGCAGTCCTGCGAGCAGCTCGAGCAGCTCTCCACCGCGTCGCACGCGCCGTCGCCGCAGAACGTGCAGGCGCCGCAGTCGGCCTGGCAGCTGTCGCAGCCCTCGCCGAGCGCGCCCTCGCAGGTGCCGTTGCCGCACGAGTCGCAGACGCCGCAGTCGTTCGGGCAGACCGAGCAGTCCTCGCCGGAGCGCGGGTCGCAGAAGAAGTCGCCGCAGCCCGGGCCGCAGCTCGCCGGGTCGCAGTCGGCCGGGCAGGCCGCGCAGTCCTCGCCGCCGGCGGGCTCGCAGACCAGGTTGCCGCAGACGACGCAGGCGCCGCAGTCGCTCGGGCAGCTGTCGCAGAACTCGTTCGACCGGACGTCGCAGACGCCGTCGCCGCAGGTCGGCTCGCAGCTGTCGGCCGGGCAGTCGGCCGCGCAGGTGTTGCAGTCCTCGCCGGCGAAGAAGGTGTCGCAGCTGCCGTCGCCGCAGGTCGGGCAGGCGCCGCAGTCGTTCGCGCAGCTCGCGCAGCTCTCGCCCACCCACGGATCGCAGGAGAAGTCGCCGCAGATGCCGCAGCCGCCGCAGTCGATCGGGCAGCTCGCGCAGTCCTCGCCCATGAACGGCTCGCACTGTCCGTCGCCGCAGCCGCCGCCGCCGCAGAAGGGCGTGCCGACGCACTCGGGGCAGATGCCGCACTCCAGCTTGGGATCGCAGAAGCCGTCCTCGCAGATCGTGCAGAGCGGATCCCGCGCGCACTCCGGGCAGTCGTTGCACTCGCCGGCGAGCGTGTCGCAGACGCCGTCGTTGCAGGAGAGGCAGCCGGGATCGCCGCTGCACTCGGGGCACGCGCCGCACTCGCCGGCGGCCGGGTCGCAGGTGCGATCGCCGCAGCCGCCGCCGCCGCAGGCCGGATTGCCCTCGCACTCCGGGCACCGGTCGCACTCGTCGGGCACGGTGCAGACGCCGTCGCCGCAGGTGTCGCAGAGGCCGCAGTCCGACGGGCAGGTGGAGCAGTCCTCGCCCTCGCGGGCGCCGCAGAACCCGTCGCCGCAGGTCACCGGGCAGTCCTCGGGCGGGCAGTCGCGGGCGCAGGAGGCGCAGTCCTCGCCGGCCGCCGGATCGCAGGCGCCGTCGCCGCAGGCGCACGGGCCGCAGTCGGCGGCGCACGTCGCGCAGGTCTCGCCGCCGCCGCAGGTGCCGTCGCCGCACGGGGTCGCGCAGGCGGGATCGCCGGCGCAGTCCGCGGCGCAGGTCCCGCACTCGCCGCCGGCCGCGTCGCAGACGCCGTCGCCGCACGGATCGCAGGCGGGATCGTCCGCGCAGTCCGCCGGGCAGGTCGCGCACTCGGCGGCGGTGCAGGTGCCGTCGCCGCACGCCGGCTGGTCGCAGCGCGGGATGCCGACGCAGTCGCCGGGGCAGGTCTCGCACTCGCCGACCTCGAGGTCGCAGGTGCCGTCGCCGCACGACGGGCCCTCGCCGCCGG
>CAZDGH010000251.1:0-8843 GCA_964504805.1 uncultured Myxococcales bacterium | reverse complement strand
GGCCGCTGCCTCCGCCGCGATCGCCCGGCGCCGCGCCCGCTCGGCCTCCGCCGCCGCGAGCTCCGAGGCGAGCTCCTGCCGCCGCAGGAGCCGATCGGCGCCCGGCGTCGCCTGGAGCCGGACCAGCTCCGCCTGCCGCGCCGCCACCGCCCGCGCCGCGTCCCCCGCCTCCCGCTCCGCCCCCTCGAGGCGCCGCGCCGCCTCGGCCTCGCGCTGCCGCGCCTGCTCCTCGACGGCCCGCGCCCGCTTCTCCTCGTGGCTCGCGGCGACGTACGCGTAGCGGTGGAGCTGCTCGGTGAGCTCGTCGATCTCCTCGAGCTTCCGCGACAGCCCCTCGAGCTGCCCGAGCTCGGACTCGAGCTCGGCGAGGTCCGTCCGCACTCGGGCGATCGCCTGCACCGCCTTCTTCACCTCGACGAACGCGGTCGCGTCCGGCGCCGGCAAGAGGCTCCCGAACAGCTCCGAGAACCCCGCCGTCTTCGCGACCAGCTCGCGGTACGCCTTGCCGGAGCGGAGGAACGAGGCGATCTCCTCGAAGCGCGGCCGCCCGCCGAAGAGCCGCTCCCCGACCGCCGTCCGGTACCGGCCGACGTCGAGCACGTCCCGGGCCGGCAGCGCCTTCGCGAGCTCGGTCCGGTCGACGGCGCGCTTCGCGCCCTCGACCTCGACCACCACCGGCACCGCCTCGAGCGGCCGCGAGGTGCAGACGCCCCACAGCTCCGGCCTCGACTCCGGCGACGACGCGTAGGCGCCGATTCCGAGGGTGACGGCCTCCTCGCCCTCCCCGCGCAGCTCGAGCAGCGCGTACGACACCACCGGGCCTCCTCGCCGGTGCCCGCCGTCCATCCCGAGGCGGAAGAGGATCCCGGCGAGGTCGCGCCCCTCCTCGCGCCGGCCGCCGACCCGCGCCGCGGCGTTGAGCTCCACCTCGAGGTTGCCGGTGAGCGCGACGTGCACCGCGTCGAGGACGGTGGTCTTCCCCGAGCCGTTGTCGCCGATGAGGAAGAGGCTGCCGTCCACCTCGATCGTCTCGTCGACGAAGTTGTGCCAGTTGACGAGCCGCGCCCGCGCGATCCGCAGCTCGGTCACGGCGCCCCCTCCTCGCCGCCCGAGGCGGTCGCGTCCGGCGCGAGCTCCGCCTCCTCCGCGACCTCCACGGCGGCCGGCTGCTCCGCCACGCCGTGCGCCCGCCGCACCAGCTCCGGCGACAGCGCGGTCGGGTCGTAGCAGCGCAGCCCCGGCAGCACCTCGTAGAGCAGCTGCTCCGGCGCGGTCTCCCCGTCGCCCCGCTCGCAGAGCCTGAGGAACCGGTGCCGCTCGAGCTCCCCGAACAGCCGCCGCGCGTGCTCGAGCAGCTCCCGGTCCGACGGCGCCCGCTCGCCGAGCAGCTCCCGGTAGCGCTTCACCGCGTGGGCCACGAAGTCGGCGAGGACGAACCGGAGGTCGTCGTCGTGCTCGGGGTGGACGTTCTGCGCCGCCAGCTCGAGCTCGTGGAACTCGAGCAGCAGCATGAAGAGGATGCACTCCTCGCGCCGGGTCAGGTCGAAGAGGTCGCGCTGCTTCGGCGTCAGCGCGGGGTTCTCCTGCGCCCGCCGGAAGAGCCGCGCGCACTTCTTGTCGACGTACAGCGCCCAGCCGAAGTGCTCCTCGAAGAACCGGGCGAAGTCGGCGCGGTGCCGCCGCAGGTAGTCGAACAGGTCGGGATCGTCCTGCCGGTAGAAGAACGTCGCCTCGGTGAGGCACGACAGCACCCGCCGCGACTGCGATCGCGACAGCTTCTCGAGGGGCGCGCCCCTCGGCTCGAGCTCCTCCACGCCCGTCACCCTCCCTTCCTGCGCACGAGCGCCTCCGGCGCCGTGAGCTCGAACCCCGCTCCCTCGAGCCGCGCCCGGCCCGACGCCCGCTCCAGCGCGAAGCTGAGGTGCGGCCGGTGCTTCCCGCTCCGCAGGTGGTACGCGGCCCACGCCTGCACCAGCCGCCGCGCGTCGCCGACGTCGACGAGGGTGGCGCCCGAGAGCGGCGCCGAGGCCCGGCCGCGGAGCACCGCGCGGTCCACGAACGCCGACAGCACCGCGAGCCGCCTGAGCTCGAGCGCCCGGGCGGCGCCGGGCTCGGAGCTCTTCCCCTCGAGCACCGCGCCGGCGAACGCCGGCCGCACGGTCTCGTGGCGCCGCGCCGGCCGCGGCGGGATCGCCCGCGCCTCGGGCGTCCCCTCGCGGGCGTCGCCGGGCACGTGCGCCGAGGCGACGAGCCGCTCGAGGAAGTCCTTCGCCGCGCGATCCGCTCCCTCTCCCTCGAGCGACGCGAGCGCCGAGACGCACGACCGCAGCGACTCGAGCCGGACGTTCCGCAGCCGCACCTCCTCGACGTGCCGGGCGATCCGCCGGATCGCCTCGCGGGTCCGCCGGTTGATCCGGGCGCACAGCGCGCGCAGGCCCTCCTCGCCCTCGAAGAAGCGCGCCACGTCGTCGAGCACGTCGCGCGCCGGTCGCGGCCGCGCCGCCACCGGGAGCGGCGCGTCCCGGAGCCGCTCCTCCTCCGCCTTCGCGGCGGCCTCCCAGACACCGGCGAAGCGCGGCGAGACGAGGAGCCGCCGCGCCCGGACGATGCGATCGCCGCGCTCGTCGAGCACCGCCAGGTACCGCTCGACGTACCGCTCGAGCCACGCGGTGAGCCCCGACAGCGACTCGATCCGGAACGGCTCCGCCACGAACGCCGACAGCGCGTCGCCGAACCGGAGCAGCTCCTCCGCGATCCGCTCGGTCTTCCGGTCGACCTCGCGGACGAGGTGCGCCGCGCGCCCCGCGCCCTCGCCGGACCGCGCCGCCCGGCGCACGACCCGCGTCGCCTCGAGCAGGTCCCGCTCCACGTCCTCGAGGAGGTTCAGTCCCTCGTCGTGCAGCCCGACCGGCGGCGGCTCCACCCGCGACTCGAGGAAGCCGAGGAAGCGCGAGGTCTCCGGATCGAGCCGCACCAGCAGCTTCGACCGCCCGCGATCCGAGAGCGAGCGGATCCTCGTCGGCTCCACCCGGAGCGAGAGGTTGCCCCAGCGCGCCAGCTGCTCGACGTCGGCCGCGAACGCCGCCGGCACGTAGCGGCCTCCGGCGAGCGCCTCCACCTCCGGCGCGACCGCCGCCTGCAGCTCGTCGTGGGCGACCTCGAGCTCGTGCCCGCGCCGCCGACGCTCGAGCTCGAGCAGCACCGCGAGGTACGCCGCGGCCGACGACGCGACGACGAACGAGAATCGCGCCCCGCCGCCCGCCGCCGCGAGCACCGCCTGCACCTGCCGCGCCCGCGCGCGACCCTCCTGCCCCTGCTCCCCCACGCCCGCCCCCTCGCCGCCCACCGGTGAAGCCTACGGGAGCGTAGCGGAGGGGTCCGACATCGACGCACCCGCCGCTCCCTCGAACCTCCGCTTTCTTGGATCCCCCGCGATCCCGGTCTACACCGGACGCAGGAGGTCACCCGTGCCCGCCCAGCCCCGCGGCCGCGGCGCGCAGGTCGCGCGCCAGTGGCAGCTCGTCTCCCTCCTCGACGCCCGACGCGGCGGCGCCTCGGCCCGCGACCTCGCCGGCGCGCTCGGCGCCCAGGTCCGCACCGTCTACCGCGACCTCGAGCAGCTCCAGGCCGCCGGCGTCCCGCTCGAGGTCGACAAGGACGGCCCCAACGCCCGCTGGCGCTTCACCGCCGGCTACCGCCACCGCCTCGCCGCGCCGCTCTCGCTGCTCGAGGTGTGCGCGCTCGCCGCGGTGCGGGGCGCCCTCGCGCCGCTCGCCGGCACGGTCGTCGGCGACGCGGCGCAGAAGGCGCTCGCCAAGATCCGCGGCGGCATCCCCGACGCCGTGCTCGCCCGGCTCGAGCAGGGCGGCGTCCTCGACGTCGTCGCCCCCGGGAGCGCCCTCGCCGATCGCGGCTCGCTGGTGCGCGCGCTCGTCGAGGCGATCGAGGCCCACCGCACCGTCGAGGTGCGCTACCGCTCGTGGGCCCGCGGCCGCGAGACCGCGCGGCGGATCGACCCGTACCGGCTCTTCGTCCAGGCCGGCGTCCTCTACCTGGCGGGGCGCTGCCACGAGCACGACGCGACCCGGACCTTCCGCGTCGACCGCTTCCGGTTCGCGGTCGCGACCGGGCGCCGCTTCGAGCCGCCGGCGTTCGACCTCGAGGCGTACCTCGGCGACTCCTTCGCCGTCACCCGCGGCCCGCCGGTCCGCCTCCGCGTGCACCTCTCCCGCGACGCCGCCGAGCTCGTCCGCGCCCGGCCGGTGCACCGCACGCAGCGCCTCGTGGACGACGGCGACGGCGCGATCCTCGAGCTCGAGGCGGCCCTCGGCCCCGAGCTGCGCGGCTGGGTGCTCTCGCTCGGCGCCGACGCCGAGGTGCTCGAGCCGGAGGATCTGCGGCGCGCCGTCGCCGCGGCCCACGAGCACGCGGCGGCGCGCTACCGCACCGAGGGCGCGCGCCGGCTCCCCGCCGACCGGGCCGCGGCCCGCGCCACGACCGAGCCGCCCCCGGGCCCCGCCGCGAACCTCGAGCTGCCGCTCCGGCGCTGACGCGGCGCCGGCCCCGCCCGCTCCGCGCAGCCGCAGACGAGCGTTGGGAACCGCCGCAGCTCACGTCCCTCGCAGGCGCTCCCGCCCGACGAGGCGCCGCGGTCGCCGGCGCTCCGCCCTCCCCTCCCGCGCCGCCACCAGCCGCTCGAGCTCGCCCCGGTCGAGGCCGCCGCCCTCGCGCACCGCCGAGAGCAGCGCCGGCAGCACCGGATCCCCCGAGCCCGCCTGCGCCCCCGACGCCGCGACGATCGCCTCGAGCATCCCCCGCAGCCGCCGCGACGCCTCGCCGTCGAGCCCGAGCTGCAGCCGCGCCAGCGCCGCGCGGTACGCGTCGCCGAAGCGGTCGGGGAGGTACGCGCCGACGAGCACCGCCCCGGCCGCGAGCGCGACCAGCTCGTCCTCGGCGAGCCGCCCCACCGCCGGCCGACGCGGCTCCATCAGCCGCCACCGCACCTCGCGGCCGTCGCGCTCGGTGACGAGCGGGTACCCGACCTCGTGGAGCACCGCGAGGTCCCGGTACAGCGTGCGCACCGTGACCCCGAGCTCGGCCGCGAGCTCCGCCGGCGACACGCCCCCGGGCCTCCCCTCCAGCGCGCCGATGAGCCTCAAGTGACGAACCGTCTGCCGTCCCCGCACGTGCGCCCTCCCAGGTGTCACGCCACCGTAGGGCCGACGCGTGACGTCCGGGGTCACGCGCCGCGAGGCGTCCCGCCCCTTCGGGCCGCGGCCGGAGGACGGTGGCGGCGGTCGCGACCTGTGCGCAGCTACGCCGGACCGAACCGCCCCCGAGACCTGCCCGCCCCTGGAGGAGCCCGCGATGAACGACGTGGCGAAGACCGCCGTCCCCGCCTCGATCCGCACGCCCGATCGGGTCCAGAGCCGCCTCGGCCCGCTCGAGTTCCGGGACGGCGCGCCCACCGAGGAGACGCTGGCGAGGGTCTACGACCACCTCGACTTCACCCGCGCCTTCCTGGCCTTGGTGGACGCCTTGCTGGGCGTCAACCTCGCGGCGAGGCACGGGGGCATCGCCGCGGCGGGCGTGGAGGACGACGAGGTCCTCGTCTTCTCCGAGCTGGTCGACGCGCGCTCGCTCATCCTCACCGCCAACGCCGACACGGTCTACGCGATGGGCTTCCTGGATCTCAGCCGGGGGCCCAAGGTGCTCGAGGTGCCGCCGCGGTTCCTCGGCGCCCTGCAGGACGGCTGGTTCCGCTGGCTCGTCGACCTCGGCGCGCCCGGGCCCGATCGCGGCGAGGGCGGGCGGTACCTGGTCCTGCCGCCGGGACACGACGGTCCGCTCCCCGAGGCCGGCTTCGCGATCGTCCGCTCGCGCACCCGGCGCGCGATGTGGTTCGGCCGTATGTTCCTCGAGGGCGGCAGCCCGAAGCCGGCCGCCGAGAAGATCCGCAAGCACACCCGGGTGTACCCGTACCGCCCCGGCGGCGTCGGCACGACCTTCGCCGCGTTCCTGGGCGGCCAGGCGCCGCTCGTCCCGGTCGAGCCGCCGCCCGGGACCGTGTTCCACGAGGGCAGCGGCAGGTCCCTGAACACCATCCCGCCCGCCGACTTCTCCTTCTTCGAGCTGCTCGACGCCGTCGTGCAGCGCGAGCCCGCCGGCTCCCTCGACCCCGAGACGCTCGGCTCCCTCGCGGCGATCGGGATCGAGAAGGGCAAGCGCTTCGCGCCCGACGCGCGGCAGAAGCAGGTCCTGCTCGAGGCGCTGGCGGTGGGGAACGCCACCTCGCGCTGCCTGCTCATGCGCCCCCGCGATCCGAGCTGGTACCACCACCCCGGCTCGGCGTGGCTGAAGCTCCCGCTGTTCGTGAGCGGCTACGACTTCGAGACCCCGCCGCCGACGATCGAGGGCACGCGCCGCGACGGGCACCGCGACCCCGAGCGCGTCACGCTCTCCCCGCCGACCGGCGCGCGCGCGCTGGATCTGCGGACCGCCTACTACTACGGCGCCATCTGCGTCAGCCCCGCGCTGGCGATGCGGATGACCGGCGCCGGCTCGCAGTACCTGACCGCCACCGTCGACGCGGACAAGCGCTACCTCGACGGCGCGAAGACCTACCGGCTCGCGCTCCCGAAGGGCATCCCCGCCGAGCACTTCTGGTCGCTGACGCTCTACGACAACCAGACCCGCTCCATGCTCGACACGCCGCAGCGCCACCCGCGCGCCGGCAGCCAGCGCCACCCGTCGCCCGCCGCCGAGCCCGGCCCCGACGGCTCCACCACCGTGTACTTCGCCCCCGCGCAGCCCGGGGGCGTCGGGCGTGGCAACTGGATCCAGACCGTGGCCGGCAAGGGGTTCTTCGTGACGTTGCGGCTCTACGGCCCGCTCGAGCCGTTCTTCGACCAGAGCTGGCGGCCGGGGGAGGTCGAGGCGGTGGGGTGACCCCAAGGCGGTCGCGTCTCAGGCGCGCTTCGGCGGCAAGGCCGGCGCCTCGACGCACGCCGCGTCGCCGCCGCCGCGGTGCACCGCCGCCTCGATCGCGCGCTGCGCCGCCGCGTCGAGCTCGTCGAGGAGCGTCCGATCGAGCGCGAGGAACGCGGGCCAGAACGTCTCGTCGAGGAAGCGCCGCGGCGCCCGCAGCACCACCGTGGTGTGCCGCTGCCGCCGGTAGCGGTACGGCTCGAGGCCGTAGCGGCGGGCCAGGGCGACGAAGAGGCGCACCGACCACACGGAGGCGAGGTTGTAGACGAGCTCGATCGGCGGGTCCGCCGGCTCGACCGCCGCGAGCCTCGCCCGGATCCGCTCGCGTGCGGCGGCGGCGGCGTCACGCTCCCCGTCGGTCGTCGCGCCGGTCCAGAGCGCCTCGATCGACGCGAGCTTCCTTCGCAGCGCGGTCTCGTCCATCGTGCTCCTCTCCGTCCTCGCCCCCCGTTCTACCGGGTGGGCCCGACAGCCGCGTCACCTTGCTCCGGCGTCAGCTCGCCGCGTCGGACGCCGCCGGGGCCGCGTCCTCGAGCAGCCCCTGCGGCATCGCCTTCGCCGACTTCGCGCCCAGCTCCCGCAGGAGCTCCACCTGCCGCACGAGGTTGCCGCTCCCGACCGAGAGCTTGCCCATCGCGCCGTCGTAGGTCTTCCGGGCCAGGTCCAGCCGCTCGCCGATCTTCACCATGTCCTCGGCGAACCCGACGAACTTGTCGTAGAGCTTCCCCGCCCGCGCCGCGATCTCGTCGGCGTTGCGGTTCCGCCGCTCCACCTGCCAGAGGCTCGCGATCGTCCGCAGCACCACCATCAGCGTCGTCGGCGTCGCGATCGCCACGTTCTGCTCCGCCGCGAAGGCGGTGATCTTCGGGTCGTGCGAGAGCGCCGCCGCCAGCGCGCCCTCGATCGGCACGAACAGCACCACGTAGTCGAGCCCGCTCCCGACCACGCCCTGGTACGCCTTCGACCCGAGCGTCTTCACGTGCCCGCGCAGCGAGAGCACGTGGCGCTCGAGGCACGCGAGCCGCTCGTCGGGATCGGCCGCGTTCACCGCCTCCTCGAACGCCGTCAGCGACACCTTGGCGTCGACGACGACCCGCTGCCCGGCCGGCAGGTTCACGATCACGTCGGGCCGCAGCCGCCCGCCGTCGTCGGCGACGTGGTTCTCCTGCGCCACGTACTCCTCGCCCTCGCGCAGCCCGGACCGCTCGAGGATCGACGCCAGCACCAGCTCGCCCCAGGCGCCCTGCGTCTGCGACTCGCCCTTGAGCGCGCGGGTGAGGGCGTGCGCCTCGGCCGACATCCGCGCGCTCTGCTCGGTGAGCGCCCGGATCTGCTCGACCAGCGAGGTGCGCTCCTTGGCGCTCTCGAGCTGCGCGGTCTGGAAGCCCGCCTGGAACTCGACGAGCTTCTCCCGGAGCGGCGAGAGCAGCCCCTCGACCTGCTCCTTGTTCTGCTTCGTGAACGTCTCGCCGTGCCGCGCCATCACCTCCTCGGCGAGCACCTTGAACTCCTTCGTCATCGCGTCCCGCGCCGACGCGAGCGTCGCCAGCTTCTCCTCCGCCGCCCGCCGCTCCTGCGCGAGCGCCTCCCGCGCCGCCGCGAGCGCGCTCTCCGCCGCGGCCGCCCGCCGCTCGAGCTCCGGCACCCGCGCGGCGGTCGCCTCCGCCACGGCGAGCTTCCGGTCGACGTCGCGCAGGCGGGCGAGCTCGGCCTCGAGCTCGCGGGCGCGCGCGGCGTCCGCGCCGGGCGCCGCGCGGCGGAGGAACGCCACCACCACCGCGCCGAAAACGAGCGCGACGACGACGGCGGCGAGGAGGGCGTACACGAGCTCGGACGTCACAGGCTCTCCGGTCCAG
>CAZDGH010000250.1:0-8860 GCA_964504805.1 uncultured Myxococcales bacterium | reverse complement strand
GCGGCGGAGGCGGCACGGGCGGCGCGGGCGGGCAGCTCCCGCCCGACGGCTCCTGCGACGCGCCCATCCCGGCGATCGAGGGCGCGAACGTCGGCTCCACCGCCGGCGCCGCCGACCACGTGCTCGGCTCCTGCGTCGACGCGGCCTCCGCGTCCGGCGCCGGCGACGTCGTCTACGTGCTCGACCTCCCCACCCGCACCCGGGTGGTGGCCTCGACGGTGAACGCGGGCACGATCCACGACACCGTCCTCTTCCTCCGCACCGCCTGCGACGACCCGGCCACCGACGCCGCCTGCAGCGACGACGCGCCGGGTGGCCGCCCCCGCTCGGCGATCGACGTCGAGGTCGAGGCCGGCCGCTTCTACCTCGTCGTCGACGGCTACTTCCCGGCCGAGGGCGACTACCAGCTCGACCTCTCGCTCACCGGCGTGCTCGCCGAGGGCGCCGCCTGCGACGCCGCGTCCGCCGATCCGGTGTGCGGCGCGGGCCTCGCCTGCCTCGACGGCGCCTGCCGCCTCCAGGGCGGCGACGGCTGCGCCTCGCCGAAGCCCCTCGTCTTCGGGGTGCCGGAGCTCCTCGACACCACCACCTTCACCGACGACGGCACCGCCCCGCCGCAGTGCGCGCAGCAGGCGCCGCCCGCAGGCGGCCGCGACGCGATCTACACCTTCACCCTCGAGGAGACCTCGGACGTCGTCCTCTCCACCGACAACCCCGGCACGGCGGTGACCGACACCATCCTCTTCGTGCGCACCACCTGCGACGACCCGGCGAGCACCGTCGCCTGCAACGACGACGTCGGCGGGCAGAACGCCCACTCGCGCCTCTCGCTCGAGGCGCTCGAGCCCGGCACCTACTTCGTCTACGTCGACGGCTTCCAGGCGAACCAGGCCGGCGCGATCGAGCTCACCGCCGAGCGCTTCCGCACGATCTTCGCCGGCGAGGCGTGCGATCCGGCCGACGCCACCGGCCGCTGCGAGCGCGGCACCGGCTGCGAGGGCGGGATCTGCACCGCGCTCCCCGGCGAGACCTGCGCGGCGCCCGCGGAGCTCCTCCCGGGCGAGACCACCCTCGACCTCACCCGGGCGAGCGACGACGAGGGTCCGGTCTGCTTCGACGCCACCGGCCCCGACGCCGTCTTCGCCTTCACCATCGGCGCCACCTCCGACGTGCGGGTGAGCGTGGCCGGCCAGAACCGCGCCTCGGCGAGCGCGTGGATCTCGAGCAGCTGCGACGACCCGGCGACGGCGCTGACCTGCAACGTCGGCTTCGGCGGCTCGGCGATCGACCTCGCGCTGCCGGCGCTCGCGGCCGGCACCTACTTCCTCCACGTCGACGCCACCTCCCTGCGCCGCGCCGGCGTCTACTCGATCACCTTCCAGACGCTGCCGGTCCTCGACAGCGGCGCGCCGTGCACGCTCGACGGCCCGCGCTGCCCCGACTTCGAGTCCTGCCAGGACGACGGCGCCGGCACGCTGCTCTGCGCGCCGCTGCCGCCGATCGCCGCCGACCTCTGGGTGGCCTACCCGAACCCGGGCGCCCAGGACGGCTCCGGCACCATCGCCGCCCTCGACCCGAACACCGGCCTGCCCAGCGGCGACTCGTTCCAGGTCGACCAGGGCGACACCATCATGTCGGGCTACTGCGGCCTCGCCTACGACGGCGACTCGATCTACTTCGTCGACAGCGTCTACGCCGCGTTCGGCCAGGGCGGCAGCGAGAGCATCTTCGTCTTCGAGCCGTCGACCGGGAACCAGCTCCGCCGCATCTCCACCCCGGCGCCGGGCTGGTTCGCGCTCGCCCTCGCCGTCGACGCCGAGTTCATCTGGGCGACGTACAGCGACAACCAGTCGGTCGTCGTCTACCAGCTCGACAAGGCGACCGGCGAGGCGATCGCCCAGGCGCCGGCGACGGACCCGATCTCCGGGCTCCTCGACGCCGACGGCGGCGTGGTCTTCGGCGGCAGCTCCGGCGGCCTCGGCGCGCTCGACGGGATGACCGGCGCGTTCGCCCAGTCGGCGCCGGTGCCGCCGAGCGTCTTCCGGCCGGGCGGCATGGGCGCCGCCGCCGGCTACCTCTTCATCGGCGACGTGCTCGGCAACCTCACCCTCGTCGACCAGGCCACGCTCGGCTTCGTCTCGGTGGTCCCCGGCCCCTCGCCGTACCTCTGCGGCGTCGCCGGGCTCACCCACGAGCCGTAGGCCGCGGACAGCTGTTTCCGGCCCCGCATCGGGCGGGTGTCCGGCGGTGGCGGGCGCCCCCTCGGTGCGGGGCGCCCGCGGCCGTTTAACGGGGCGTGATCGTGATCGCCCAGCGGTTCAGCGTGCCCTCGTCGATCGCCGCGCCGTCGACGACCTTCAGCACCCAGTTGCCCTTGCCGGCCTTGCCGGCGAAGTCGTCGAGCTCGATCTTGGCGTCGATGGCGTCGCCGTCGCCGCCCTCGTTCTCCCAGACGGTGACGGTGGTGGTGCCCTTCTTCAGGGTGATGGTCAGGTCGCTCACGTAGGTGTGGGCGACGTCGAGCTCGAGCGTCACCTTGTCCACGGTGAGCGTGTCGGGGACGACGAGGGTGCGGCTCACGCCGGTGGCGTCGTCGTCGGGGATCGCGGCGGGCTCTCCGTCCTCGTAGCGGCGCGCCCCGGCCGGCGGCGCGGCGGCGCAGCGGCTGCCGGTGGGCGTGTAGCAGTTGTCGCGCACGCCGCTGGCGCCGAAGGTGGAGTCGCCGACCCTGGAGCGGATGGCGCCGATGAGGTCCTTCCACGAGGCCTTGTTGCCGCGGGTGAGCGACCACTGCAGCTTGGAGAGGAACGGCGCGGCGATGTAGTTCGCCGACGCGGTCACCTCGACGACGCTGGAGACGATGTCGAGCTTCCCCCAGCCGCCCTTCCCGCCGACGATCGGCGCGACGTAGTACTCGTAGCCGAGGCAGCCGCCGTAGAGGAACACCTGGTAGAAGCCGGGGTACGTGGGGCGGCTCCAGAAGTCCGAGGCGCCGAGCATCGAGTGGCCGTCGTAGGTGATGATCTCGTGCTCGGAGAGCGCGCGCTGGAAGTTCGGGAAGTTCCGGTCGTCGCCGAGGCCGGCGAAGTCGCTCGGCGAGTAGAGGTCGAGCTCGAGCACCACGCCGTTCACGGTCTTCGACCAGCGCTCGCCCACCGGCGCGCTCGCGGCCTTCTTCCACGAGGCGTTCTTCAGCCAGGTGCTCATCTTCCGCAGCTCGCGGAAGCCGGTGTCGCTCTCGGTGAGCGGGTCGTCGTCGATCTGCCCGAAGAGCACCACCGCGGTGATCTTCCCGTCGGCGAGCAGCTGGTCGTACTCGAGGTAGCTCACCTGCGACGGGAGCAGCTTCGAGACGCGGATCTGCAGCTCCTGCTTCTCCATCCGGCAGCCGGCGCGATCCGGCTCCCACATGTACCAGTAGACCGACGGGTCGAGGCCGATGTGGCCGTCGCCCTCCTCGGCGCAGGTGTCGCCGGCGTCGGCCATGACGGTGAACGGGTTCACCGGCACCGGGGCGGTGAAGATCGTCCCGACCTCCACGCCCGAGCGAGCCTCGTGGAGCAGCACTGCGTTGATGCCGCGGATGCGGAAGTGGCGCCGCGCGCGGCCGACCGCGTCGCGGTTCGGGATCCAGGCGCCGTCGACGAGCCACTCCACCCGGTCCTCGGAGGTGGCCTGCTCGGCGAGGGACTCGAGGTAGACGTTGCCGGTCTTGCGCAGGTAGGTGAGCGCGAACTGGCCGATCAGCGCCGGCGCGTCGGCGAGCCGCGCCTCGGAGCCCTCGGCGTCGCCCTCGAGGTCGACCTCCACCTCGATGCCGTCGGGGTTGTAGTAGGCGGAGTCCTCCTTTCCGCTCGGGCCGGGCTCCTCGAGGAACGGGTTCGGCTCGTCGGCGCCCGGCTCGTCGGGCGGGGGCGCGGGCTCGGCGCCCTCGAGGCCGCACGAGGCGGCGAGGGCGAGCGCGAGCGGCCACGTGATGCGGCGCACGGTCATGGCGATCCTCCGGAGGTCCCGATGCTACCGCGCCGCGCGAATTTTCGCGGCGGAAGCGCCGTCCCGGAGCCGCCCGACCTCGCGGTAGGATGCGCCCGCCATGACCAAGTGGTTGCAGTGGATCGTCCTCACCTCGATCACCGGGAGCCCGCTGCTCTCGATCCTGATCCTGATCGCGGCGTGGTGGGTGCTCGACCACTACACCCTCGGCATCCTGCCGAGCCCCTTCGGCTTCGTGCAGCGGTTCCGCCGCGCGCTCCGGCTCAGGCGCGAGCTCGAGCACAACCCGCACGACCGTCGGGCGCGGTTCGAGCTCGCCGACCTCTACGTGGGCCAGCGCCGCCACGGCGCCGCGGTCGAGGTGCTGAAGCCCGCCATCGAGGCCGGCGATCACGACGCCGCCACCCTCTTCCTCATGGGCGTCGCCTGCTACGGCGCGGGCCACGCCAAGCAGGCCGAGGTGTTCCTCGCCGCCGCCGCCGACGCCGAGCCGGGCTTCCGGCAGGGCGCGGTCGACCTCGAGCTCGGGCGCGGGCGCCTCGCCTTCGGCGATCACGCCGGCGCGAGGGAGGCGCTCGAGCGGTTCGTGCAGGCGCGCCACGCCACCGTCGAGGGCAAGGTGCTGCTCGCCCGCGCCATGGCCGCCGGCGGCGACGTGACGACGGCCTCGAAGCTGAAGGACGACGCCTGGCGCGACTACGCCGCGGCGCCGCGCTTCCAGAAGCGTCGCGAGCGCTTCTGGGCCTGGCGGGCGAAGCCGGCGCGGCCGCTGTCGTACCTCGCCGTGGCGGTGGTGATCGGGGCGCTCTTCGCCCGGTTCGGGGCTCCGCTCGTGGAGGAGCTCGCCGCCGAGCCCTCCGTCTATGTGGATCCGTACGGCGCCTACGATCCGTAGGACCTCGCCCCGAACCGCGTGTGATCTCCCATGGTCCGGTGCTTGCGCCGCCTGGGTGAATACCCCTAGCGTGCGCGCCCGACGGTGCTACTGGACCGCGGAAACCTCCGTGGAGGGGAGACGTTCATGAGAAACGGCAACAAGCTCCTGGTCGCGTTCGTCGCGGCGACCGGCACGACCGCGCTCCTGGGCGCGCAGTGCGCGGCCGAGACCGAGGACGAGGGCACGTCGGCGCCGAACTGCGTGGTCGCCGAGGCGTGCTGCGCGCTCGCGCCGGACCAGGGCGACCAGGGCGATCCGTCCTGCGTCGGCACGGACTTCGAGGGCGACGCCTGGGGCGACCAGGGCGATCTCGACGACGCCGGCCTCGACAACGAGGACGGGGTGCTGAAGCTCAAGCCCAACACCGTGACCCGCGTGCCGGTGGTCTGGGTGACCTCGACCAACGAGAACATGATCGCCAAGTACGACTCGGTGACCGGCGAGGAGGTGCTCCGCAAGCCGACCTGGGGCAGCTTCCCGAACCGCACCGCGGTCGTCGCCGACGGCTCGGTCTGGGTGACGAACCGCGACTCGTACCAGTTCGTCCACATCGACCCGAACGGCGAGATCGCCTGCTCGACGCCGGTGATGACGGCGGGCTTCGACGCGGACCCGACCTTCAGCTGCTACGCCCGCGCCGCGGCGATGGACCACCAGGGCAACGCCTGGGTCGGCTGCAACGACTCGGGCGGCCTGATCAAGTTCGACGCCGCCGCCACCGAGGGCGAGGTCGAGATCTCCGACCCGAACACCGGCGAGACGCAGACCGTGCCGCGCTGCAAGGAGCTCGCGCGCGTCGACCTGGTCGACACCTACCCGTACGGCCTCGCCGCCTCGAGCGACGGCAGCATCTGGGTCACCTCGCTGAACGGCCCGTGGATCGCCAAGGTGAACGCCGAGACCCTCGAGGTCGCCGGCGAGTTCGACCTGACCCAGGACGCCTTCGTCCAGGCGAACGGCGCCTGCTTCACGCCGTACGGCATGGCGATCGACACCGACGGCAACCCCTGGTTCGCGAACTGGAGCTGCTTCCCCGGCACCGTCACCAAGGTCGACGGCAAGACCGGCGCCGCCATCGGCGTCTTCACCGGCGGGCCGGACGGGATGACGAACCCCCGCGCGATGGGCCTCGACCGCCGCGGCCACCTCTGGGTGGCGAACAACGGCTCGGGCTGGGTCGACGAGTTCCAGCCGGACGGCACCTGGGTGAAGCGCGTGGACGTCGGCGCCGGCTGCGGCCTCGGCGAGAACTCCGCGCCCGGCACCCTCGGCACCGGCTCCGACATCGACGGCAACATGTGGACGGTGCTGCAGTACGCCGGCAAGGTCGCCAAGTACGACACCGAGGGCAACATCGTCGGCTGCTACCCGGAGGAGACGCCGGCGACGCCGCTGCTCGCCGGTCCGTACACCTACTCGGACCTCACCGGCTCGACCAACGACCTCGTCACCTCGACCCTCGGCCGCTGGCGCGGGCGCATCGACGAGGGCGAGGTCCTCGACTGGCTCCTGGTCTCGTACCGGGCGTCGGTGCCGGACGGCACCCGCGTCTGCGTCCGCGTCCGCGGCGCCGCCACCGCCGCCGCGCTCGACACCGCGTCGTGGACGGAGCAGTCGTGCCACTCGAATCCGCCGGAGCAGTACACGGTCTACGACATCCCGGACTCGGTCCCGAATTCGCAGTTCCTCGACGTCGAGCTGCAGCTCTCGTCGCGGACCGCGGGCGCGACGCCGGCGGTGGCGAACCTCTCGGTCGGCGCGAAGCGGCCGTAGCCGAGCCCGGCAGCACGTGAACGACGCGGGGGGCGGTGCGCGCGCATCGCCCCCCGGTCGTTCCTACGGGACGAGCCTGGCGCGGAAGAGGTGGGCCGGGGTCGGGGTGCCGTCCCGCGGCACCGAGGTGCCGTAGGTCGCGACCCACAGCGTGCCGTCCCGCGAGGTGCCGAAGCCCGCGGCGTGGAGCAGGTGGCCGACGTGGCGATCGCGCACCTTCGCGCCCGACCCGTCGAGCTCCACGGCGCGGACGAAGCCGACGTAGAAGTCGCCGTAGAGCACCTGGCCGGCGAGCGCGCCGCGGTAGGGATCGGCGCCGGACGGCGCGTGGGCCGGGGCCACCCACACCGCGCGGCGGCCGTCGCTCGTGGCCTCGGGATCGTCGAGGACGAACGGGTGGTCCGAGGCGCGGCCGTACGACGAGAGCGGCTCGGTCAGGCCGTCGCACGGCGGCGCGCCCTCGGCGGTGGCGCACGGGCCCTCGGCGGTGGGCCAGCCGAAGTCCTGCGCCGGCGCCTGCACCAGGTCGAGCTCCTCGTGGTCGTCGGCGCCGACGTCGCCGACGAGCCAGCGGCCGCGGTCGTCGAGCATCGCCTTCCACGGGGACCGGAAGCCGGACGCGTAGACCTCGACCGCCCGCGTCGGATCTCCCGCGAAGGGGTTGTCGGGCGACGGGGCGTAGCCCTCGCCGAGCGGGTCCGGGTTCGGGAGGATCCGGAGCAGCTTGCCGAGGGTCTTCGCCTCGTCGGGCGCGTTGTCGGAGAGGGTCTTGTCGCCGAAGAGCGCCCAGAGCGCGCCGGTGGCGTCGAAGCCGATGGAGCCGACGTTGTGCCAGGCGCGACGGGCCCGCGGCTCGGAGACGGTGATCACCGTGCGCAGCGAGGCGGGGACGGCGTCGTGGTCGGTGTCGTCGAGGCGCACGCGGACGATCCGGCTCGCGGTCTGGTCGAGGCAGTAGCCGAGGTACAGGAGCCGGTTCTCGGCGAAGCCGGGATCGAAGGCGGCGGAGACGAGGCCGCAGTCGGTCTCGGTGAAGACGCCCGGCAGCGTGAACGCGCCGAGGCGGACCGGCGCGGCGAACCCGAGGCGGTAGTGGGTGACGGTGCCCTGCTTCTCGAGGAGCAGGAAGTCGTCGGTGCCCGGCAGGAAGCGGAGGTCGGTGACCTGGACGTGCTCGCCGGCGAGCGGGACCTCGTCGAAGGCGAGGCGCAGCTCGGGGATCCCGCCGCCGTCCGCCCCGCCGCCGCCGTCCGGCGCGGCGGGAGGATCGTCGGCGCAGGCGGCGAGCAGGCCGAGGGCGGCGAGGGCGAGGCGGCGGATCACGGCGGCTCCTCCAGGGACTCGATGAAGGTGCGGAGCCGCTCGACGGCCTCGTGGTCGCGGCGCTCCACGCCGAGCGGCGGCATCTCCTTGAGCTCGGGATCGGCGCTCTCGCCGGAGACGGCCTGGAAGAGCACGCTCGCGGCGGGATCGCCGGGGACGATCCGGATCCCGACCGCGGCGGCCGAGGAGCCGGTCTCGACGCCGACGGTGTTCGCGAGCGCCACCGGGTAGCGCAGGTCGAACGACGACGACGGCCCGTCCCCGCCGTTGTGGCAGTGGGCGCAGTTGCCGTGGAGCCACCCGAGCACCTCGGCGTGGTCCTCGATCCGCTCGGGCGGCGGCGCGCGCACGAGCACGCCCCGCGCCTCGAGCGTCGCGAGCTGCGGGCCGAGGCGGAGGGCGTCGAGGCCGATCGGGATGGTCGGGTTCGAGGCGTGGCAGCTCTCGCAGTCGCGGCCGGACGGTACACGGTGGGTGAAAGCGACGCCCCCGACCTCGACCTCGACCGGCACCGAGCGCTCCGGCGGGAGGAGGTCGGCGTCGGCGCCGTCCTCGCGCCAGAGGTACGCGGCGTAGTCCCAGCCCGCCGCGCCGCGGCGGAGGAGCCGGGTCTCCACCGGGCCGCGATCGGCGACGAAGGTCTTCACGAGCAGCGTGCCCACCGGGAAGTCGAAGCCGCCGGGCGCGCCGCCGTCGATCGCCGCGCCGTCGGGGACCACCAGGAGGCGCTCCTTGCCGAGGCCGTTCGACCACAGCTCCGGATCGACGGCGTAGGCGATCGCCCGCGGGTGCAGGGCCGCGCGGTCGGCGGGGTCGGGGTAGACGCCCACGCCG
>CAZDGH010000249.1:1494-8893 GCA_964504805.1 uncultured Myxococcales bacterium | reverse complement strand
CGCGCGCGAGGCGCGCGGCGGCGTCCTTCGCGAGCGGGTCGGCCGCGGCGTCGCGCGCCGCGAGCGCGGCGGCGAGCGCGTCCTTCTCCACGGCGCGCCTGCCCGCGGCGAAGGCGGCCTCGAGGTCCGGCGCCGGATCGATCCCCGCGTGCGCGCGGTACCGTGCCTCCTCGAGCGCCCCTTCGAGGGCGTCGTGGGCGGCGCGGACGGCGGCGAGGGTCTCCAAGGCGGGTGTCCTCTTCCCTTTGCGAAAGCGAACGGGAGGAACGATCCTAGCGCCCCGACCTCGGGCCCGCGCCTCCTTCGAGGGGCGCCGCGCCCTGCCGGCGACCGCCGGCCGGAGACACCATGCACCGCCGCCTCGCCCTGCCCCTCCTCCTCGCGCTCGCCGCGTGCTCCGACGCGACGCCCGCCTCGCCCGGGGGCGACGGCACGCCGCCCGGCGAGGGAGGCGGCGGCACCGGCGGCGGCTGCGATCGCGACGGCGACGGCGTCGACGACGTGGCCTGCGGCGGCACCGACTGCGACGACGGCGACGAGCTCGTCTTCCCCGGCGCCGCCGAGCGCTGCGGCGACGGCGCCGACGACGACTGCGACGGCACGCCCGACGACGGCTGCGCCTGCGCGACCGGCGCGAGCCGGCCCTGCTACCCGCTCGGCGACGAGCACCCGACCCGGGGCGTCGGCGTCTGTGCGGACGGCTCGCAGCTCTGCGCCGACGAGGTGTGGGGCGACTGCACCGGCGCGACCACGCCCGGCGACGAGGGTGCGGCGTGCGACGACGTCGACCAGGACTGCGACGGCCCGCCCGACCAGGCGCTGCGCAACGCCTGCGGCACCTGCGGGCCGTCGCCGGACGAGGTCTGCGGGAACCACCTCGACGACGACTGCGACGGCACCATCGACGACGCCGAGCTCTGCAACGTCAGCTGCGCCGGGGTCGACCCCGAGAGCCCGAGCCCGCCCGAGCTCGCCTGCTGCGTCGCCGTCACCGGCGACGGCCGGCCGCCGCACCCGGAGCCGTACGGCGCGACCTGCGTCGAGTGGCCGGGGCTCCTGCCGTGCGACGCCCGCCTCTGCGAGGACCTCGACGGCGATCCCGCCACCGCGTGCTTCCGCCGCGCCTACGACGACGACGGCGACGGCGCGACCGATCGCGTCCTCTGCGGCCGCAACGTCGGCACGCCCGACCCGCAGCCGGACGCGGGCTGCGGCTTCGCGACGCCGTGCGCGCTGCAGGACTGCGACGGCCGCGTGAACCAGCCCTGCTACTCCGGCCCGCCCCAGACCCTCGGCGTCGGCCGCTGCACCGGCGGCCGCCACTCCTGCGAGGTCGACGGCCAGGGCGACCTCGCGTGGACCGCGTGCGCCGGCGAGGTGACGCCGGTCGACGAGCTCTGCGGCAACGGCGCCGACGACGACTGCGACGGCCTCGTCGACGAGGCGGACGGCGCGACCGGCCGCGCCTGTCCGGGCGAGGCCTGCGTCCCGGCCGAGGAGACCTGCGGCGACGGCCTCGACGGCGACTGCGACGGTCAGGTCGACGACGGCTGCGCGCCGCAGTCGGAGACGCAGGGCTGCTGGTCGGGCCCGCCGGCCGCCCGCGGCGTCGGCGCCTGCCGCGACGGCACCCAGACCTCCGCCGGCGAGTTCTGGGGCGCGTGCGAGGGCCAGGTCCTGCCCGCGGCGGAGCGGTGCGACGGCGCGGTCGACGAGGACTGCGACGGCCAGACCGACGAGGGCTGCTGCACGCCTGCGCCCGGCGGCGAGGTGTGCAACGACGCCGACGACGACTGCGACGGGCTCGTCGACGAGGGCACGCTGAACGCCTGCGGCACCTGCCCCGGCACGCCCTGCTACGAGGAGTCGTTCCCCGGCGCCGAGGGCTGGGCGTGCGCGGGCTGCGGCCTCGACGGCGCCGGTCCCGGCGACCCGGCGAACCCAGACGCGCTCTGCGGCCCGACGCAGCTGTGCCTCGACCGCGCCAACTTCGAGCAGCCGTACATCTGGATCGCGCGCACCGGCGAGAACACGGTGCAGCGGATCAACACCCGCACCTTCCAGTCGGACTTCGTCACGCCGAGCTACGGCTGGAGCCCGTCGCGCACCGCGGTGGCGGTCGACGGCTCGGTGTGGGTCGGCCACCGCGGCTGCCAGTACCAGCTCTCGGGCTGCGACGGCGGCAACCCGGAGCACGGCAACGCGGTGCACGTCGCCACCGACGGCTCGCTCATCTGCCGCGCCGACGTGGTCGGCGCCGCCAACGGCATCGCGGTCCGCGCCATCACCCTCGACGGGAACGACGACGTCTGGATCGGCAGCTGGGACGGCGCGGCCATCTACCAGTACTCGGGCAGCCAGGTGGACGCCAGCGTCAGCCCGCCGCGCTGCGTGCAGCTCCGCCGCGTCGATCTCGCCTGGAACGGCTCGCCGGTGCGCGCGTACGGCGCGGCGGTCACCGCCGCCGGCCACCTCTGGATCGCCACGCTCGGCTCCGGCCCGACGCTGAAGGTCGACGTCGCGACCGGGCAGATCGTCGACGCGGTGAGCCTGCCCTACCCGTCCTACGGCATCGCCGTCGACCAGCGCGGCAACGTCTGGTTCGGCACCTGGCAGGGCGTCGGCGGCGCGATGCGCCTCGACACCGCCACGAACACCGTGACCCAGGTGCGGCCGCCGGTGTCGTGGAACGGCCGGGATCTCGGCTGCGAGCAGGGGAGCCTCACCCGCGGCGTCGCCGTCGACGTCGACGGCAACGTCTGGAACACCAACTGGAGCTGCGACTCGATCTCGAAGTACGACCCCGACGGCAACCACCTCGGCACGTTCGACGTCGGCAACGGCCCGCTCGGCGTCGCCATCGACACCGACGGGCAGGTGTGGGTCGTGAACTACTCCGGCTCGTCGGCGACGGTGCTCGACGCGCAGGGCAACCTCGTCACCGAGGTGCAGGGCCTCGCCGAGCCGTACACCTACTCGGACATGACGGGCCTGCAGCTCCGCCTCGTCACCCGGCAGAACGGCGTCTGGACGACGACCTACGACGCGGGCCACGCCGCGGCGCGGTGGAGCCGGGTCGAGTGGACGGCGTCGAGCCTGCCGCCGGGCACGAGCGTCTGCGTGCGCTCGCGCACCGCCGAGACCCGGAGCGCCCTCGCGCTGGCGCAGTACGGGCGCCTCCTCTGCAGCCCGACCGAGTTCCCGATGACGCCGCCGGCGGTGGCGCCGCTCGCCGGCGAGGTCGCCGACGGCCGGTTCCTGCAGCTCGAGGTGCAGCTCCAGGGCGCGAACGACCAGACGCCGATCGTCGACGGGCTCGAGGTGTTCTGGGAGCGCCCGTGACGTAGGGCATCGGGCGGACTCCCGGGGTGGTGGGTGGGGGTGGTAGACTCCCGCTCTTCCATTCGTCGAGGAGCGTCCCATGGCCCGGCTTCCCAGGGTTCTCCTGCTCGCGGTGGCCGCGGCGGCGCTCCTCGCGCCCGGCTGCGGCTGCGACGGCGACACGGCCGCCGGCGACGGCGGCGGCGACGGCGCCGGTCCCGGCGGCGACGGCGGCATCCCGGCCGGCTGCGACACCGACGACGACGGCCACGCCGCCGACACCGCCGCGTGCGGCGGCGACGACTGCGACGACGCCGATCCGACGGCGTTCCCGGGCGCGACCGAGGCCTGCGACGGCGCGGTCGACGAGAACTGCGACGGCGGCGTCGACGAGGGCTGCCCGTGCGACGCCGGCGAGAGCCGCTCCTGCTACTCCCTCGGCGACGCCCACGCGACCCGCAACGTCGGCGCCTGCGCCGACGGCACCCAGTCGTGCCAGGGCGACGGCACCTGGGGCGACTGCCAGGGCGGCGTCACCCCGGGCGACGAGACCGCGACCTGCGACGGCATCGACCAGGACTGCGACGGCACCGCGGACGAGGACCTGCACAACGCCTGCGGCGTCTGCGGCGACGCGCCGGCCGAGGTCTGCGGCAACCACCTCGACGACGACTGCGACGGCGTCATCGACCCGGGCGACCTCTGCAACGTGCACTGCGGCGGCGTCGACCCGCAGAACCCGCAGCCGCCCGAGCTCGCCTGCTGCGTGACCAGCACCGGCGACGGCCGGCCGCCGCACCCGGAGCCGTACACCTTCGGCTGCGTCGAGGCGCCGGGCCTCGCCGCTTGCAGCGCGCGGCCGTGCGTCGACCTCGACGGCGATCCGGCGAGCGCGTGCTTCAGCCGCTGCTACGACGACGACGGCGACGGCACCGCCGACCGCTGCGTCTGCGGCCTCAACGTCGGCACGCCCGATCCCACGCCGTCGGCGGGCTGCGGCTTCGAGACGCCCTGCGCCCGGCAGGACTGCGACGATCGACAGGGCCAGCCCTGCTACTCCGGCCCGCCGCAGACGCTCGGCCGCGGCACCTGCCGGAGCGGCCGCCACGACTGCGTGCTCGACCCGGCCACCGGCCGCCGCGACTGGACGGCGTGCGTCGACGAGGTGCTGCCCGGCGTCGAGGTCTGCGGCGACGACGTCGACAACGACTGCGACGGCCAGGTGGACGAGAGCGACGCCGACGGCCGGCGCTGCGAGGGCGGCGGGGGAGGCGGCTGCGCCGCCGCCGCGGAGACGTGCGGCAACGGGCAGGACGACGACTGCAACGGCATGGCCGACGACGGCTGCACGCCGTCGGGGGAGTCGCAGGCCTGCTACACCGGCCCGGCGGCGACCCGCGGCGTCGGCGCCTGCCACGACGGCACCCAGGAGGCCCTCGGCGAGTTCTGGGGCACGTGCGAGGGCGAGGTCCACCCGGTGCCGGAGACCTGCGCCGACGGCGTCGACTCGGACTGCAACGGCCTCGGCGGCCCGGGGCTCCCGGACGATCCGGGCTGCTGCCCCGCCGGCGCGATGGAGTCCTGCAACGGCGCCGACGACGACTGCGACGGCTTCGTCGACGAGGGCACGCTGAACGCCTGCGGCACCTGCCCGGGCACGCCCTGCTACCTCGAGGAGTTCGAGGACCCGTCGAACTGCGGCGACGGCACCGGCCGCACCTGCAACGGCGTCGAGGTCGACCCGGGCGATCCCGCGGCGATCACCCTCGGCCAGGCCCAGGCGCAGACGCCGTTCATCTACATCGCCGTCACCGGCCGCAACGAGGTCGCGAAGCTCGACACGGTGACCGCGCAGAAGCTCTGGCAGCGCTCCTCGTACGGCACCTGGCCGAGCCGCACCGCGGTGGCGCTCGACTACTCGGTCTGGGTCGGCAACCGCGGGTTCGGCTGCGAGAACGACACCTCGTGCTCGAACCTCGTGCACCTCGACATCGACGGCAACTTCGTCTGCAAGGCCGACATCCCCGGCATCGTCCGCTCGGTCGCCATCGACAGCGAGGGAACGGTGTGGGCCGGCTCGTACAACAACATGGTCGTCTACCGCGTGCACGGCACCCGCACGCTGCCCGGCGCCGGCTACCCGGACGGCCTCGCCCGCTGCGATTTCATCGACCTCGCGCCGAACGATCCGAACAGCGTCGCGCTGCCGGTCGGCGTGAACCCGTACGGCATGGCGATCTCCGGCAACGGCAAGCTGTGGATCGCGTCGACGCCCACCGTGAAGATCGACGTCGCCTCGGGGACCGTCGAGGCGACCGTGAGCCACATCGGCTACTACGGCGTCGCCGTGGACGCGAACGACGACGTCTGGTTCGGCGGCCTCACCGGCGGCCCGATCCACCGCGTGTCCGGCACCGGGCCGTACGTCGACCAGAACCAGTACCAGCTCCTCACCGGCACCTCGTACGGCGTGGTCTCGGCGGTGACCGTGGCGCAGAACGGGATGATCTGGGGCTCGGGGTACGGCGACAACCAGCTGTGGCGGGTGGACCCGGCGAACCCGGGCGCGGCGCAGGCGATCCCGATCCCCGGCGGCTACGGCTCGAGCCCGCACGGCATCGCCGAGGACGGCGCCGGGCTCATCTGGAGCCCGCTGCGCTACGGCGGCTACGCGTTCCGCTACGACCCGGCGGCCGGCGCCTTCACGAACGGCCCGGCGGGCACGCCGGGCATCGACGTCGCCGCCGGCAACGAGCTCTACACCTACTCCGACATGACCGGCTCGCAGCTCCGGACCATCACCACCCGCGAGGGCCACTGGATCCAGAACTTCGACACCGGCTACCCGCAGCCCGACTACTTCCAGGTGTCGTGGAACGCGTCGCTGCCCGCGGGCACCTCGGTCGAGGCCTGGGTGCGCAGCGCCGACACGCTCGCGGGCCTCACCGGCACGCCGTTCGTGTGCGGGCCGTACTCGAGCCCGCCGGCGGACCTCTCGGGCTGCAACGCCATCGACGGCCACCGCTTCGCGGCGGTGGAGATGATCCTCCGCTCGACGGTCGACGGGGCGCGGCCGAGCGTCCGCGACATCACGCTCTCGTGGGCCCGGCCGTAGGGGCTCCAACCACGCGGAATTCCAGGGCTCCTTGACACGGAGCCCGGCTGTCTTACAGTCTCGGACGGAATTCCGAGGACTTACACCATGCCGATCTACGAGTACGAGTGCCCGGCCTGCGGGAAGTTCGAGAAGGAGCAGCGGATCACCGCGCCCGCCCTCGAGACCTGCGAGACCTGCGGCAAGCCGGTCCGGAAGCTGATCTCGGCGACCTCGTTCGCCCTGAAGGGGTCGGGCTGGTACGCCGACGGCTACGGCAGCAACAAGAAGAACGGCTCGTCGGCCTCCGCGCCCTCCGAGCCGAAGGCCGAGGCCAAGTCCGGCGGCGGCTGCGGCGCCGAGGCCTGCGCCACCGCGTGCGCCGGTCCGTCGTCCGCGGTGAGCTAGATCCGGCGTCTCGCGTTCACGGTCGCCGAGGGAGACGGCGGGGAGCGGCTCGACCGCTTCCTCGCCGCGCAGGGCGGCATCTCGCGCCTCGAGGCGCGGCGGGTGCTCGGCCGCGGCGGCGTCTGGGTCGACGGCGCCCGCTGCAAGATCGCCTCGAAGACGGTGCGTCCCGGGCAGCGCGTCGAGGTCGTGCTCGAGGAGTCGGGGCGCGCCCCGTCCGCCGAGGGCCTCGCGCCGCTGGCGGTGCTCCACGAGGACGCGCTCGTCCTCGCCGTCGACAAGCCGGCGGGGATCGCCTCGCAGGCGACGCCGTCGGGCGACGTCGGCACCCTTCCCTGGCTCGTCGCGCGGCACCTCGGCGTCCGCACCGCCGACGTGCAGACCGTGCACCGCCTCGATCGCGAGACCTCGGGCGTCGTCGTCTTCGGCAAGACCAAGGCGGCGACCACCGCGCTCGCCGCGGCGTTCCGCGAGGGGCGCGCGAACAAGGAGTACCTGGCGCTCGCGACCGGCGCGGTGCCCGACGAGGGCGTCGTCGACGCGCCGCTCGGCCCCTCCCGGCAGCGCCGCGGCTCG
>CAZDGH010000249.1:0-1484 GCA_964504805.1 uncultured Myxococcales bacterium | reverse complement strand
GTCCACCTCGCGCACCTCGGCCACCCGATCCTCGGCGACGCGCGCTACGGCGGCCCCTCGCGCCTGGGCCCGCTCGAGGCGAGGCGCTGCCTGCTCCACGCGCACCGGCTGTCGCTGCCGCACCCGGGCGGCGGCGCGCTGGCGCTCGAGGCGAAGGTCCCCGAGGACCTCGCTGCCCAGGCCACCCTGCTTTCCTCTTGAAAGCCGCGGGCCGGCGAGACCATCCTTCGCGCCAAGGGAGGCAACACCATGGCCGACGAGCGCGAGATGGTGCTGGTGCAGTCGAAGGTCCGGGACGTGATCCGCACCAAGGGCGGCGAGCAGGGGATCCGCACCAGCGAGGAGTTCCTCGCCGCGCTCAACGACCACGTGCACGCGGCGATCGACAAGGCGATCGAGCGCGCCCGGGCGAACGGCCGCGCGACCCTGCGTCGCGAGGACATCTAGCTCCCGCCCTCAGGCGCACGCGAGCCAGTCGGCCCCTTCCACCCAGCCGGCGGCGTCGAGGTGTGCCCGCACGAGCTCGCGGACGCCCCGGGCGGCCCCCGCCACCAGCAGCGTCGGACCGCCCCCCGGCGGCACCCCCTCGGGGGGGGGGGGGCGCGCGCCGGCGCGCGCGCGTCCGATCTTCTTCCCGTCGACGTCGACGAAGTACGCCGTCGCGATCCCCTCGGCGGCGAGGAGCCGGTGGAGCGCGCGGCCGGTCTTCCCCGCGCCCCAGATCGCCGCGGTGCGCGTCGCCGCCAGCGGGCCGCGGGCGAGGTGGTGCGCCTTGAGCGCGAGGTGCCGGTCCTTCCCGTAGCGCGGATCGGTGCGGGTGAGCTTGCCGCCGTGCTCGCGCCAGAAGAGCAGGCGCGAAGGCAGGTTCCGGAGGCGCAGGCCCGCGCCGAGCAGCGAGAGCCACAGGTCGTAGTCCTCGGGCCAGCCGCGCTCGCGGTAGCCGCCGATCGCCTCGAGGGCGTCGGCCCGCAGGGTCGCCGACGGGTGGACGAGCGGGCTCTCCACGAAGCGCTCGCGGTGGAGCTCCTCGGGCTCGCGCAGCGAGGCGAGCCAGGCGACGTACCGGCGCATCCCCTCGGCCGCCACCGGGAAGAGCGAGACCCGGCTCCCCACCGCCGCCAGCGAGGGCTCGGCGTCGAGGGCCGCGACCTGCCGCTCGAGCCGCAGCGGGTGGGCGACGTCGTCGGCGTCCATGCGCGCCACGTACCGGCCGGTGCAGGCGGCGCGCGCGGCCTCGAGCGCGGCGACGAGGCCCTCGCCCCGGCCCTCGACGATCCGGAGCCGGGGCTCGCGGGCCGCGTGGGCCTCGAGCACCTCGCGCGTCCCGTCGGTGGAGCCGTCGTCGACGACGACGAGCTCGAGATCGCCGAAGCGCTGCCGCGAGATGGAGCGGAGCGCGGCCGGGAGCGTCGAGGCGGCGTTCCGCGCCGGCAGGAGCACCGAGACGGCGGGCATCAGTCGGGCGCGAGCTTCGCGCGGGCGGC
>CAZDGH010000248.1:0-8964 GCA_964504805.1 uncultured Myxococcales bacterium | reverse complement strand
CGGCGCGGGCGGCTCCGGTGGCGAAGGCGGCGCCGGCGGCGCGGGCGGCGCCGGCGGCGGCGGCTGCGCCCCCGAGGATCTCGCGATCGCCTGCAGGGTCGGCGAGGGCGCCTGCCGCGCCGACGGTGTCACCGTGTGTGAAGGCGGCACCGTCCGCTGCGGCGCGACGCCCGGCACGCCCGGCACCGAGCGCTGCGGCAACGGCGTCGACGACGACTGCGACGGCCAGACCGACGAGGGCTTCGTCGGCCTCGGCGATCCGTGCAGCGCCGGCACCGGCGCCTGCGAGCGGCCGGGCGTCGTGGCGTGCACGCCCGACGGCCTCGACGTCGCCTGCGACGCGGTCGCGGGCACGCCCGGGGCCGAGGCCTGCAACGGCGCCGACGACGACTGCGACGGCTCGACCGACGAGGACTTCCCCGACCTCGGCACCGGCTGCACCGCCGGCGACGCGACCTGCCAGCGCGCCGGCACCATGGTCTGCACCGCCGACGGCGCCGCCACCGAGTGCAACGCCCAGCCCGGCCCGCCGACCGCCGAGGTCTGCAACGGGATCGACGACGACTGCGACCTCGTCATCGACCAGGGCCCGGGGCCATGCGGCGGCGTCTGCCCGCTCCCGGGCGCGCCCGGCGACGCCTGCGACGGCCCCGACGCCGACGACTGCACCGACGACGTCTACGCGTGCGACGGGCTGAACGCTCTCTCGTGCTCCGCCGGCGACGACGACGTCGAGACCTGCGACGGCACCGACGAGGACTGCGACGGCGTCGTCGACGACGGCCCGAACGCCTGCGGCGGCGTCTGCCCGCTCCCGGGCGCGCCCGGCGATCCGTGCGACGGCCCCGACTCCGATCTGTGCCAGGACGACGGCCTCGCCTGCGACGGCCTGAACGCGCTCGCGTGCACCGCCGGCGACGACGACGTCGAGACCTGCGACGGCACCGACGAGGACTGCGACGGCGTCGTCGACGACGGGCCGAACGCCTGCGGCGGCGCCTGCACGCTCACGAACCTCCCCGGCGAGGGCTGCGACGGCGCCGACGCCGACCTCTGCGCCGACGACACCTACGCCTGCGACGGCCCGAACGCGACCGCCTGCGACGCCGGCACCGACACCCTCGAGAGCTGCAACCTCGTCGACGACGACTGCGACGGCTCGGCCGACGAGGGCTGCCCCGACGCGCCGGCGTTGCTCGCGCCGCTCCCCGGCACGGCGACCGGCAGCGTCCACGTGCCGGCGTCTCTCCGGCCGACGCTGCGCTTCTCCGCGGTCCCCGGCGCCGTCTCCTACGACGTCGAGCTCGACGACTCGTGCCCGGGCGACCCGGCGGTGTGTACCTTCCCTTCACCCGAGGTGCAGGCCTCGGTCGGGACCCCCACCTTCACCCCGGCGGCCGACCTGCCGGTCTCGCTGGTCGCGCCGGTGGGCGCCCGCTACGCGTTCAGGGTCCGCGCCTGCGACGCCTCGCTCTGCGGCCTCTGGTCGGCGCCCTCCTGGCTCGACGTCGGGCGGCTCGCCTCCGACTTCGACGGCGACGGCCACGCGGACGTGGCCGCCGGCGCGCCCGGCGAGGGCTTCGTCCACGTCTTCCGCGGCGGCGCCGCCGGGCTCGAGGCCACCGCCTCCGCGTCCCTGGCCTCGCCCGCGCCGGAAGCGGGGGCGTCGTTCGGCGCCGCGGTGGCGGCCGGCGACCTCGACGGCGACGGCTACGGCGACCTCGCCGTCGGCGCGCCCGGCGCCGCCTCGGGCGTCGGGACCGTCATCGTGTTCGCCGGCGGCCCCGCCGGCCTCGGCGGCGGCGTCGTCCACGCCGCGCCGGCGGGCGGCGACGCCAACACCGCGCTCGGCACCTCGCTGGCGATCCTCGCCACCGCGCAGGGCACCCGCGACCTGCTCGCGGGGACGCCCGGCCTCGACCGCGGCGATGTCGACGTGGGCGCGGTGGCGCGCTTCCCCGGCTCCGCCGCCGGCCTCGGCGCGCCGGTCGTCGTCGACCGGCCGGCGGTCCTCGCCGGCGCCGCGTTCGGCCTCGCCCTCGCGACCGCGGACCTCGACGGCGACGGCGACGCCGACCTCGCCTCGGGCGGCGCCGGCAGCGCCTCGTTCCTCCCGGGCAGCGGCGCCGGCTTCGGCGCCGGCGCCGTCCTCGCCGCGCCGGCGGGCGCGAGCTACGGCGTCTCGGTCGCCGCCGCCGACCTCGACGGCGACGGCACCGCCGACCTGGTGGTCGGCGCCGACCTCGACGGCGACGGCACCGCCTACCTGCACGCCGGTGCACCCGGTGGGCCCGGCGCGCCGTCGCCGATCCCGCACCCGGCCCCCGGGACCTCGAGCGGGTTCGGCCGGCGCCTCGCCGCCGGCGACGTCGACGGCGACGGCCTCGCCGATCTGCTCGCCGGCGCGCCGGTCGGCGTCGAGGGCGAGCTGTACCTGCTCCCCGCCGCCGGGGCCGACGTCGCCGTCCCGCGGCCCGCCGGCGCGACGGCGACCGCGTTCGGCGCGTCGCTCGCGCTCCGGGACGGGAACGGCGACGGCTTGCTCGACGCCGCCGCGGGCGCGACCGCGGGCGCGGGCGAGCTCTTCGTCTTCCCCGGCGGCGCGGCAGGCCTCGGCGCCGCCGCGGCGCGGTCGAGCCCGACGCCGGATCCGGCCGGCGGCTTCGGGGTCGTCGGCGGTCCGTAGGCAGCGAGGCGGGCGCGGCTTTGCGGCCACGCCGGACGTGTCCGCGCCGCCGCGCGTCCGCCCGCCACGCTCCAGGAACCGCGCCTGCGCGGCGCCGCGGCACGGTGCCCTCCGTGGCACGACGGTTGCTCTCCCCGCCGGAGGCGGCCGTCGCAGTATCCTGCCGCCGCACTTCCTGACCTCGAGGCCAAGCCATGGGCTCCCACCTGCTCCGTCCGCGGACGGCGCTCGCCGCCGCGCTCCTCGCGGCGCTCCTCGCCGGCTGCGACTGCCAGGGCGGACCGAAGCCCGGCGAGGGCGTCGGCACCACCGAGGACGGCGTCGAGACGCCCGGCGAGCCGACCGGCGAGGGCGGCACCAAGCTCGCCGAGAAGCCGCCCGCCGCCGGCGAGCTCGACCCGTCGATCCGCGAGCTCGGCCCGGCGTTCGTGATCCCGGACAAGATCGTGATCGAGTTCGCGCGGCCGGTGCGCACCGAGGATCCCGACCGCTTCCGCGAGCGCGACGGCGGCGTGCGCACCTCGAAGTCGCGGGTGAAGCTCGTGCCCGAGGTGCCCGGCTCGCTCTCCTTCACCTCGCCGAGCACGCTCACCTTCGTGCCGCGCGCGGGGCTGCAGCCGGAGACCGCCTACCAGGTCACCCTCGAGGCGGTGGAGACCTCCGCGGGCGTGGTCGAGGCGCCGGCGCCCGACGCCTGGAAGTACGAGTTCAAGACGCCGAAGTTCGACTTCCTCCGGGCCTCGCTCGCCGACGTGAACCTCTCCAACAAGACCGTGATGGTCGACGTCGTCTTCAGCGGCCGCGTCGAGCAGCCGAGCCGCGTGAAGGATCTCGTCTCCTTCACCCTCGACGGCGTCCCCGCCCGCGACTTCCGCGTCGAGACCTCGCCCGAGCCCCACGTCGTCCGCTTCCGGCTGCAGCGCCTCTTCCTCGAGCCCGCGCGGCAGAGCCAGCTGCAGGTCACGGTCGCCCCCGGCGCGAAGATGCACGGCCGCGACCTGCGCGCGGGCGGCGGCACCCAGCGCCTCGACCTCGGCTCCGGGAAGCTGGTCTCGATCCTCAAGGTCGTCCGCAAGGAGGGCCCGAGCGGCCACTACCTCGAGGTGATCTGCGACGACGACGCGGTCCCGGAGAAGCGCTACCACTGGGATCCCGACATCGGCGACGACTTCCGGATCTCGCGCCGCTGCATGCTCGAGGACGCCGCCGCCGCCGAGGCGATCCGGGTGAAGCCGGCGGTGAAGGTCTCGGTGGCGCCGTCGCAGGGCGGCTTCCGGATCCTCGGCGACTTCAAGCGCGGCAGCTACACGGTGACGATCGAGGGTGGCGCCCGCTCGCTGGACGGCGGCATGCTCGGCGCGCCGTACCAGGGCTCGTTCTCGTTCCCGGCGCGCAGCCCGAAGCTCTCGTTCGTGAGCGAGGGCCGCTACCTCCCGCGCAAGGCGTGGAAGAGCCTCCCCATCCAGCACCTCAACGTCGAGAAGGCCGAGCTGGTGGTGCGGCAGGTCTCGCCGCAGAACCTCGTCTTCTGGATGAGCGACGACCAGAACGAGGCCGCGACCGAGCGCACCTCCGACATCGTGCTCAAGCAGAAGCTGGCGCTGAAGTCGGCGCCCGACGCCCAGGGCACCACCTGGCTCGACGTGGCGGCCGAGCTCCCGGCGAGCACCAAGGGCCTGCTCGAGCTCACCGTGGCGAGCGGCCCGGCCCGCGACACCGCCCGGGTGCTGCTCACCGACATGCACCTCGTCGCCAAGCGCGGCGGCGTCACCCGCGAGCGGCCGTGGGGCGAGGAGCTCTGGGTGTGGGCGCTCGGGCTCGACGACGTGGCGCCGCTCTCCGGCGTCGAGGTGAAGCTGATCAAGAAGAGCGGCCAGGTCGTCGGCACCTGCCGCGCCGACGGCGCCGCCGGCTGCCGCATCGCCGTCCCGAAGCCGGAGCTCGATCCCGCCGAGCCGTTCGCGCTCGTCGCCACCCGCGGCGACGACCTCACCTACCTGAAGTTCAAGGACCTCGAGGTGGAGATCGCCGAGGCCCGCGTCGGCGGCGAGCCGTTCAAGTCGGAGCGCCCGTACCGCGGCTCGATCTGGAGCGACCGCGGCGTCTACCGCCCCGGCGAGACCGCCCACCTCGCCGCGGTGATCCGCGACGCCAAGGAGAAGGCGCCGAAGCAGGGCATGCCGCTCGAGCTCAAGGTGATCGACCCGCGCAGCCGCGAGCTCAAGAAGGTGACCCTCACCGCCAACGAGGCCGGCATGGTCTCGTACGACCTCGCCTTCGCCTCGTTCGCGCCCACCGGCCGCTACGAGGTGACGCTCTCCGCCGGCGACAAGCCGGTGGCGCGCTACGCGTTCCAGGTCGAGGAGTTCGTCCCGGAGCGGATGAAGGTCGAGGCGAAGGCGGCGCGCGACGGCTACCTGCCGACCGACGCCGTCGAGGTCGCCGTCGACGCGCGCTACCTCTTCGGCGGCATCCCCGCCGATCACCCGGTCGAGCTCACCTGCGAGCTCGGGCCGAGCACGTTCGAGCCCAAGGAGAACGCCAACTACGCCTACGGCGTCTGGAGCGGCGAGAAGGAGCCGAAGCCGATCCCGCTCGGGGCCGCGTCCGGCACCACCGACGAGGCCGGCAAGGCGCGCCTCACCTGCCCGACGCCGAAGGACGGCGCCCTCGGCTTCGCCGGCGCCGCCGAGCTCGTCGCCAGGGCGGCGGTGTTCGAGTCGGGCTCGGGCCGCACCACCGTCGGCGAGGCCACCGTGGCGGTGCACCCGGAGCGGTTCTACGTGGGCCTCCAGAGCGGCGCCAAGAAGGCCCAGGCGGGCAAGCCGTTCCCGGTGAGCGGCGTCGTCGTCGACTGGGGCGGACGGCTCGCCGGCGACGTCTCCGAGGTCGAGCTCGAGCTGGTGCGGCTCGAGGACGAGTACGGCTGGTGGTGGGACGAGGAGGAGGGCGGCGGCCGGCACCAGCGCTACCAGCGGCCGGTGGTCGAGTCGCGCGAGAAGGTGAAGGTGCAGGGCGGCAAGTTCTCCGCGAGCTTCACCCCGCAGGAGGACGCCTCGGCGTTCCTCGTCCGCGCAAGGGCGGGCAAGGCTCGCACCGACCTCGAGGTCCAGGGGCAGGGCCGCTACTACTGGTACGAGCCCGGCGAGAGCCGGGTCGACGTCACCCCGAAGCCGGTGAAGCCGACCTGGGTCGCGCTCGAGCTGCCGAAGAGCACCAGGGTCGGCCAGGCGACCGAGGTGAAGTTCCAGGCGCCCTACAAAGGTCGGGCGCTCCTCACCGCCGAGACCGACCACGTGGTGAAGCACGAGTGGCGCGACGTGCAGGCGGGCGAGGTGACCTGGTCGTTCACGCTGCCGTCGTTCGCGCCGAACGTCTATGTGAGCGCGTTCGTGGTCAAGGACCCGCACCTCGACTCGGCCGAGTCGTTCATGCCCGACCGCGCCTTCGGCGTGCAGGGCGTGAAGGTCGAGCCCGAGGCGTTCACCTACGCCGCCAAGCTCGAGGTGCCGAAGGAGCTCCGCTCCGGCACCGAGCTCGAGGTGAAGCTCGACGTCGGCCCCGCCGAGGCCGGCACCTACGCGACGATCGCCGCGGTCGACGAGGGCATCCTCCAGCTCACCCGCTTCCAGACGCCCGATCCGCTCTCGCAGATCTTCACCGCCCGCGCGCTCGGGGTGGAGACCTTCGAGACCGTGGGCTGGACGCTGCTCCTCCCGCCGGTCGACGCCAGCCGCTCCACCGGCGGCGACGGCGCCGGCGGCGATCCGGGCCGGGTGCAGCCGGTGAAGCCGGTGGCGCTGTGGTCCGGCCTGGTGCCGGTCGGCCAGGACGGCAAGGCGACGGTGAAGTTCCAGGTGCCGACCTACCGCGGCCAGCTCCGGGTGATGGCCGTGGCGGCGGGCCCGACGAAGCTCGGCCGCGCCCAGGCGAGCGTCACCGTCCGCGATCCGCTCACCCTCCAGGCCACGCTCCCGCGCTTCCTCAGCGCCGGCGACCAGCTCGAGATCCCGGTCTTCCTCACCAACCTCTCCGGCAAGAAGCAGGAGGTGACGATCTCGATGAGCGCCGAGCCGCTGCCGTACCCCGGCCTCGACCCGGCGGCGCAGGAGGGCGAGCCGATCCTCCTCGCCGGCAAGCGCGAGAAGGCGCTCTCGCTCGACGACGGGGCCTCGGGCACGGTGGTGTTCCGGGCCCGCGCGCTGAAGTCGGTCGGCGCCGCGAAGTTCCGCGTCGTCGCCAGGGGCGGCGGCCACGAGTCGCACGAGGAGGCCGACGTGCCGTTCGTGCCCGCCTCGCCGAAGTCGCGCAGGCTCCAGCGGATCGAGCTCGCCGGCGGCACCGTGGACCTCGCGCCGTACCTCGAGGGCTGGGTGCCGACCACCGAGCAGTCGACGCTGTGGGTGACGGCGAACCCGTACGGCGACGCCTTCGATCACCTGAAGTACCTCGTGCGCTACCCGTACGGCTGCATCGAGCAGACGAGCTCGTCGACGTGGCCGCTGCTCGCGCTCTCGAGCCTGCTCCCGTCGGTGGACCCGCAGCTGGTCGCGTCCGGGAAGATCGAGGACATGGCCCAGCACGGCATCGACCGGATCCTCTCGATGCAGACGCCGTCGGGCGGCTTCGGCTACTGGCCGGGCGACACCCACCCCACCGAGTGGGGCTCGGCCTACGCGACCCACCTGCTCCTCGACGCCACCAGGCTCGGCTACCCGGTGCCGAAGGGCCGCGTCGACGAGGCGGTGGCGTGGCTCGAGGGCATCGCCGAGAAGGGCACCTACGACTCCTGGCGCGGCAACCACGAGCCCTACGTCCAGTACGTGCTCGCGCTCGCGGGCAAGGGCAAGAAGGCGCGGGTGCAGCGGCTCCTCGACGGGCTGCCCAAGGACGGCAAGGGCGAGAAGGCGGAGCACCGCTACATGCTGCAGGCCGCGCTCTTCCTCGCCGGAGACCGGCGCTACGAGAAGGAGCTGAAGCACCCCGACACCAGCGCGATCCTCGAGGAGCGCAAGAACGGCTGGACCTTCTACTCCGACCGCCGCCGCCGCGCCTTCATGCTCTCCACCTTCCAGGATCTCTTCGGCTCGGACCCGTCCGGCGAGACGCTCGCGAACATGGTCGCCGAGGGGCTGCGCGCCCACGCCAGCGGCTGGTACACGACCCAGGAGCTGTCGTGGTCGATCACCGGCCTCGGCAAGCGCGTCGCCGGCAACGCCAGCCAGTTCGGCCCGGTGAGCCTGGCGGTGAACGGCAAGGCGGCGAAGCCGGTGCCGGTGGTGGCGGGGGCGAAGAAGTCGGCCGACGTCACCTACGCGCTCGCCCGCGCCAGCGAGGCGAAGAGCCTCACCCTCGACGTCGGCGGCAAGCCCGACGGCAAGCTGTTCCTCGTCCTCTCCAGCGAGGGCGTGCGCGAGAAGGCCGACTGGCGCGTCGGCGGCGAGGGCCTGGTGGTGAAGCGCCGCTGGGTCGACTCGAGCGGGAGCGAGCTCGACGTCCGCGGCGGCGCGCTCGCGCTCGGCGACATGGTCTTCACCGAGATCACCGTCACCAACACCACCGGCGAGAAGGTGTCGAACCTCGCCCTGGTGGATCGCTTCCCGGCGGGCTGGGAGATCGAGAACCCGCGGCTCGGGCGTGGCGGCGCCGTCTCCTTCGTCGACGGGGACCAGCTCTGGAGCGCCGACTACCTCGACGTACGTGACGACCGGCTGGCGGTGTTCGGCAGCCTCGAGCGCGGCGAGTCGAAGAAGGTCGTCTACGCGCTGCGCGCGGTGACGAGCGGCTCGTTCGTGGCGCCGCCGGTCGAGGTCGAGGCGATGTACGACCCGCGGATCTGGGCCCGCGAGGCCGGCGGGATCGTCACCGTGTCCGGACCCTGGGAGCGGTACGTCGACTAGGAGCGAGCCTCGTGCGGCGCTTCGCGAAGAGGGCGGCCGCCGCCGGGGCGGCCCTGGCGGCGGTGGGGGCGGCGGCGCTGCTGGTGGCGGCGCACGTCGTGCCGCTGCCGGCGCGCCTCCGCGCCGCGCCGTCGCAGGTCGTCGAGTTCCGCGACGGCACGCCCGCGCACGTCTTCCTCTCGCCCGACGACCGCTACCGGATCGCGGCGCGGCTCGAGGCGGTGGACCCGGCCTACGTCGAGGCGCTCGTCGCCCTCGAGGACGAGCGCTTCCGCTACCACCCCGGCGTCGACCCGCTGGCGATCGTCCGCGCCGCGGCGCTGAACCTGCGGCGCGGGCGCGTGGTCTCCGGCGCCTCGACGCTCACCCTGCAGCTCG
>CAZDGH010000247.1:0-9032 GCA_964504805.1 uncultured Myxococcales bacterium | reverse complement strand
GGCGCCGAGGCCAGGAGCGCCGCCATCGTCACGAGCCACCTCATCGCGCGCCTTCCTTTCGCTGCCGCGCGGCGCGCACGGCCTCGAGGGCCCGCGCCGCCGCGACGCTGTCCGGGTTCCGCTCGAGCGCCGCCTCGAGCGCGTCCTCCGCCTCCGCGAGCCGGCCCTCGCGGGCGAGCGCCGTGCCGAGGGCGATCCGCGCGACCGACGACGACGGATCGGCCTCGACCGCCGCCTCGTACGAGCCGCGGGCCGCGGCGCGATCGCCCGACGCCGCGCGGAGATCGCCGAGGGCGCGGTGCGCCTCGGAGCGCTGCCACGAGCGCCGCGGCAGCTCGCCGAGGCCGGGGCGGACGAGGCCCCACCGTGCCGCCTGGTCGAGATCGGCGAGCGCGGCCTCGAGCGCCGCCGCGTCGCGCGATCCGCGGGCCGCCGCCTCGAGCCGCTCGAGCCCGCGGCGCTCGTGGAAGCGCACCCACCCCGACTGCGCCAGGAAGAGCGCCGCGAGGACCCCGAGGGCCGCGAGCGCCGCCCGGCCGCCGCGGCCCGCGGAGAGCTTGCCGAGCCGCGGCGCCGCGCCCCGGGCGAGCCGCGCCGCCACCACCACCAGCCACGCCGCCGCGATCGCCGCGCCGAGCGCGAGCAGGAACGGGACCTTCCCGTAGAGGCCCCGGAGCGCGAGCACGCCGGCGAGCACCAGCGCGCCGAGGGCGAGCTCCTCGCCCCACGGCAGCGGCTCGCGCCGCGACGCCCGGGTGAGGAGCGCCGGCTTGCCGAAGCCGAAGCGGAGCGCGCCGGTCGGGCAGGCGGCGACGCAGTCGAGGTCCTTGAGGCAGGCGGGGCTCACCACCCGGAGGTGCCGCGCCACCTCCTCGTGCACCTTCACGTGCGAGTCGCACACCGCGGTGCAGGCGCCGCAGCCGCTGCAGTCGCCGGTCGCGACGATCCGCCCGGGCGCGAGGCGATCCGCCGCCGAGAACAGCGCGCCCCACGGGCAGGCGTGGCGGCAGAAGCTCCTCGTCCCGAGCAGCACCACCATCGCCGCGCCGCACACCGCGAAGGTCGCGAGCGCGATGCCCGGCCCGGGCAGGTTCCGGAAGAAGTCGTCGGAGACGAACGAGGCGAAGCCGTCGTCGGGGCCGAGGATCCGGAGCGGCGGCCGCGGCCGGCCGTCGAGGGCGCGGTCCACCTCGGGCCAGACGAACAGGTAGAGCATCGCCGCCGGCGGCACCAGCGCGAGCGCCCGCGCGTGGGACGGCCGCGGCACGAAGCGGAGCTTGCGGAGCAGCCACGCGCAGCCGTCCTGGAGCGCGAGCAGGTGGCACGCCCAGCCGCAGAAGAAGCGGCCGACGACCAGCACCGAGAGCGCCGCCAGCCCGAGCAGCAGGACGCCGGCGGTGACGACGCCGGCGTGGAGCGTGTGGAGCGCCTCGTTCAGCTCGAGCGGCGCGAGGCTCCGGCCGGCGACGAGGAAGTGGGCGACGTGCGCTCCGATGGCGAGGTGCACGGCGACGAGCGCCGCGAGCCGCCACCGGGCGTACGGGTTCCGCGCGGCGCGGGGGCCGCCGGTCGGCGCGTCGCGGGTGGGCGTCCGGGTCGGGATCCGAGCTCTCCGGGCTGGGGCGCCGTCGTCCGGTGCAACGGCGGTGCCCGCACTCTCGCCCAGGATCGCGCCCGCCGACCGTGCAAGCGCTTCGTTCGAGGCATGATCCCGCGCAGCCCCTGCGGCCTTGCGCAGCCGGTTCGTGGTCCTAGGTCCCGCTGAATCCGATCGAAAGGACTCCGTTGACGCGCCGACCGCGGGTGAAGCTGATCACGATTCCCTGGGAGCTCGAGGTCCCGACCCTCACGCTCGCCTCCCTCGCAGCGGTGACGCCCGACCGCTTCGACATCTCGATCGTCGACGTGCTGCGCGAGCGGCTCTTCCTCGACGAGCCGGTGGACCTGGTCGGGATCACCGCCTCGACCCCGAGCATCGACGCCGCCTACGCGCTCGCCCGGCTGTACCGCGAGCGAGGCGCCACGGTGGTGCTCGGCGGCCACCACGCCACCGCGATGCCCGACGAGGCGCTCCGCCACGCCGACGCGGTGGTGGTCGGCGAGGGCGAGCCGGCCTGGATGAAGATCTGCGAGCAGTTCCTCTCGGATCCCTCGAAGGTCGGCGGCGTCTACCGCGAGCCGGAGATCGACCTCTCGACGCTCCCGCAGCCGCGGATCGACCTGCTCAAGCTCGACCGGCACAGCCAGTTCTACTTCCCGGTGATCGGGAGCCGCGGCTGCCCCGAGGCGTGCTCGTTCTGCTTCTCGAAGCGGATCACCCGGAAGTACCGCACCTACCCGATCGCCCACGTCGTCGAGCAGATCCGGCGCCGGCCGAAGGCGACGCGGGCGATGTACTTCGTCGACGACAACCTGCCCGGCGACCTCGACTGGGCGCGGGAGCTGTTCAAGGCCCTGCGCAAGGAGCGGGTGCCCTTCGGCATGCAGGCCCGCCACGAGTTCTCGCGGGACGTCGACGACCTGCGCCTCGCGAAGGAGGCGGGCTGCACGCTGCTGTCGTCCGGCTACGAGTCGGTGAACCAGATGACCCTGGATCGCACCGGCAAGAAGGCGTCGGCCGAGGGCTACCTCGAGGTGATCCAGAACATCTTCGACGTCGGGATCCTCCCGAGCGGCAACTGGATGTTCGGCTTCGACTGGGACACGCCCGACATCTTCGACGAGACGCTGGCCTTCCTCGACAAGAGCCGGCTCATGCACTGCAGCTTCACCACCGAGATCCCGTTCCCCGGCACGCCCGCGTTCAAGAAGTACAAGCGCGAGGGCCGCCTCCTCACCGAGGACTACACGCGCTACCGCGGCAAGGACCACGTGGTGGTGCGGCCGAAGCAGATGACGCCGGAGCAGCTCCGCGCCGGCATCCGCCGCCTGGCGCTCTCGTTCTACACGCCGGCGCGCGCGGCCCGCCGGACGGCCGCCGCCATCGCCAACCCGCGGATCGGCACCGACTTCGGCGAGCTGCTCCGGGTGCCCTCGCTGCTCGCGCTCGAGGGCTACCAGGTGTGGCAGGCGCACTACCGGATGGCGCCGCCGGTGCAGTGGCTGTACCGGCGGCTCATGCCGCTGCACAAGTACCGCTACGTCGGCGACCACCTGCGCCGGACGAACTTCGCGTAGGCGGCCTACTGCCGGGCGTAGGTCTCGAGCTGCTGCTTCTCCGGGTTCCAGAGCGTGAGCTCGGTGGCGGTCGCCGTGTACGCGAACGTCATCGCCTGCGGGCCGGGGCAGGTGAAGGTGAGGACGAGCTCGGTGCCGCTCGTCGCGATCGTCGCGCTCAGCCGCGTCGCCGGGTCGGGCACCTTGCGGATCGCCGCCTCGAGCTGCGTGCCGCCGCCGGAGATCTGCCAGGTGCCGTGGGTGGTGCACTCGCAGGTGCCGCCCGAGTAGTCGAAGCGCGAGGTCAGGAGGTAGGTGCCGTCCTCGATGGTCCCGCCGGCCATGTCGGGCGGCGTGCCGGTGCCGGCCAGCTCCGGGATGCCGGCGCCCTGCTCCGGGAAGTCGTTGCAGGCCGCGCCGCCGCCGTCGCCGCCGCCCGCGCCGCCGCCCTCGTCGCCGCCGTCGTCGTCGCCGCCGCAGCCGAGCGCCGCGAGCGAGAAGGAGAGGCACAGCGCCAGGGCCCAGGTGTTCCGCATCGTCGTCGTCTCCGGGTGTGAGGTCCGGCCGGACGATCGCACGGCGGCAGGCGCCGCACACTCCCAGGAACATGGAGGGCCACCCGGTCTCCCGGGCGGCCCTCCGTCCCCTCCAACTTCCCGGAGCGCGCCGGCTACTTCACCCGGCCGACGAGCCGGTAGTCGGACGACGAGGCGTAGCCGCGCACCATCACGTGGACCGTCGCCCCGGCCGGCACGTCCACGGTGCAGGTCTCGTTCGAGCTCGAGTCGTAGGGGCGGCAGTCGTACGACGAGGTCGTCGGGGCGGAGCCGACCTTCACGTAGAGGTCGGCGTCGCCGGAGCCGGTCATCGCGAAGACGTAGGAGCCGGCCGGGAGCTCCGCGGCGGTGAAGCGCTTCTCCTGGCCCTTCGACACCGTGCCCGACTCGTCGATCCCGGTCCACGGCTGCGGGCCGGCCGGCGGCGCGCCCGCGCCCTCGATGGTCATCGTGAACTCGCTCGAGCCCGCGTACCCGAAGACCGAGACGTGGATCTTCTGGGTGCCGGTGACCGTCACCTCGCAGGTCTCGTTCGAGTCGGAGGCGTAGGGGCGGCAGTCGTACGACGAGGTCGTCGGCTGCGCGCCGACCTTCACGTAGAGGTCGGCGTCGCCGGTGCCGGTGAGCTTCACCGTGTACTTGCCCGCGGCGACCGCCGGGGTCTCGTAGCGGAGCTCCTCGCCGCCGTCGACCTGGCCCTGCTCGCGCATCCCCGCGAAAGCGCCCGCGGTGCCGCCGGAGCCGCCGCCGCCCTGGCCGTAGCCCGGGACGTAGACGTTGTCCTCCTCGCCGGTGACGACGACGACCTGGCTCGAGGAGATCGAGGAGAAGATCTGCGAGTAGGTCTTCGGCGCGTCGTGCTTCAGCAGCGCCTGGATGAGCGCCATCGACGAGTCGCTCATGTTCGAGAAGAACGCCGGCATCGCGTTGGTCACGAACTCGAGGTACTTGGTGCCGGTCGGGTCGTCCGGGTTCAGCCGGGCGCGGGACTGGGCGAGCGAGCCGTCGACGTAGGCGAAGGTGTCGCAGCCGTTCATGAAGAGGATGAGGTACTTGCCGGCGACGAAGCGGCCGCGGGAGGCGAGGGCGCGGACGTTGGCGCCGAGGCCGGCGTGGCCGTTGTAGAAGATGACGTCGGCGGTGGTGGAGAGCGCCTCGTAGCGCTCGTAGAACGACGCCGGCGCGGTGCGGACGTTGTCGACGAGGAGCGCCGTCACCTTCACCTTCTTGCCGCCCGGGAGCGTGCCCTCGAAGGTCACGTCCGGGGTGCCGACGCCCGGGCTCGCCGGGATGGTCGCCGGGGTGGTGACCAGGTTCGCCGAGCGGAGCTCGCGCTTCATCGAGGCGACGAAGGAGTCGTAGGCGTCGATGCCGGCGTCCGCGTCGGTGGTCGCGCCGTCCTCGTACTTGCCGAAGATCGCCACGACCTCGAGCCGGCCGTCCTCCCAGACCTTGTGGTACTCGGGGTACTTGCCGCTGGTGTTCTCGGCGGAGACCGTCGCGGTGGCGCGGAGCTCGACGACGTCGCCCGCGTCGAGGCGGCAGGACCGGGCGTTCGGGCGGTAGTAGTAGAACATCGAGCCGGCGTCGACGTCGTGCGCGCCGTAGTCGACGCAGTCGTGGCCGTACTTGGTGGCGAACGCCTCCTGGCCCGACGACGAGACGTCCCGCGGCAGCTTGAGCTGGTAGCTCGTCGGCAGGTTCGTCTTCGAGCCCCAGGCCACCGGCAGCTTCGCGCGGTACGAGATCTTGGTCTTCCCGCCGCCCGCGGCCTCGGTGCGGACGTTCGTCACCGTGATCTTGTCGAGGCGCGCCACCGCGCGGTTCCCGTTGAGGTGGCCCACCGTGTAGAGGAGCTGCGCCTCGACCTGGCCCTCGGCGTCCCACGAGGACGAGGCGAGGAGCTCGCCGTCGAACTCGAACTCGAGCAGCGTGGCGACGTCGGACGAGAAGTTCTTCGCGTCGGCCTCGGTGGTCGGCCCGGGGGCCGGGGCCTCGACGGTCGCCTCGCCGCCGCAGGCGGCGGCGATGAGGGCGGTGAGGGTGGCGAGGGCGAGCTTCTTCACGGGGTCGCTCCGGGTTCGCGTTCGCGCCGCCGCTTGTGCAGATGTCGTACCAGGTAGGTGCCGGTAGGTGAGATCCTCCCAACCACCTGAGATCACCGGTAGGCGCACGTAGGCGCACATGGTGGGATGAGGTAGGTGTTCAGGCGCTGTACACGCCTGGAGCGGCCATGCCCCAGCGGCCGGCTACGACGCGTCGCCCGCGTAGAAGACGGTCGCCGCCGCGACGGCGGTGACGGCGACGGCGAACCCGACGATCGGGATCACCCACACCACCGCCAGCGCCGCGCCGTACGAGACGTCGAAGTGGGCCTCGTAGGCCCGCGCCCGGACGAAGCGCTGCCAGAACGGCGACACCGTGGGGACGCAGCAGCCCATCCCGACGAGCGCGGTGAAGGTGCCGAGGATCCCCGGCGCCTGGCTGTAGCAGACGGCGCGGTAGGTCTCGCGGAGCGTGCCGGTGGCGCCGAAGAGCTTCAGCGCGGCGTGCTCGAGCACGGCGACGAGCGGGTTCACCACGAACGCGGCCACCGCCATCCACGCCACCACCCCGAGGATGCCGCCGAGCGTGAACGGGATCGGGTCGAGCTCCTTCGGCCCGCTGTCGTCGAGGACGCCGACGATCCCCACCAGCACGAAGAGCGGGATCCAGAGGGCGTAGTCGAGGACGCAGGAGAGGAACGAGAACAGCGTCGCGTCGCCGAGGGGCCCGTCCTTCGGGACGAACGGCCACGTCGCCTTCGGCTTCACCGAGAGCGACCACGCCGTCTTGAAGAACGCCCCGAGCGGCCCGTGCGCCTCGCGCTCCTCCCAGGTGAAGGTGCCGGGCATCACGCCCGAGGTCGCCTTCGCCGCGCACGGCATGCAGATCGGGCCCCAGGTCGTCGCCACCGCGCAGGTCGGGCAGCCGAAGCTGCCGCACCGCGCGCACGCGAACGTCGCCGGCAGGTGCGGGTGCCGCGGGCACGGCGCGTCGATGGTCGGGGCGCCGCCGGGGGTCACGTCAGCTCGTCGATCGCGATCGCGGCGCCGAGGCCGAGGGCGGCGAGGAGGACGAAGGCGGCGAGCGGCGCGAGCGCCACGAACGCCGCGCGCCGGAGGCCGAGCCCGTAGTGCGCCTCGTACGCCCGGGCCCGCGACCAGCGCTGCCAGAGCGAGGTGAGGCCCGGCACGAAGCAGGCGCCGACCACCGAGGTCACCGGCGAGAACAGCGCCGGCGCCTGGCTGTAGCCCCAGAGCCGGTACACCTCGCCCCACGTCGGCGTCGCGCCGCTCCGGCGGAGGAGCCAGCGCTCGACGGCCGAGGTGAGCGCGCCGCCGGCGAGCGCGAGCAGCGTCCACGCCGTCGCCACCGCGAGCGCCGCGGCGCACGCCGCCCAGAACCGCGACGGGTTGCCCGAGGCGTGCCGCACCTCGTCCTGGACGACGACCGCGGCGGCGCCGGCGTAGACCGCCACGTCGGCGAGGCCGGCGAGCACGGCGAAGAGCGTGGGATCCGCCCAGCCGCCGCCGCGGGGCACGTCCTTCCAGGTGGCCTTCGGCCGGGCGGCGAGCGCCCACGCCGCCTTGAGCAGCGGCACGAACGTGGACGCGCGCGTCTCCCAGCCGAGCGCGTCGGACGGCGGCGCCTCGGCCGCCGGCGCGGCGGTCCCTTCGGTACGACCGGCGTCAGGTGTCTCGCTCATGGGGTTCCTTGACAGTAGCCGGTCCGCTCCCCGAGATCGACGCATGGCCTTCCTCCAGCAGCCCTTCGAGCTGGCCCACCAGCTCCACGACGATCGCGTCCTCCTCTCCTGGCTCCGCCGCGCCGTGCCCGACGAGGTGCGCCGCGCCATCGACCCGTCGCTCGAGGAGCTCGGCGCCCTCGCCGCCGGCAAGCTCTTCCGGCTGCAGCAGGAGACCCGGCTCGAGGAGCCGCGGCACGTCCCGTACGACGCGTGGGGCAACCGGGTCGACGAGATCGTCCACACCGCCGTGTGGAAGGAGGCCGCGCGCCTCGCCGCGGTGCACGGCCTCGTGGCCACGCCCTACGAGCGCAAGCACGGGCCCCACGGCCGCAAGGCGCAGGCCGCGCTGATCCACGTCTTCCACCCGGCGTCCGAGGTCTACACCTGCCCGCTGGCGATGACCGACGGCGCGGCGAAGACGCTGCTCGCGCACAAGCACGCGGCCCTCGTCGAGCGCGCGGTGCCGCGGCTCACCAGCCGCGATCCGCACCGGGCGTGGACGAGCGGCCAGTGGATGACCGAGCGCGCCGGCGGCTCCGACGTCGGCCTCACCGAGACCGTCGCCCGGCAGGACGGCGACGGCTGGAAGCTCCACGGCAACAAGTGGTTCACCAGCGCCGCCACCAGCGAGATGGCGCTCACCCTCGCGCGCCCCGAGGGCAACGGCCCCGGCGGCAAGGGCCTCGCGCTCTTCTACGTGGAGGTCTTCGGCGAGGGCGGCCGCCGCAACGGCATCCTGGTGAACCGCCTCAAGGACAAGATGGGCACGAAGAAGCTGCCCACCGCCGAGCTCGACCTCGTCGGCACGCCGGCGATCGCGGTCGCCGGGCTCTCGGACGGCGTCCGGGCCATCACCCCGATGCTGAACATCACCCGGCTGTGGAACTCGCTCTGCGCGGTCTCCACCATGCGCCGCGGCATCGCCATGGCCCGCGACTACGCCCGGCGGCGGATCGCCTTCGGCGCGGCGCTCTCCGAGAAGCCGCTCCACCAGGACACCCTGGCGGCGATGCAGGCCGAGTACGAGGCGGCGTTCCACCTGGTCGCCGAGGCGGTGGAGCTCCTCGGCAAGGAGGAGGACGGCGGCGCGACCGAGGCCGAGAGCGCGCTGCTCCGGCTGATGACGCCGCTCGCGAAGCTGACCACCGGCAAGCAGGCCGTCTCCGTCGGCAGCGAGACCCTCGAGGCCTTCGGCGGCGCCGGCTTCGTCGAGGACACGATGGTGCCGCCGATGCTCCGCGACGGGCAGGTGCTCTCGATCTGGGAGGGCACGACCAACGTGCTCTCGCTCGACGTGCTCCGGGCGATCGTCAAGGAGGGCTCGCTCCCGCACCTGCTCGAGCGGATCTCCGGCCTCGCCCGCGCCGCCACCGACGCCCGCCTCGCCGAGGCCGGCCGCGCCGCGATCGCCGCCGCCGACCACGCCGCCTCCTGGCTCGCCGAGGTGGGTCCGAAGGATCCGGCGCGGGTCGAGGCCGGCGCCCGCCGCCTCGCGCTCACCCTCGGCCGCTCGCTCGCGCTCGCCGCGC